>JANYAS010000013.1 GCA_025361205.1 Holophagaceae bacterium
GAAGGCGATGCCTTCGAGCTGATGCGGCACCTGGAACCCATGGGCTGGGACCGGGTCATCGTGGATCCGCCCGCCTTCGCCAAGCAGCGCAAGGACGTGGACAAGGCCTTCAAGGCCTACAAGGATGTCTACCGCCTGGGCGCCCGCGCCACCGCGCCCGGCGGCCTGCTCTGGTGCTTCTCCTGCAGCCAGCACCTCGACCGCACCCGCTTCCAGGAGGCCGTGTGGACCGCCCTGCTCGAAGCCGGCCGCGAGGCGAGAGTGCTGGCACATCTCGGGCAACCAGCGGATCATCCCTATGCGCTGAACCATCCCGAGGGGTTCTACCTCAAGGGGTTGTGGCTGAGCATGGAGTAGCCGCCGCTTGTCTGCGCCGCCGCGAAGCGTCAGCGAATGAACAGCACGGGCTTGGGGTGGCTGGGATCCTGCCGCATGAAGGCATACAGTTCGCTATGCTGGTGTGTGTCCGTGGCCTTGAAGGCCAGACGGATCTTCAAGGCCACCTTCCTGGAGAGCAGCTTCAGCGCGGCCGCGTCGTCGTAGCCGACCACTTCCAGGTTGGCGCCGGGTTCGTTGCGGCGGGCCAGTTCCTGGTCGACGAGCATCCGCATGGTGTCCTAGGGTGTGTGGACCTGTCTGGGCAGCTCGAGCCTCATAACGGGTCGGGGCTCGGGCCGGAACGTGGGCGCAGGGCCGGCTTGTCCCGCAGAACAGGCCAGTGCCAGGAGGGCAGACCGGGCATCCGTAGCTTCTGGGTGGGGTGGTCCGCGGGAAGGTTCCACCCCGGCCTCAAGGCTGAACAACCTCTAGGGCAACTAAGCCCTGGCCTTGGCGGTGGCTGGAGGCGGTGACGACAGCTTGAAGCGCTGCGGACCTCCGTAACTGAGGCGCCGCCAGAGCCATTCCGCCGGGCCCATGCGGAAGCGGTCCAGCCACAGGTGACTGCTCCACACTTGCAGCGCGAATAGGACCGTGCCCCCCAACAGGTAGTGGCTGATGGGCACCTTTCCGTAGAGGCCCAGGCCGTGCCCGTTGAAGATCCAGATGCAGATGAGAGACTGGAGGAGATACTGGGTCAAGGCCATTCGCCCGAGGGGTGCGAAGACCCGAAGGGCTTGCCGGGCTAGAGGGTGCTGGAGGAGCAGCAATATGCCCGCCGCGTAGCCGAGGGTGAGTCCCGGCCGAGCGAAGAAGTAGGTGGCGCGGATCAGGATGCGGAAGGGACGGAAGGACAGGCTGGAGGCGAAGGACCAGACAAGCTCCCGTGGGACCAGGTTCGCCGACAGACCCAGGAGGCCGAAAACCAGTACCATGCGCCTCAGCGCGGTCTTGTGCCGGTCAGGCTCGGAGAAGAAGCCCTTCTTCCAGAAATAGGCGCCGAGAACGAAGAAGGGCAGGAGGATGGGCAGGCGATTGGAGAGGCGTACCGGCCCCATGACATTCACCATCTCCCATGCGCGGTATTTCAGAAGGGCGAACCAGGATGCGGCGCCGTAGTGCTCAGCACTCATGGCGTGGAAGGGCACGGATTGGTCAATCAGGCTGCTGGCGGCGCCGATGCGCCCGGCGAGGGGCAGGATGAGGAGCCCCGTGGCCGCCCAGAGAAGGGGGATGGTCCACAGGATGCGGCGGGCCCCCACATGCAGGACGGGCAGCATGAGGAGGCTGATGAGTGCGTAGTCGAGGAGGATGTCGCCGTTCCAGAGCAGGAAGCTATGGGCGAGGCCGATGAGAGCGAGGGCCCCCACGCGGCGCAGGGAGAAGGGCAGGTGCCGCTCGCCGCGCCGTTCAAGCGTCTCGGCCTGGATGGCAAGGCCGGCCCCGAAGAGCATGGCCAGGAGGGCTGCGGCCTTGGATTCCAGCAAGGCGTTGCACAGAGCCTGGACCAGGGTGCCCCCCCAGCCCATGGGGTAGGGGCTGTGGGCGGCGATGGCCCATTCGGAGCCGCTGAAGACGCTGAGGTTCACGAGCAGGACGCCGAGCAGGGCGAGACCCCTGAGCACATCCAGCTGAAGGAGCCGGGCTTCGGCGGCCAGGGGCTGCAGCGAGGGTGTGGTCGGGGGCATGGGCGTCCTTGGGTAAAGGGTCACCGGGCCGGGATGAGCCCATCCCGGGAGGAAGGACCTGACGGCAATGACCTCGAATGTTTGGGCGGACTGGTTCCAAGGTCTACTCCTCGTCCTTGGCCCGGTTTAGATGATGGCCCCACCCGGTCTGGTCTTCTCCGGCCTTGGCCTGGCCGAAGGCTTCAGGCCCCGGGCCCCGAGGTTCCCAGCTTCAGATCGAGCAGATGGCTCGGTTTCACGTTGCCCATGGCGCCGAGCATGGAGGCCTTCAGCTGGGGAATGCTGGATTCCATGGCGGCGATGAGTTCCTTTACCTGCTTGCGGCGGCTTTCCAGGCTGGAGCAGCCGCAGAGGGGACAGCCACAGGGCACGATGGGG
>JANYAS010000056.1 GCA_025361205.1 Holophagaceae bacterium
GCCTTCAAGGCGCCCATGGTGATCCGCGTGCCCATCGCGGGCTATCTCATGGGGGGCGCCACCTACCACAGCCAGTGCGGCGAGAGCACCTTCACGCACATCCCGGGCCTGCGGGTGGTCTACCCCAGCACGGCCCTGGACGCGGCGGGCCTTCTGCGCACCGCCATCCGCTGCGACGATCCGGTGCTGTTTCTCGAGCCCAAGCACCTCTACCGGCAGACCCACAACAAGGGCAACGATCCCGGGCCGGATTTCATGATTCCCTTCGGGAAGGCCCGGATGGTGCGCGAGGGCACGAGCCTATCGGTCATCACCTATGGCAACACGGTGCATCGCGCCGTGCAGGCGGCCCGGGAGGCGGAGAAGGAGGGCATCTTCGTCGAGATCCTGGATCTCCGTACGCTGAATCCCTACGACTGGGAAGCCATCGAGCGCACCGTGAAGAAGACGCACCGGGTGCTCGTGGCCCACGAGGACACCCTGAGCTGGGGCTACGGCAGCGAGCTCGCCGCCCGCATCGCCGACGAGCTCTTCTTCCACCTGGACGCCCCGGTGCGTCGCGTGGCCGCCAAGGACACCTGGGTGGCCTACTACCCGGCCCTGGAGGACGAGATCCTGCCCCAGCCCAAGGATTTCCTCGAGGCCTATCGGAAGCTCGCGGCGGTCTAATTCGAATTGGTGGATAGGATGGGCCTAGGCCGGAGGCCCCATGCGCAAGGTTGCAGTTCTGCTTTTCTTCATCAGCGTGTCGGCCTTTGCCCAGCTGGGGCGCCCTGACGGGCCAGGAGGCACCCAGCAACTCAACTGGACCTTCGGTCTCCAGAAAGTGCAACCTTCCCTGACGGCCAGCATCAACGGCAGCCGGGATGGCCGGGTCTCCTCGGTGGACACCTCCGCCGACCTGGGGCTGGGCCGGGAGGGCAACCCCCTCGGGTTCCTGGCGGAGTACCAGGGGCAGACCCAAGCCTTCCTGCTCAGCTACGACTCCGCCCACTACGGCGGCAACCAGCTCCTGCCGCGCGACATCGCCCTCAACGGCACGCCCTATGCGGCCGGAACGGCCCTGCAGGTTTCCGCGAAGGTCAAAGTCCTGGAGGGCCTGTGGACCTACAAGCTTGTCCAGCAGCCAGATGCCTGGATCGGCTTCGACCTGGGCCTGCAGCTTCTGCAAGCGGATCTGTCCGCCCTGGCTCCCTCAGCCGCTCAGGCCCAGTCGGCCCGTCCCTCCTGGCCCATCCCGCAGGTGGGCCTCACGGGGTGGTCCACCGGGGCCAATGGGCTGGTGGAATCCCGGATCTACCTCCGGTATTTCACCCACAGGGGCGCGACGCTCACGCGCTACGGTATCGACACCCGCGCCTATTTCTATCCCAGCTTCGGGGTGCGGGCCTTCTTCGAGGACAACCGGATGCACATCCCCAGTGGATCCCTGCAAGGGGACCTGGACATTCGGGCAGACCGTCGGGTCGTGGGCTTCGGCTTGGTGGTTCGCCTCTGAGCCGGTAACACCCCGGAAGCCAACCCGGTTTGAATATTCCAGTGCGCAGGCCCCCGGGTCGATAGGATGGGCGTCCCTTCCGGAGGAGTCATGCGCGTCCTGCTGATCGCCCTATCTCTTTGTGCCACGGCCGCCTTCGCCCAGCTGGGCGCACCGAACCAGGCCTCCTCGGATGTCCAGCGGACCTGGACCTTGGGTGGGCAGCTCTACGGGCCCTCCCTCTCCGGCCATTTCCAGGGCATGCAGGATGGCAAGCCCATCGCCTTGAATCTGGATTCGGATCTGGGGCTGGGCAAGGACAAGGCCACGCCGGGATTCTTCCTGGACTACCAGGGACCGCGCTTCGCCTTCCAGCTTTCCAACGGCACCGCCGAGTACCGGGGTGATCGCGTGGTCACCCGCAAGGTCACGGTCAACGGCACGGACTACCAGGCCGGGACCCGTGTCCAATCCCACGTGAAGCTGGCCAGTGTGGATGGCACCTGGACCATCAAGCTGTTCAGCCGGCCGGAGGCCTGGCTGGGCCTCGACCTCGGGGCCCAGGCTTGGACCATTGACCTGGATGCCGTCGGGACGCCGCCCTTGCCTGCACCCCCCGCTTCGGCCAGCACCCGGGTGACGGCCCCCATCCCGCAGCTGGGTCTATCCGGGGGGGCCCGGGGCTTCAACGGCGCGGTCGAGGCCAAGGCCTACGTTCACTACCTGGGCTACAAACAGGCCAAATACACCCTGGTCGGCGCGGATCTCCGGGTCTTTCCCGTGAAGTGGTTCGGGCTGCGCGCCTTCTACGAGGGCGGCAGCTTCGACGTCCCCAGGGGTTCCGTGAAGGATGACCTGGAACTGCAACTGGATCGCAAGGGGGTCGGCTTCGGCGCCGTGGTCCGGTTCTAAAAATTTCGAGCATTCATACAGAAAAAAACGTTGGACAGGGGCAACCCTGTCATGATTTCAGCCGTGACCCGCCAAGGGCGGACCTCACGCACACGCAATGACGGTCTTGTCTGGGGAAAGTCATCGCATCACCATCACCAGACAATCTGCAGGAAACAGTCATGGCTCAAGGCATCGTCAAGTGGTTCAACGCCGAAAAGGGTTTCGGCTTCATCACCCCCGATGAGGGTGGCGCTGATCTCTTCGTCCATCACACCGCCATTCAGGGTGGTGGCTTCCGTACGCTCGACGAGAACCAGCGCGTCAGCTTCGAAGTCGCACAGGGCCAGAAAGGCCCCCAGGCAACCAACGTTCAGAAGGTCTAGTCCTTCTGCTTCACCTTCGAACGGGCGGCCCTTTGGGTCGCCTGTTTTGTATATGGGATGAAGGTCGACACCCAAAGACGCGCTTCGCGGCGCCGTGGGGTGGCCTCAGGCGCTCTAGTGGTGCCCGTGGCCGTGGTCGTCCGCTGCGGCGGCCGTGCCGATGAACTCGGGCTTCCGGCCCAGGAAGATCACCCATAGGCCATAGAGGGCCAGGACGCCCAGACCCAAGGCGAAGGAGACGGGCCGGAGGGCGGCCAGGCCTGGATAACGGAAGGCCAGGAGGCCCAGGACGGCGCCGAAGAAACCAACCGTGATGAGGAAGATTCCCCAGCGGGCCGCCGCCAAGGGGTTCTGGCCGACTTCCTCGGGGAGGGTGCCCAGGGGCATCTTGACCTCACCGGCCACGTGGGTGCCCTGGAAGATCAGGACGACGAACAAGACGAAATAGAAGACCAGGAAGAGCATGGGTGGACTCCAGGGGGTCCCCAGGATCGCATAAGGCCGGGGCGGGGGACAGGAAGGCCTTTGCGAAGGAGGGGGGTTGACAATATCAAACGATTGATTAACATGGGTGGATCGAGTTAATCACTCGGTTGATTTATCCGCAAAGGTTCCCATGACCTTCCCCGAACTGCCCCACGACACCCGCTCGCGACTCATCGAGTCGGCCATCCTGACCTTTGCCGCGAAGGGCTTCGACGGGGCGGGCATCCGGGAGATCGCCAAGGGGGCGAACGCCAATTCGGCCCTGGTGGCCTACCACTTCTGCGGGAAGGAGGGGCTCTACCGGGAGACACTTAAAGCCATCTTCGCCCGCAAGTCCTGTGTGGTTTCTGAATTGGCCACGATCCCCCCCGCCGGGACTCCCGGTGCCCGCCAGGCGGCCCTTCAGGGCTTCCAGGACTACATCCGGGCCTTCTTCACCGAGCTCGTGTCCTGCCTGGGCTCGGACCCCATCGATGAGGCCGCCATGGTCCTCATGGCTCGCGAGATGCAAGCACCGAGGCCTGCCTCGGCCCCCCTGCTGTTGGAACACTTGAAACCTTACGTGGATCACCTGACCCACTGCCTGCAGGTGCTGCGGCCGGACCTCGATGAGGACGCGCTGTTCGCCATGGGCGTGAGCATCCAGGGGCAGATCATCCACTTCAAGAATTCGCTGGGGATCATTCGTCTGATCCGGGGCAATCCGGCTTACCCCGAAGACCTGGAAAAGGTTATCCGGCACCACATTGACTTCAGCCTACGGGGACTCGGCGTCCCTGAGGCCTTCCCGCAGCCGAGGCATTGACATGCTCCTGATCTCCCCTCCCGCCCTCCAGGCTCCGCCTTCGGCCCCCGTCCCCCGCACCCCGCTCTCCCTGGATCTGCCTGGAGCCCTGTCCCGGGCCCGGTCCGAGAACCCCATCCTCCGCGCCGCCAAGGCGCGGGTGGAAGAACGCCAGGGCCTCATCACCAGCACCCGGGCCGATGCCCTGCCGCAGTTGACGTTGATGGGCGACTTCACCCGCCTACGGGATGTCTCACTGCTCAACAGCGGCTTTGCGGAGCTCGCCCCGAAGCTTGGCTTCCCCGTGGACTCCCTGGTGGGCACCCGCAGCGTCTACACCAGCCAGGCCAACCTCACCCAGCCCCTCTTCTATTGGGGCAAGCTGGGCACGGCCATCGAGATCGCCAAGATGGGCGAGACCGAGGCAGCCTACGGATTCACGACGGCGGAATTGGACATCCTTCATGGGGTGGCCAAGGCCTACCTGGCCGTCCTGTCGGCCCAGGCCGAGCAGGAGGTCATCGAAAGCCGACGCAAGACGGCGGAGCAGTTTGTGTCGGACGTGAAGGCCAAGCTGGAGGCCCAGACGGCCACCGAGCTGGATCGCCTCCGGGCCGAGAGCGAGTGGCTGGCGGTGATTCCCGAATCCCTTCGGGCCGAGGCCAACGTGAAGCGGGCTTTGGAGGTATTGAACGGGCAGCTGGGCCTGGACCCAAAGGCGCCGCTGGCGCTGATGGACCTGGGCCAACCGGAAGCCGGGGTCCGGCCGGCGGGGACGGAACGCAGTGAGGTGGCGCAGCTGAAGCAGCAGGAAGCCATCTACCGCGCCAACGGGAAGATCATCACCTCCGATCTCCGGCCCAAGTTCGACCTCAGCGCCAGCTATGGCTACCAGGCGGCCAAGACCGACAACCTCTTCAAGGAGCCCTACGACACCTGGAAGGTGAGCGTCACCATGAAATTCCCCATCTTCGACGGGCTGCGCAGCTCGGGCAAGCGGGCCCAGAACACGGCCCAGCTCGAGCAAGTCAAGCAAACGCGCCTCGATCGGGAACGGTCCATTGCCATCGAGCAGAGCACCGCCGACCGCGGCATTGAAACGGCCACGGCCCTCACTGAGGCCGCCCACAAGGCCCATGACGCCACGGCAGAGGCACTGCGCATGAGCCGCGAATCCTTCGAGCAGGGTCTCATCACGTCCCTTGACCTGCTGCAGGCCGAACGCGCGGAGCGCCAGGCCGAAAGCCAGCGGCGCCAGGCCGAGCTGGGCCTCTGGTCCGCCCATTTCGATCAGCGCCGATCCCTGGGCCTGCCCCCGCTCTGATCCCATCGACCTTCACACCCCTGGATAAGGAAGAACCCCATGCGCAGCAAAATCATCCTCTACACCTTGATACCCGTGCTCGTCATCGCTGGGGCGGCCACCTACCATCGCAGCCAGCGCCACGCCGAACTGGCCCACCAGTCTGTGGTGAAAGGCGAGGGACTGGTGCCGGTCACGCTGGTGCCGGTGCAGGAGCGCGCATTCCGACCGGCGGTGGCCTTCACCGGCAACCTGCTGGCCGTGAACCGGGCCATCCTCAAGGCCGAGATCACTGGGCGCGTCACCCGGGTGGCGGTGCAGGAAGGTGATACCGTCGCCGCCGGCGCCCTGCTGGGGGCCATCGATGGGGATGACTACGCCCTGGGCGTCCAGAGCTCCGAGGCCCAGCTAGCCCAGGCTAAAGCCCAGGCCCTCCAAGCCCAGCGGGACAATGATCGGGCGGTGATGTTATTGGAGAAGCGCAGCATCACCCGCCAGGCCGCGCAGCAGGCCGAGACCTCCCACCAGGCCGGGAAGGCGTCCGTCCAGGCGGCGGAGAGCAACCTGGGAATTGCGCGCCTGCGTTTGAGAAAAGCCCACTTGACGGCCCCCTTTGCGGGCCAGGTGGCCCGGAGGCTGGTCCAGCCGGGGGAGATGTTATCGCCGGGACAACCCGCCTTCGAGGTCGTGGACAACCGCAAGCTGGAAATCCAGGCGGACCTGCCGGCCGAGGTGATGTCCCAGGTGAAGGTGGGCCAGAAGGCGACCTTCCGGGCCGTGGGTGTGGATCACCAGGTCGAAGGGCGGGTCACGCAGATCAGCCCCAGCCTCTCCCAGGACGGTCGCACCCTGCGCGTGCGCATGGAAGTGCCCAACCCCGACGGGGCGCTCAAGAGCGGCCTCTTCGTGGAGGGCAACATCCTGGCGGAGGGCGAACTGAAGAAGCCCTCCCTGCCAGCCACGCTGCTGAAGGCCCAGGACCTGGACGTCGAACTCTATATCTCCGAAGGGGGCGTGGCCCGGCGCCGCAAGGTGGCCGTCGGCCCCGAGCAAGACGGCTTCCGCCCCGTGGAGGGCCTCGCGGTGGGCGCCCAGGTGGTGGACAACGGGAAGGATCTCATCAGTGATGGCACCAAGCTGAGCATCATCGGCACCCCTGCCACGGGAGGGAAGTAACCCATGTTCCTGTCTGACCTCTCCATCCGCCGACCCGTTCTCACGGTCTGCATCATGCTGGCGCTGGTAGTGCTGGGCCTCTTCTCCGTGAAGACCCTGGGCATCGACCAGTTCCCGAATATCGACATTCCCACGGTCACGGTATCGGTCATCTATCCCGGCGCCAGCCCCGAGTCCGTCAAGCAGGACGTCATCCGAAAAATCGAAGAGGCCGTCAACCCCATCGAAAAGATCAAGGAGATCAGCTCCACCAGCCAGGAGGGCCTGGGCACCCTGGTGATCCAGTTCCAGCTGGGCCGGAACGTGGACAACGCGCTCAACGACGTGCGCACCAAGATCGGTCAGATCCGGCGGAACCTCCCCAACAATATTGAGGAACCAGTCATCTCCAAGTTCGACCCGGCCCAGCTGCCGGTGCTGTCCCTGGTGGTGAAACCGGATGCCAACCATCCAGCCATGAACGACCGGGAACTGACTCGCATCGCCGAGGACTTCCTGAAGCGGCGCATCGAAAACATCTCCGGCGTGGGCAAGGTGGACGTGGCCGGGGGCAGCACCCGCGAGATCCTCGTGCAGATTGATCCCCAGAAGCTGGAAGCCCAGGGGCTTGCCCTTCAAGCCGTCAAGGGCGCCCTCGGCAACGACACCCTGGCCCTTCCCAGCGGCAACCTGCTCCAGGGCAACCGCGAAGTGTCCGTGAAGGTGGATGCCAAGGCCCGATCCGTGGCGGACTTCAACCATGTGATCGTGGGCAACAAGGAAGGCCGCCCCATCGAGCTCCAGGAAGTCGCGTCCATTGTGGACGGGATCAAGGAACGGCGCAGCCTGGCCCGCTTGAACGGCAGGGATGTGGTCGCCCTGGAAATCCAGCGGCAGACCGGCGGCAACACCGTGACCATGGTTACCGCCGTGGGAAAGGCCCTGGAGGAACTGAAGCCCGACCTGCGCAAGCAGGGCGTCGAGGTGTTCAAGGCCAAGGACAATGCCCGCTTCATCATCGATAACGTGGACGACGTGAACCTCTCCATTTTCGTGGGCGGCCTGCTGACGGTAATCATCGTCTTCTTCTTCTTGAAGAGCTGGCGGTCCACGCTCATCACCAGCCTCACCCTGCCCGTATCCGTGATCTCAACCTTCATCATCATGCGGGTCCTTGATTTCACCCTGAACACCATGACCCTCATGGGCCTCAGTTTGGCCATCGGCATCCTCATCGACGATGCCATCGTGGTCCGCGAGAACATCACCCGGCACGCCGAGATGGGCAAGGATCACGTCACCGCCGCCCGGGAGGGCACGGCCGAGATCGGCCCGGCGGTCATCGCCACCACCCTGTCGATCCTGGCGGTGTTCGTGCCCGTGGCCTTCATGGGCGGCATCGTGGGCAAGTTCTTCTTCCCCTTCGGCATCGTGGTGGCCTTCGCCGTGGCGATCTCGCTGTTCGTGAGCTTCACGCTGGATCCCATGCTCAGCTCCGTCTGGCCGGATCCCGAGCATGAAAAGAGCGCCGATGGCCACGTCCACTACCAAGGGCGCAACCCCATCATGCGAAGCGTGCAGGCCTTCGGCCGCACCCTGGACCGCTGGGAAGGCTTTTACAAGACGGCCATCGAATGGTCCCTGAACCACCGTTGGACGGTGATGGGCCTGGGGCTGGGCAGCTTCGTGATGGCCATGGTCCTCATGGGGCTGCTGGGCGGCAACTTCATGCCCGACTACGACCGGGGCGATCTCCAGGTGAGCTTCAAGGCGGGGCCCGGTTCCAGTCTGGCCGCCACCCGCGAGAAGGCCCAGGCCCTGGAGACGTCCATCAAGGCCGTCCCCGGTGTGGACTTCACCTTCACCACCATCGGCACAGGCCTCAATGGCACCGTGGATTCCGGATCCATCTATGTGAAGTTGAAGGGCGGTCGTCGGCCCAACCAGGTGGTGATCCGTCGGCAGATCCGCGAAGGTTTCCGCGCGGTGCCCGGGGTGGATGCCGCCGTGGGAGCGGTGAGCGACTGGGGTCTGGCTTTCCCCATCATGGTGGCCGTGCAGGCCCCCGAGCGGGATGCGGTCATCCAGGCCGTGCCCCTCGTGAAGGAGGCCCTGAGAAGTGCCCCCGGGGCGGTGGATGTGACCACCAGCCTGGACAGCGGCAAGCCCGAACTGAGGCTTGTGATCGACCGCAAGGCCGCCTCGGATCTGGGGGTGAGCCCCTCCCTCGTGGCCCAGATGGTGCGCCCCCTCGTGGATGGCGAGAAGGTGGCCAAGTATGAGGACGAAAAGGGCGAGCAACGGGATGTCCGCGTCCGCCTGGCTGATCAGGAGCGCCGCTTCACGACGCAGCTGGCCAACATGACCGTCCAAAGCACCAAGGATCTGGGCGGCGGCAAGCACCCGCTGGTCCGCCTCAACCAGGTGGTGCGCTTCGAGGAGGGCCTCGCCCCCGCCAAGCTCCAGCGCCATGACCTGATGGAGGAAGTGGAAGTGAACGCCAACTTCGATGGCGCCACCCTGGGCGAAGTCAGCGCCGCCGCAGCCAAGAATGTGGCCGCGCTCAAGGCCAGCGGCAAGCTTCCGGAGGGCGTGCGCGTGGAGTTCCTGGGCCAGACCCGGGACAGCAAGGAGACGGCCGGCTACATGGGTTCCGCCATCCTGCTGGCGATCTTCTTCATCTACTTCGTGCTGGCCAGCCAGTTCGAAAGTTTCAAGATCCCCATCGCCATCATGGCCAGCCTGCCGCTGTCCATGGTGGGCATGGTGCTCATGCTGCTCGTGACCGGGGACGCCATGTCCATGATGACGAGCATCGGCATGATCCTGCTCATGGGCCTGGTGACCAAGAACGCCATCCTGCTGGTGGACCATGCCCTGCATCTGGAGCGGGAAGAGGGTATTTCCCGGCGCCAGGCGATCATTCGCGCCGGCACCGTCCGTCTCCGCCCCATCCTCATGACCACCTTCGCCATGATCGGCGGCATGCTACCCCTCTTCCTGGCGCTCGGTGCGGGCGCGGAAATGCGCGCCCCCATGGCGCGCGCCGTGGTGGGCGGACTCATCACCTCCACGCTGCTGACGCTGATCGTGGTGCCGGTGTTCTTCGAGATCATCGAGGAGATGAGCCTGGCCAAGACTTGGGCCTGGATCCGCCGTCGTCTCGGCCTGTCCGAGCTGGAGCCAGTGGTCGATCATCCCATCGCGGAGGCTCCCGATGCCTGAGTCACCCTTCTACGCCGCCGTCGAATCCCGGCGCACGGTGCGGGACTTCCTCCCCGACCCCGTGCCCCAGGAGGTGCTGGACCGCGCCCTGGACGCCGCGAGGCTCGCTCCGAGTTCGAGCAATCTCCAACCGTGGGAGTTCGTCATCATCCGCGATCCTGCGATACGGCGGTCGGCCGAAGCCGCCTGCCTGGACCAGGGGCCCGCCAAGACCGCGCCGGTGCTCATCGCCCTGGTCACGCACCGGGACACCTGGCGCCGGAACCGCGACGAGATCCTGCGGACCTTCGAGGGCCGGAGGCCCCTTCGCCCAAGCCAGGCGTCCTACTACAAGCGCATCATCCCGTTGATCTACACGACGGGTCCCTTCGGCATTTTGGGTCCATTCAAGCGAGCCTTCAGCCGCGTGGCTTCCCTCTTTAAGCCCACGCCGAACCTCATGTCTCGGGAAGACATCCGGATCATGGCCCACAAGAGCACGGCGTTGGCCGCGGCCACCTTCATGCTCGCCCTGCGGGCCGAGGGCTACGACAGCTGCCCCATGGAAGGCTTCGACCCCTGGCGCGCCAAGGCCCTTCTGGACCTGCCCCGGGGCGCCGAGCTGAACATGTTCCTGGCGGTGGGCCAGCGCAGCGACAAGGGCGTGTGGGGGGATCGGGTGCTCCTGCCCCGGGACTGGGCGGTCCGCGAGCTGTGACCGAGACAGGCGGAGCGTCCTCGGGCAAGCTGGAAGATGTATGCATGATGTGGTCCACGATTTGAAAGAACTGCTCCGGTTGGCCGGGGTTCCGGGGGAGGGGCTGGAGGCTGCGGGCGCCCGCCTCCGGTGGATGTCCCCACCCGCGCTCGCGCTGGTGCTGGCGGGATGGCTGAGCCGCGAGGGCCGGAAGCGGTCCCTGTGGGTGGACACCCCCAGCGAGGCCGAGGCCCGCACTCTGGCCCAGGATCTGCAGGCGCTCCTGCCCGGGGTGGGCGTGGCCCACTTTCCCGGCTTCGCGGCCTATGCCGGCGGGGAGAGCAGCCCGCCGGGCATGGTGCTGCGGGAGCGCCTGTCGGCCCTGGTGGGCCTGCTGGAGCACCGCGTTCAGGTGCTGGTCACGGGGCCGCTCACGGCCTGCGAAAAGCTGCCCCATCCCTCCTGGTTCAACAAACAGCGGCTGGAGCTGCGCAGAGGCGCCGAGGTGCCCCGCGAACTGCTGCTGGAGACGCTAGTGGCCCTGGGCTACCGCCGCACGGAGATGGCGTCGGCCCCGGGGGAATTCAGCTCCCGGGGCATGGTGGTGGATCTCTGGCCTGACCACCTGGACCAGCCCCTGCGGCTGGAGACCTTCGGGGACGAACTGGAGCGGCTCAGTCCCTTCGATCCAGACACCCAGCGACGCACCGGGGAGGCCCTGGAATCGCTCATGCTCTATCCACGCTTCGAGGGGGACCGCGGCGATGAAGCGGCGCTGATGGCCGCCGTCGTGTCCCGGGCGGACAGGACCGTGGACCCTGGCGATGACCTCGCCTTCCGGAAGGCGCGCCTGGCCACCCACGGCCATTTCCCCGGCGAGGAACTGTTCCATCCCCTGCTGGCCCAGTCCAAGGGGCAGCTGGTCCACTGGATGCCCCCCTGCCTGCGGATCCGCCTGGAACCGGCCTGGGAGGAGGCGCTTCGGGATGCGGAACGGGCCCGCATCGAGGAGGGCCTGGACGTGCTGCGCCGGGGCGGCGTGGTGTGTCCCGATTTCGAGGACCGGTTCCTTCCCTCGGAGCCCAGCCGAGCCACCCTGCATCTCACGGAGTGGCAGAGCGAGGCCACGGTGCCCCTGGCGGCCCAGCCCCCGCGCGAATTCCAGGGCCGCATGTCCGAGTTTGCCGAGTACCTGCAGGAGCTGGCCCTGACGGGCCACAAGGTATTCCTGGCGGGGTCCACGGCGGGAATGCGAGACCGCTTCCATGAGTTCCTGCGCGAGTACGAGCTGCCCCAGGCCTACGGCATCGAGGCCGGCTGCCGGGCCATCCAGCTGGCCCTCAGTGGTGGCCTCCACCTCAAGGAACCTGCCGTCCTGGTCTTCACCGAGCGGGAAATCTTTGGTCGCAAGGTGGCCCAGTCCGCGCCAAAAAAGTCCCGCAGCGCGGCCTTCCTTTCGGACCTGCGGGACCTCAAACCCGGCGACCGCGTGGTCCACCTGGATCAGGGCATCGGCGAATTCCTGGGTTTCGCCACGCTCTCGGTCGGGGGCGAGGACATCGAAGTGCTGCAGCTGCGCTACGCGGATGGCGGCCAGCTGAACGTGAGCCTGGAACGGGCCGACCTGGTCCAGCGCCACACCGGCGCCGAAGGCCACCTGCCGCCCCTGGACAAGCTGGGGGGCGCCAGCTGGGCCAAGGTCAAGCGGAAGGCCAAGAAGGCCATCCGCGACATGGCCGATGAGCTGCTCAAACTCTACGCCCAGCGCAAGCTGGAGAAGGGCCACGCCTACTCGCCGGACGGACCGGACATGGCGGCCTTCGAGGCCAGCTTCCCCTTCACCCCGACCCCCGACCAGATCGAGGCCAGCGAAGCCGTGAAGGCCGACCTGGAATCGCCCCGGCCCATGGACCGCCTACTGGTGGGCGATGTGGGGTTTGGCAAAACCGAAGTCGCCATGCGCGCCGCGGCGAAGGTCGCCCTGGAGGGGCGCCAGGTGGCCATGCTGTGCCCCACGACCATTCTCTGCTTCCAGCATTTCCGAACCTTCAAGGAACGTTTCGCCGGTTTCCCTATCCGCATCGAGATGCTCAACCGCTTCGTGGACGCGGCGGACCAGAAGCGCATCCTGCAGGAAGTCGCCGATGGCAAGGTGGAGATCGTCATCGGCACCCACCAAATGCTGGGGGCCCGGGTGAAGTTCGCGGATCTGGGCCTGGTGGTGATCGACGAGGAACAGCGCTTTGGCGTGGGCCACAAGGA
>JANYAS010000060.1 GCA_025361205.1 Holophagaceae bacterium
CGCCGCCGCCACCCCCTCCACCGCCACCGCCCCCCACGAGGTAGGGGGCTACGGCACGTTCGTTCCTGCCTGTAGAGGGGGCCCGCGTTGCGGGTCCCCTCTACAGCAGACCGAGGAAGGCTTCGACCCGCTCCCAATCCCGCGTTAAAGGAAAGGGCGGCAGGGCCGCGCGCACCTGGGCGGCATAGCGCTTCCCGAACCGGTCCTCGCTGGGCAGCATGAGGCGCGGATCCAGCACGGCCACCACGCCGCGGTCCGTGCGGGTGCGGATGAGCCGGCCGATGCCCTGCTTCAGTTTCAGCGTCATCTGGGGTACCTGGATGCCGATGAAGCCCAGGCCCTCGCGCTGGGCGTCCGCCTCGCGGATGCGGGCCTGCAGCACGGGGTCGTCCGGGGGCGCGAAGGGCAGCGCCGAGACCACCACCAGGCTGAGGGCGTCCCCCGGCAGGTCCACCCCCTGCCAGAAGCTGGCGAGGCCCAGCAGGGCCGCCGAGGGCGTGGCCCGGAAGCGCTCCAGCAGCTGGGTGCGCGACAGGCCATCGCCCTGCACGAAGAACGTGATCTCCGGAAGGGCCTCCTGGAGCCGGGGCCGAAAGGCCGCCAGCATCTTCCGGCTGGTGAAGAGCAGCAGGGCACGACCGCGGCTGGCCCGCAGCATGCGCTCCATGGATGCCAGCGAGGCCTCCACCCAGGCGGGATCGCCGATGCCGCCCCCGGCGCCGGGGCGGCGCTCGGGCAGGTCCGGCGGCACGAAGAGGAGGCCCTGGGCCTCGAAGTCGAAGGGGCTTTCCACGTGCTCGGCCACCGCTACCTCGGCCTTGGTGAACCCCAGGCGCAGGCCCAGACCGTTGAAGCCCCGGCCATCCCGCAGCGTGGCACTGGTCAACACCACACTCTCGAAGCCACGGCGCACATGCTGATGGAAGAAGGGCCGCACGTCCACGGGGTTGGACTTGAAGTGGACCAGGTTTGCCCCCTCCCGACTCAGGGTGGACACCCAGCCATCGGGCTGGGCAAAGATCTGCTCCATGCGTGAGAAGGCCGTGCCCACGCGCTCGGCCAGCCGCAGCCACACGGGATTTTCGGGATCGGCGGGGGCCAATCGCCGGGTCTCCAACCACAACGGATGCCCCGCCTCCACCCAGGCGCCCACGGCATCGGCCAGGGCCTTCATCTCGGGCCCCGGCGCCAGCAGGGGCAGCACACCGCCTTCCAGGGGCACCCAGGAAAGGATGTCAGACCAGGCCCGCTCCCAGGGTTCCAGCAGGGCCAGCAGCCCGGCGCCCTGATCCCGGGCCGCATCCCGCAGATCCGTGAAGAGCAGGTTCATGGCGCGGCTGGACCAGGCCTCGGCGCAGCTTTCCGTGAGCTGCTCCTCCAAGTCGTGGGCCTCGTCGAGGATGAGCACCGGCGCGTCCGGCAGCACCTGACCGAAGGCGGAGCCCCGCAGCACGCGATCGGCCATCAGCAAAGCATGATTCACGATGATGAGGTCCGCCTCGGCCACCTCCAGCTTCAGCTTCGTGAGGTAGCAGTCCTCGTAGCGCGGGCACTGGCGGCCCGTGCAGCGTTCGGCCCGGGCGTTGATCTTGTCCCACAGGGGCGACTCGCCCTCGCCGAACCGGCCCAGGCCCTCGCGGTCGCCATCCCGGGTTTCGCGGGTCCAGCGCTGCAGGGCCAGCCAGAGCTGCTGATCGGCCCGGGTCAGCTCCATGTGGGGATCGGAAGACGCCGCCTCCCAGGCCGTATGGCACAGGTAGTTGGCCCGGCCCTTGGCCAGCACGGCCTTCACGGGGCGGCCCAGGATGCCCGCGGCCCGGGGCACGTCCTCCTCCAGCAGCTGCCGCTGGAGCTGCTTCGTGCGCGTGGCCACGAGGATGGGGTGCCGCCCCGCCGCCAGGGCTGGCACCAGGTAGCCCAGGCTCTTGCCCGTGCCCGTGCCCGCCTCCACGGCCTGGATCACGGCCTCGGGCCGGGATTCGGGTTCGCCGCCCTGGTCCCGCCACCGCTGGAAACGGGCCGCGCCATCCGCCACGGCGTTGTGGACCAGCTCCGCCATGCGCCGCTGGCCCGGCCGGTCCTCCGCCCCGGGAAAGCAGGCGAAGATCCGTCCCTCCGGCGGGGCGAAGAAGCGGTCCATGGGATGAGCCATCAAATCAGTCTGGGGCAAAGGCGGAAAAAGGGCGAATGATCCCAGGACGACCGTTCAGGGAGATGGCATCCCATGCGGGCTTTGCCCGCGTGGGATGTGGGGGTCCCAGGGGGGACGCAGAGGCCGCCCGCGGCCGGGCGGTCCCCCCTGGACTATTTGTGATAGTCCTTGCCCCGGAGGATGGTGAAGGCCCGGAACAGCTGCTCAAGGAACATCACCCGGCTCAGTTCGTGGGGGAAGGTCATGGGCGACAGGCTCAGTTGTTCGGGGACCTCTTTTTTCAAGGCGGGATCGAAGCCGTGGCTGCTGCCCAGCACGAAGGCCAGGCTCTCGCCCCGATCCATGTGAGACCCCAGCCAGTGCGCGAAGGCCTCGCTATCGCGGAGCTTCCCCTCCGGCGTCAGCAGCACGGGGCACTGCACGGTGGCCAGTTTCGAGCGCAGGCGTTCCGCCTCGTCCCGCAGCTGTCGGACCGGGCCGCCCTTGCCTTCGGGTAGCTCGGTCACGTCCATCCGGGCGTAGGGTCGGAGCATATCCAGGTAGTGGCGCTCCAGGCCCCGACAGGGTTCCAGGCGCAGGCGGCCAAAGGCGAGGAGGGCAATGGGATACATGCAAGATCTCGTATCAGAATCCCACGGCACCGCGCGAGGGATGCCGGACGAGCGAGGCGGGGAACGCGAGGCGATGCGTAGCAGGTACTACGCGCGACGGAGGCTCCGACTCTGCGAGCTGGGGGCGAGCAGGAGTGGCGCACGGCGCCGCGATAGCTGGAGCGTGACACAGCCCCGCGACGTCCGCCACCCTCGCCCGAAGGGATGGAGCCAGGCGGGCGCCCCGCGGCGTCAGGTCCCTTGAACAACGAACAACGAACCACGTTGCCCTGCGGGCCCTTCCTTACGGTGCATCCCGCCTAGCTCCATCGCGGCGCTGTGCGATTCTGATACGAGATCTCGTTGTGATGAATTTCCCTTGGCAGCACAGTGCGAAGGCTCCACCATCCTTTTTATACTGATCATTCCGGAGGTCTTCCCCATGCGTCGTTCCCTCATGCTGTCCCTCGCCAGCCTGCTCCTGGTGCCCGCCTTCGTCGGGTGTGGGGGTGATCCCATTCCCACCAATGCACCGGAAGCCGCGAAGGAGCCCGCCGATATCCTCTACCACCTGCAGTACCTGGCCGTGCGCAAGGACTACAAACACGCCGCCCTCATCGCCCCCATCACCCCGGACGTGGTCTTCCCCTCGGCCCGGCAGTTTCACCTCGACGCGAAGGCCCAGGGCATCATGCTGACCCCCGAGGAGATCAAGGGCCTGGGCATCGAACGCCTCGCTGACAAACTGGACACGCTGCCCGGTGGCCCCGATGCCGTCAACTTCCCCGACTACACAGTGAAGGAGGCTCGCCTGGCCTTCAATGCCGGTCTCTACCGGCTGTCGAAGGGCCTCAATGCGAAGTCCTGGGGGAAGATGCGGCACATGGGCATCACGGACAACAACGCGGCTCGCCAGTTCGGTTCCCAGACCATCGTGAAGGACATGTCCCTCGGCTTCGACGGCACCAAGATCCTCAGCGTGAGCTGCATCAAGAAGTCCGATGGCACCTGGGGCGTCTCCTTCCTCCGCTACGTGGTGGGTCTCAAGAGCATCAAGCAGGATTAGGCCAACACCGCCCCTCCGACAAGGCCGCGCCGGGTTTCGCGCGGCCTTGTCGTGTACGGTTGATTCCCTTGCTATGCTTGCGCCCGGACCGGAACCCGGACGACTGCGAGGTGGGCATGACCGCGCACATGAACCTCTTCGAGAACGTGAACCGGCAGTTCGACGGGGCCGCCGACCTCCTCGGCCTTTCCCAGGAAATCCGGGAGCTGCTCAAGACGCCCTATCGGGAGGTCACCGTGGCCATGCCCATCCGCATGGATGACGGGACGCTGCGGGTGTTCAGGGGCTACCGCGTCCAGCACAACGGCGTCCGGGGCCCCCAGAAGGGTGGCATCCGCTACCATCCCGACTTGGATCTGGACGATGTGCGGGCCCTGGCCAGCCTCATGACCTGGCAGACCGCCGTGGTGAACCTTCCCTTCGGGGGCGCCATGGGCGGCATTCAGTGCGACCCTTCGAGGATGACGCAGCACGAGCTGGAGATGCTTACGCGCCGCTACATCGCCAAGATCTCCATGGTGCTCGGCCCCACCCGCGACGTCCCTTCCCCCGACGTGAACACCAGCGCCCAGACCATGGCCTGGGTGATGGACGAGTACGGCCGAAAGAATGGCTATCAGCCCGCCTGCGTGACCGGCAAGCCGCTCGAGCTGGGGGGAATCCAGGGCCGCGAGGCCGCCACCGGCAAGGGCGTGGCCATCTGCACCCGCGCCGCCTGGGAAGGGCTGCTGGGGCACTCACTCCAGGGCGCGACGGTGGCCTTGCAGGGGTTCGGCAACGTGGGCAGCTTCTCGGCGGCCTTCCTCCACGAGGCTGGGGCAAGGATCACCGCCGTGGCCGACCAGGGCGGGGCCGTGCGGGCCCCGGGGGGCCTCGATGTGCCCGCGTTGCGCGCCCATGTCCGTGCGCAGGGGGGCACCGTGGCGGGCTTCCCTGGCGGCGAGGCTTTCGATCCGGCGACCCTGTGGGCCCAGCCCTGCGACATCCTAATCCCGGCGGCCCTGGGGGGCGTGCTCACGAAGGATACGGCGCCCCTGGTCTCGGCGCGTCTCGTGGTCGAAGGCGCAAACGCGCCGAGCACCCCCGAGGCAGATCACATCTTCCAAGCGAAGGGCATTCCTGTGCTCCCCGATATCCTGGCGAACGCGGGCGGCGTCACCGTCTCCTACTTTGAGTGGGTGCAGAACCTCCAGCAGCTGTACAGCGATGAGGCCGAGGTCTTCGCCAAGGAGGAGAAGATCCTGCTCCAGGCCTTCCGCGACGTGCAGGACAAGGTGAAGGCGCACGGCTGCACCTGGCGCACCGGCGCCCTGGTTCTGGCGCTGGAGCGGGTCAAAACGGCCAACGAACTGCGCGGCTGGTAGGGCTCTGATCGCCCTGTGATCCGAGCTAGAAGAAGATAGGCTTCATCCAGGCTCGGGCCGCGCAGCGCCCCGAGCCTGGCCGGGACACCCATGCACATCACCACCCACTACACCCTCACTCCCGACGAAGCCCTGCGGGGCACGCGGGCCTTCAAGCGGCTGTGGTACGCCGTGTCGATGAGCTCCGGCGCCCTCATGGTGCTGCTGGGTCTCAGCACCCTCTCGCTCTCCCTGGAGCAGCGGGGGATGGGGGTCTTCATGACCGTCAATGGCCTGCTCTTCCTCCTCCTGCCGGAAGCCATCCTGCGCTGGGCCCGTCTTCGGCGGGGCACGCGGGCCTATTCGCCCATGGATGTGGAGCTGGATGACGAGGGCCTCACCCTCCGCACCGACGCCAACGAGGGCACGCTGCCCTGGCCCTCCTTCGCAAAGATCCAACGGCGCAGCGGCTTCTGGATCTTCCGCATCAGCCTCTCCCACGCCATCCTCCTGCCCGAGCGGGTGCTGGACGCGAACGCCACCGAAGCGCTGGAGGCGTTCCTGCAAGCCCGGAAGCTGCTGGCATGAGGCACCTCGCCGGCCCTGCGGAGGTCGCCGCGCAGGCTCTGTTGGGCCAGCACTTGACCCGCGAAGATGTCATTCTCCGCATCACGGAGGTGGAGGCCTACGGCGGGCCCGAGGATAGCGCCAGCCACGCACGCCATGGCCGAACGGCCCGCAATGGGCCCATGTGGGGACCGCCGGGCCGCGCCTACCTCTACTTCTGCTATGGCATGCACTGGATGCTGAATGTGGTGACGGGACCGGAGGGCACGGCTGCCGCCGTGCTGATTCGCGGTGCGGAAGTGGTGGCCGGGCTCGAGACCGTGCTGTCCCGACGGAAGACCGGAAAGGCCACGCCCCAGCCTTGCACGGGCCCCGGCAAAGTTGCCCAGGCCCTGGGTCTTGATCGAACCTTCGACGGCCACGACCTCCTGGCCCCCGGCGGCCTGGAGTTGCGCCCGGCGCCACCCCTGGCCCAGATGCTCGCCGGCCCCCGCCTGGGTATCGGCTTCGCCAGCCTCGACGATCAGGCCCGGCGCTGGCGCTTCGCAGATGCCGACAGCCGGGCCGTGCTGCTCCGGAAGGCCCTGACACCCGTACAATTCTGAGGATGGAGGCCCCATGCCCTTTGTAAACATCCGCATCACCCGCGACGGTGCCACCCCGGCGCAGAAGGCAGCCCTCATCCACGGCGCCACCCAACTCCTGGTGGACGTGCTTGGCAAGAATCCTCAGACCACCGTGGTGGTCATCGACGAGGTGGACAGGGACAACTGGGGCATCGGCGGCGAGACCGTGACCGCCCGGCGCCAGCGCGTCCTCTGACCTCGGCCCTTGTGCATATGGAACCCAGCACCCATACTCGGGATCCGCTCGATTCGAGCCCTTGAGGGGGCCGGAGGGGCGTCACCACAACTTGGGGGTGACCGGTTTCGACAGGTCGTGATCCAGGTGTACGGTGCAGGCGGGGGTTGGACGGATGGCCCCCTTATCAATCCGCCCACATCAAACTGCCAACGATAACTTCGAACTGGCTCTCGCTGCCTAGGGCAACCTAGGCTCCGAGCGAGTCCTCGGGATCTCTGGGTACCGAGCT
>JANYAS010000067.1 GCA_025361205.1 Holophagaceae bacterium
CTGCGCGACGCGCAGGACGCCATCATCGGCTACCTGCTGATCGGCACCGACAACACCGCCCGCAAGCAGGCGGAGGAGGCCCTGCTGCGAGCGGGGGCCCTGCAGAGCGCCATTTTCAACAGCGCCAACTTCTCGAGCATCGCCACGGACGCGAAGGGCGTCATCCAGATCTTCAACGTCGGTGCCGAGCGCATGCTGGGCTACACCGCCGCCGATGTGATGAACAAGATCACACCAGCCGATATTTCCGATCCGCAGGAGGTGATCGCGCGCGCCAGTGCGCTGACCATCGAACTTGGAACCCCGATTGCGCCTGGATTTGAAGCCTTGGTATTCAAGGCCTACCGAGGGATCGAGGACATCTATGAGCTGACCTACATCCGCAAGGATGGGAGCCGGTTCCCCGCAGTGGTATCCGTCACGGCTCTGAGAGACGAGCAGGGCACCATCATCGGCTACCTGCTGATCGGCACCGACAACACCGCGCGCAAGCAGGCGGAAGAGGCGCTGCTCAAGGCGGGAGCCCTACAGAGCGCCATTTTCAACAGCGCCAATTTCTCGAGCATCGCCACGGATGCCAAGGGCGTCATTCAGATCTTCAATGTGGGCGCCGAGCGCATGCTGGGCTACACCGCAGCAGATGTGATGAACAAGATCACGCCGGCCGATATTTCCGATCCGAAGGAGGTGATCGCACGTGCCAAAGCTCTGAGCGTCGAGCTCGGTACCACGATCACGCCAGGTTTCGAGGCTCTGGTGTTCAAGGCTTCGCGGGGGATCGAGGACATTTATGAGCTGACCTACATCCGCAAGGATGGGAGCCGATTCCCCGCGGTGGTCTCGGTGACGGCGCTGCGTGACGCCCAGGATGCCATCATCGGCTACCTGCTGATCGGCACCGACAACACTGCCCGCCAGCAGATTGAAGAGGAGCGGATGAAGCTCGATCAGCGCCTCCGCGACCAGCAGTTCTACACACGCTCGCTCATCGAATCCAATATCGACGCGATCATGACCACCGATCCGCAGGGCATTATCACCGACCTCAACAAGCAGATGGAGGCGCTCACGGGGTGTACCCGGGACGAGCTGATCGGCGCGCCGTTCAAGGGCTATTTCACGGATCCGGAACTGGCCGAGGCGAGCATCAAGCAGGCGCTGGCCGAAGGCAAGATTACCAACTACGAGCTCACCGCTCGCAGCCGGGACGGCAAGGAGACGGTGGTGTCCTACAATGCGACCACCTTCTACGATCGGGACCGTAAGCTGCGGGGTGTGTTTGCCGCGGCACGCGACGTCACGGAGCGCAAACGCCTGGATCAGGTGCTGCAAGAAAAGAACCTGGAGCTCGAGAATGCGAACCAGGCCAAGGACCGCTTCCTTGCCAGCATGTCCCATGAGCTTCGCACCCCACTCAACGCCATCATCGGCTTCACGGGTACCCTCATCATGAAACTGCCAGGGCCGCTCACCGTGGATCAGGAAAAGCAACTCAAGACCGTCCAGGGCAGCGGAAGGCATCTGCTCAGCCTCATCAATGACCTGCTGGACCTGGCCAAGATCGAATCGGGCAAGGTGACGCTCAGCCCCGAACTCATCACCTGCCGAGGCCTGCTCGAAGAGGTCGCGGCGGCCCTCCGCCCCGCCGCCGAAGCCAAAGGCTTGATCTTCGAGCTCATCCTTCCCCCGCAGGAACTGCAGGTCCTCACGGATCGGCGAGCCCTGAGCCAGATCCTCATCAACCTCACCAACAACGCCATCAAGTTCACGGAACAAGGAGAGATCCGGCTCGACGTGGCGGCCAAAGCCGATGACCGGCGCGTCCTGGAGTTCCGGGTGGCTGACTCGGGGGTCGGCATCCGGGATGAGGATCAGGCCAAACTCTTCGAGGCCTTCAGTCAGTTGAATTCACCCGCCAACCGCCGCCACGAAGGCACCGGCCTGGGTCTGCACCTGAGTCAGAAATTGGCCGCCCTCATGGGCGGAAGCATTCACTTCAAAAGCCACTACGGGCAGGGAAGCACCTTCTGGCTATCTCTTCCAAGGCTGTGACCATGTGCGCCCGCATCCTCATCATCGAAGACAACTCCACCAACCTGGAGTTGATGGAATACCTCCTGAAATATTCCGGTCATAAGGTATTGGCCGCCATGGACGGGGAAGCAGGGTTGGACCTGGCACAGCGGGAATCGCCCGAGCTCATCATCTGTGACATCCAGATTCCGAAGCTGGATGGGTTCGGGGTGGCCCGCCATCTGAAAGCCGATGCTCGCCTGCGGCACATTCCCCTCGTGGCCATCACCGCCTTCGCCATGGTGGGTGACCGGGAACGCATGTTGGCGGGGGGCTTCGACGGCTACGTGTCCAAGCCCATCGATCCCCAGGCGTTCGTGGGGCAGATGGAAGCCTTCCTGAACCCCAGTCCGTCAACAGCTCCATCTGATGCGCCCCGAAGGCGCGGAGGTGATTGATGGCCAGGATCCTCGTTGTCGACGATCGCCCTCTGAATCGGGAGCTCCTGAGGACGATCCTTGGCTATGCGCACCATGAGGTGGTGGAGGCTGGCGACGGAGTCGAGGCCCTCGAGTTGGTTCGAACCCAGCCCCTTGACCTCATCATCTCGGACATCCTCATGCCCACCATGGATGGGGTCACCTTCGTCAAGGAAATTCGAGCCAACCCTCGCTTCGACCATATCCAGGTGATCTTCTACACGGCCACCTACCGCCTCATCGATGCCCAGAAAATGGCTGATTCCTGCGGCGTCCGATGGGTACTCCCGAAACCCTGCGAACCCGAGGTCATTTTCACGACCGTGAACAAGTCCCTCGGGATCTCTGCACCTCTTCTGGTCCCTCCTCCCATCGAGGCCCCCCCTTCCAGCCCCACCGAACGAAACGTCCTGGCCTATCTGAAGGATCTGCATCAGCTCAACGCCCATATCACCGCCATCGTGGCCCGGGGTTCAGAGATCGTGGGCCAGGGCGGTCTGATCGAACGGGCCACCCAGGCGCTCACAGGAACGCTTGGCAACCTGGAAACAGTGAGTCTGCGCCTTTCGGCGATCCTCGAAGCCAGTTTGGGCTTAGACCTGGAACGGAACCCAGTTGCCCTCATCAGCTTGTTCTGCCAGCAAATTCGCGACGTGGTCAGTTCTCGCTTTGCCGTGCTCGCCATTGGGGAAGACCCTCAGGCTCCCCTTGTGCATCTCACAGTCCACGGCCTGCCAAAAGAGCAGTGGGAACCCTTTCAGTTCCATTCTGAATTCCTCCGCCGCCTCATGCAGGAGGGTAAAACTCAACGTGTCACAGTGCCCCCCTGGGAGCCATCTCATTGGGGCCTTCCCGTTAGCCATCCCCCTTGCCATTGCCTCCTGGTCATTCCTGTGGCCTCCCCCCGGCGCACCTACGGCTGGGTCTACCTGGCCGACCGCATTGGTGTGGCGTCCTTCAGCGAGGAGGACGAAAAGCTGGCGTCCATCCTTGCCTCCCACTTTGCCGTGGCCTACGAGAATCTCCAGCTGGTGGAGGATCTCCAAACGCAGATCCGGGACCGTATCCGCGCAGAGGAAACGGGGCTTCGGCTCAACGAGATCGTGGAAGCCTCCCCGGACGCCATCATCAGCGTAGGGCTCGACCGCCGCATCACCAACTGGAGCAGGGGGGCCGAGCGGCTCTTCGGCTATTCGGAGGCCGAGGCCGTGGGCGAGCCCTGGGCCATGCTGGTACCCCCCGAGCTGGTGGACCAGGAGACCTCCTCCATCAATTCCCTGCAGCGGGGCACCCGCCTTCCCGCCTACGAGACCCTCCGGCTCCGGAAGAACGGCACGCCCGCGCAGGTGACCATCCAGATGACCACCATTCAGGACGCGGCCCACAGCGTCATCGGCTTCTCCGCCATCATGCGCGACATCACCGAGCGGCAGAGTCTGGAAGTGGCCCTTCTGACGTCGGCCGCCCAATTCCAGAACGTCTTCAACAACGTGGACGTCCTCATCTGGTCCTACGACCCGGTGGGCAATCATATGCTCGAGGTTTCCCCCGCCTGCGAAGACCTCTTCGGACTTCCGCCCCAGGCCTTCTTCGCAAACCCTCAGCTTATGTTCGAGACCGTCCATCCCGAGGACCAGCATTTGCTGGCCCGGCAGATGGAGGACCTCCGCAAGGGGCTCCGGACCCGGATTGAATACCGCCTTTTGAGGCCCGATGGCACCCTGCGGTGGGTCCTCTCGAAGACTAAGCCCGCGATGGAAGCCGGAGGAACCGTGGTGCGCCTGGACGGCACCATCACTGACATCACCGACCGGAAGCGGGTGGAGGAGGAATTGGAGGCCCGGACCACCCAGCTGGACAATGTATTCCAGAACGTCGACGAGGTTCTGTGGTCCTTCGATGCCCGCAATGGCCGGATCATCACCATCTCCCCTGCCTGCGAAAGGGTTTACGGCCGGCCTGCCTCCGCCTTCTACGAACACCCCCTCCTGTTTTGGGCGGAGACTCTCCGCCCGGAGGATCAGGAAGCGGCCATGGCCGCCTTCGATCAGCTGTTGTTGGGCCACCCTGTGGAGCGGGAAGAATGCATTGTCAAACCCGACGGCACCCTCCGCTGGGTCATCATCAAAGCTAAGCCCCAGACGGACAGCTCCGGCCAGGTGATCCGGATCGATGGTTCCGTCTCGGACATCACCGAGTCCCGGCGCACCAAGGAGCGGATGGCCCAGCAGGAGCGCCTGGTGGCCCTCGGCACCCTGGTGGGCACGGTCGCCCACGACATCCGGAACCCGCTGATGGCCATGACTGCGGCGGCAGAACTGTTGGCGGCTGGGATTCCGGCCACCGACCGCTCTCGCCGTCACTTGGACATCCTCGACCGGGCCAGTGCCCGTATCTCGGCCTTGGTCAACGAACTGCTGGATTTCGCGACACCCAAACCCTTGGAGTTGGAGCCGATCCCCGACCAAGTCCTCCTCCAGGAAGTGATCGAAGCCTGCGGAACTGCGGCCGCTCAAAGGAACGTGCGCGTGGAGCTTCAGGTGGATGGGAACTCCCCGGAGCTCTTCCTGGATCCGCACCGGATGCACCAGGTCCTTCGCAACATCCTTGAGAACGCGATCCAGCATGCGCCTCCAAACAGCTGCGTGAGAATCTCCTCGTCCTTCAAGGCGGGGTTCTGGTCCTGCACCGTGGAGGATGAGGGCTCCGGAATCGCCAACGAGGACCTCCCCAGAATCTTCGACCCCCTCTTCACCAAGCGGCCTGGCGGCACGGGGCTGGGCCTCGCCATTGCCTATCGCATCGTGCACCAGCACGGCGGCGAGTTAGGGGCCGAGAACCGCCCGGCCGGCGGGACTGCCTTCGAGATTCGGCTGCCCATGATGGAGCGCATGGTGAGCCCTTAGGGGCCGTTACGGAATAACCTTGGGTGAATTCGCCATTCCGTTACGGCCCCTTATGCCGTTCTCGCCATTTTCGAGAAGGGTTGTTTTATGACGATGGCGTAGCCCCAGCTGAGGAAAGGGTGGCCACTGGGTGTTGGTGTCAGTCCCGGCCCGAGAGAAAGTCCTTGACACAGTCGGAGCAGAGTCCGTGGGTGAAGCTCGCCTCCGAGTGCGATGAAATGTAAGACTCCATGGGAACCCAGTCACCCTGCTTGTCCCGGATTTTTTTGCACTTGGCACAGATCGGCAGCAGGCCTGAGAGCTGCTTGATCTGGGCGAGGGCCTCCTCGAGTTGCAAGCGGAGGGCCCGCTCCAGGTCCTGGGTCTGCTTGAGGGCGATATGAGTGCGGACCCGGACCATCAGTTCTTCTGGTGTGAAAGGTTTGGCGACGTAGTCGATCCCCCCCGCCGCGAAGCCGCGCACCAGATACTCGTGGTCCGCGAGGGCCGTCAGGAAGATGACCGGAATTTCCCGCGTCCGGGGATCGGCTTTGAGGCGGGCGCAGGCCTCGAAGCCGTCCATGACGGGCATGAGCACGTCCATGAGGATGAGATCCGGCCGCTCCGCAGTGGCGAGGGTGAGGGCTTCAAGGCCGTTGGTGGCTATAAAGATTTTGTGGTCCACCCCCAAGATCGCTTCCAACAGTTGGATGTTGGTAGGGGTGTCGTCAACGATGAGGAGCGTGGGTTTCCTGTCGGGCATGAGAGTCCTCACAGAAAAGCCAAGGACACCCTGAAACCCTTGGCCAGATCCCCCAAGGATGGTTCGGGATCCCCTTGAAGTCCATCCCGTTCACGGCGCCTCCCAGGCGCAGATGAAACGTCGACCTCGGTTCAAGTGTTCCACGACAAAGCGGATTACAATACCGTCTATGCTTTTCAAGAAGAACCCCGAAACAGAGCCCCCATCAGACACGGCCTTCCTGGCCTGGACGGCCTTGGACCGGATTGGCATCCGGCAATTCGATGAAGAGCACAAGGAACTGGTGAACTTCATCAACCAGTTCCATGAGGCAATGGTAATCAGGCGCAATCGCGTCAAAGCTGAAGAGATCTTTGAGAAACTGATTCACGCGACCCGGAATCATTTCTCAAATGAGGAGGCTTTGTTGGGTGAACGGGGCTTCCCTGACCGTGCAAGCCATGCCAAGCAGCATTCTGATCTGGTAGTGGAAATCACGAACCTGCATCGGCAATTCAAGGAGGGCTCGTTAAGCGCCATGATGCTGCTCACCTATTTGAAGAATTGGCTCATCCACCACACCAAGGAATCAGATCGGCAGTACGCCGTTTGGCTGAAGACCCGGGGCCTTGTCTAGGACCACAACTTAGGAGTCGGAACGAAATAGCCTTGGTTGAATTCGCCATTCTGTTACGGCCCTTGTGCCGTTCTCGCCAATTTCGAGAAGGGTTGTTTTATGACGACGACTTAGCGCCACGGGGGCATCCTGAGGCCCCGGTCACTATCCCGATCGGCCTTTGACCCCGAGGCAGCCAGGCTCAAGATGGTGAATTCGGTGCTCAAGCTGGGGAAACTCCGAGGATGCAAAACAGGGCGAAAGCAATCCAACCGCGCCCAACTGAACCCCATTCCACTTCCATTGGTCGCTAACGGCACCGCCGTACCTTCTGCTCCACGGCCGGGTTGAGTCGTGGGAGCAATTCCTTGGCCCGGGCGAGATCGGCCATGGCGGGGGCGCATTCCTTTCGTTCCGCGTAGAGGTCAGCTCGAAGTTGGAAGGCCTTGCCAAAGGTCGGGTCCAGCCTGACGGTCTCGGTCATCTCCCCGATGGCGCCATTTGGCTCGCCGGCGATGCTCAGGACCACTCCCCTGGTGAAGTGGGCATGGGCGTAATCGGGGAATCGCTTGACGGTATTGTCCGCAAGGCGGCGGGCACTTTCGATGTTTGCCGTCGCTCCCTGTAACTGGAAAATGGCCACTCGCTGGGCTCTGGCAGGGGCTTCAATAACGGGGGAAAGGGGCTGTTCATCGTCAAGCTGCCGTGCTTCCTGCGTCTCATCGACCGCCCGCTGGAGCTCATCGAGCAATTGGCGCGAGGCCGCCGGATCGGTGGCCGCTGCCTGGTAATCGAGCCCCACGGTGCGGGCCATGGCGCGAATGGTGAGAGCAAAGGCGAGGGCCCGCTTCGCCTGATCGGCCTCAGCTCCTCCGAGCAGCCGTCGGTAGCCGCGAATCGCTTCGCTCCAATCTCGGTTGGCGGCGGCCTGGTCCGCCGTCGCCAGGGCCCGCGCCGAATGGCTAGCCAGGTCCGCAGCCTGATGCTAAATTCGTGTCCAATTAACCGGGGCCGGTACAGTAGGAGGACGCAGGATTGGGCCTTGGCCAAGGCCTATTGTGAGAAGGCTTTGTCCCTTCCGGGGACCAGGATGGAAGATCGGGCCTGGTGTACCGAGACACTGACTACCCTGAAGGTGTATCACTCCGAATTGTTCAAGTAGCTTTGCGCATGGCGGAACCCTTGCCTAGCTTCGAACTCAGCCTCCGGCCACTCGGTCGGACTGTTTTCCGATCAAGGTCCCTGGCCCAGACGGGGGGATTGAACCGACCAGAGGTGCGGCGAATCCGAACCGGATCAATCCTCTGACCTGCCGAAGGCCTATGACGCTTGAGGTCTTAGCCGGATGGGGTGATGGCTTGGGCTTGAGAAGAATCGTCTGGTTGCCTTCACCAGGCGTGCCAACGCACCTGAGCCTCCACCATCAGCCCGGCATTCATGAGCACCCTGCTGACCAGCTCGGGATCCTGGTCACGTGGCACATCAAAGCAGACCAAAGCCCCGTCCGTCTGAGCTGGAACGTGCCTCCGCGCTGCCAGGGCTAGAACCTTGGCTCTTCGGGCGTCGTCAGGGATGAACTGCATAATTCGCATAGTGCACCCTATCGGTTGGTCTTTGGAGTTTGAGGGTAGGCACGAAATTGAATGCTCCAATCCCCAGATGGGTTCCCCGGAATCGTTATAACCCACGGGGGACGATCTCCCAGGGGCCCAGCGGCGGGCTGGCTGGCTCAAGGCTTCCAGAACACACGCAAACCAATCCCAGCCTCACTCCGCGTGGCACTTGACAGCCATTGATGAACAAAATTTAACCTATGAACCCACTTGCGTGACGGTCTGGTTGAACGACCTTGGAAGGGTTCACATCAGGAGTCCATTTGCACTGAGTATGCCTTAAGTTATAGAGCATTCGCTTGGTAAAAGGAGTTGTATATGGTTGATATGGCCATTATCCGTTTTGACCTTGGCGCTCCAGAGATTGATGCAGAATACCGGACGCTCATGGAGTCCTATCAGTCCCTCGCCAATTCCACCAACCCCACAAGCGAGGAGGTCATCCAGGCTGTCCTCGACATGATTGGTTACGCGTCTGATCATGCCGCCCGCGAAGAGGCGTTGATGTATGAGGTGGGCTATCCCGACCTCAAGAAACACAAGAAGGACCATGAAATCATGCAACGCGTGCTTGGCAATGCGCTGACCCCGCTACTCTTCGGGAAACAACCTGGCGAAGAGGTTGTAGCTTTTATGGAGTATTTCTTTATAGAACACATGCTTACCCAAGATGCCGCCTTCGTGGCGTTTCTAAATGCCCTTCCAAGGGCCGCTGGTTGAATCACCCACCCGTCGCACGACCAGCCGATTCTGCCTCCTGGGGGCGAGCCCTCATCCGGTTCCTGCGCTGTGCCCACCTGTGTAGGCGGGGATGCTCGATTCATCGAAGGGGGGTTCCTGGATAAGGGCGAACCACCATTGGTGATCGCCTTCATGCCGAGGACCGAGGCGAAGTGGTGAGGTAGGGCTATGCCGTCCTGTCGGCAAAGTATGGGCATAGGTTTGGGCATCTAAATATAACATTCGCAAGCATCTAGGAAGAGGATGCTTGCGAATGTTTCTGGCGGAGAGAGAGGGATTCGAACCCCCGAACGAGTCACCCCGTCTCCGCATTTCGAGTGCGGTGCCATCAACCACTCGGCCATCTCTCCGGAGAAGTTCATTCTACCAAACCGCCCGCTAGAATCCAGCCTTCGGGGGGGGGGATTCTAGGGAATGGGCCAGGCGGGCACTGATTGGGGTTGGCGTTGACGGACTTTGCGCGAGCCCAGGGGACCGATCCGTCCCTGATGGGTGGGCGTCAGGAATCTCCCATCAAACCCCACCGTGTCAGGAACGCTCATCCCCAGCAGGCGAGGTGCCATCCGGTCCAACCACAGCCACGAGGTGGGCGAAGTAGTTCCGATCCTCCGACAGGATGTGGCCCTTGACGAGGTCCAGGGTCAGATAGGACACCAGTCTCCCGAAATCCAGCGGGCCGGCCTGGACCTCTGCCTGGAGTTCCCGCGCTTTTGCGAGCAGGGCAGCATGTATGGAGGCGTGGTGGGCCAGATCGACGTAGTGGGCCTCCCTCAGGAGGGCTTCCTCATCGTGGAAGTGTTGGGCGGTGTGGGCGAGCAGGGTCTCCAGACGCAGGGACACTTCGGGAAGGGGGCGATTTTCGGTGAGCACGGACAACAGGGAACTGGCCAGTTGAAAGAGTCGCCGGTGCTGGGTGTCGATGAGCTTGATGCCGCTTTCGTAGGCGTCCTCCCAGATCACTTCTAGGAGGGGTCGCTCCAGAGATGAATCAGAAAAGGTCCGCTCCGGCGTCGCCGCGAGTACCACCCGATTCCGGTCTTCCGATTTGGCACGGTAGAGGGCCTGATCGACCCGCTCGATCCATTCCGAGAGACCTTCCCCAAGGGCGTACTCGGCCACACCCAGGCTCATGGTGACGGGGCCCACGCCCGGGAAGTCCCTGGCGGCCTCGGCTTCCCGCAGCTTCTCGGCGAGCCCTGCGGCGCCTTCTAGGCGGGTTGCGGGTGCCATCACCAGAACTCCTCGCCCCCCCATCGTACGAGGGCGTCCGAGACCCTGAGGTGCTGGCGGACGGTTTGCGCCATGCCCGCCAGGATCGCATCCCTGGCGTTGTGTCCGAAGCTGTCGTTGACGCGTTTGAAGTGGTCCAGATCGAGCATCAGCAGCGACAGCGGTTCCCGCCGACGGTGGGCCAGGGCGATCTCGGCGATGACGGCCTCGTCGAACCGGCGCCGGTTCCAGGCCCCGGTGAGCCGGTCGGTGGTGGCGACCTGCTCCAGTTGGTCCAGGGCCCGCTGCAGGCCCTGATTGGCCAGCTCGGCCGTGCGTCGGGCCGCGCCCAGGTTCGTGAGCCGTGCCGAGAGCTCGGCGTTCCGTTTCTCAACGAGAGCTTCGAGATCCTGGGCCTGATGCGAGGCGTTGGCGAGCTGGGCTGCCTGAGCCGCTTCTGTGGAGGTGCGCAGCTCGTTCATCCGGCTCAGCATGGCCCACCCCAGTGCCATCGCCAGCACGGCGAGCGCCAGCTGGAGGAGCGCCATGCTCGCGGTGCTGCCCATCCAGCCGGCCGCCCTGGCCCACAGGGCCGCGCAGCCGACGAGCAGGGCCAGGGGTCGCAGCCACGAGGGGCCCGGCGATTCTGAGCCCTTCCCGGTGGGCGCGCAGCCCCGCCGTGAGCGTCAGTAAGGCCAGGAGCGGCGCGAGCAGCCCCAGCAGGGCCTCGGAGATGCGTTGGGCCGGGGCCCAGGGAAGCACGGCCGTCAGGGCGATGACGAGGATGGCGAGGGCGGTGACCCGGCGGGACGTGGTCAGGCGCATGGCCCCGGGGGAGGCCGCGAGGAGGCCCGAGGTGACCCGTTCCCAGATGGCCATGCAAAGGCCGCAGAGGATCAGGGCCGCGGGGTGGATCGAGGACCTAAGCCCCTCCGGAAGCAGCGAGGCCGCGATACCGCTGAAGGCGATCCAGGCCGAAGAGGCCGGTCTGACTGAGGACCCGGTCCCGCAGGGGTTGATAGGCCAGAATGGCCAGCAGGGCCAGGGCCACGAGGATTCCCGCCAGAAAGGACTGGATGGCCAGGGGCAGGGGCCCTGAGGGCGCTGGGATGGGAGGAAGCATGGGTGCGAGCATGACTTCTCCCTATCGGCGCCGCCTGAAAAAAGCTTGGATCTGATCCCGGCACTCCTGTTCCAACAGGCCGCCTTCGAAGACGAAGCGGTGGTTCAGGGCCGCATCGTTCAGGCTGCCCAGCCAGCGACTGACGCCTACCTTGGGATCGGAGGCCCCGAACACGACCCGCCCCACGCGAGCATGGATGAGCGCGCCGAAGCACATGAGGCAGGGTTCTAGCGTCACATAGAGCGTGGCCCCGGTGAGCCGGTAGTTCTTGGTCCAGACCCCGGCGCTGCGCAGTGCCAGGATCTCCGCGTGGGCTGTGGGATCATTAAGGTGCACGGGATGGTTGTGCCCTCGGCCCAGAAGGGCGCCTTCGGAGACCAGCACCGCGCCCACCGGCACCTCGTCCAGACGGTCCGCATTCTCGGCCTCCTGGAGGGCAAGCTTCATGAAGTAGATGTCGTCGCCGGTCCACATGATGGGGGATAGTGTGGCGTGAATTCAGGCTGGAGTCCGGAGTCTGGAGATACGGCTTTCTGCGGCGCCCCGGTGGGGCGCGACCTTGTTTGCCTTTGGGCCGTCCGCTGACGACGGGTGGGTCGGTATCAAAGGTAAAGAAAACGGTGCGGTGCAAAGCGCCGCCTCAGGGATCAGTGCCTCCGGTCTCCAAACTCCAGACTCCAGACTCAAAAAGTCCATCCGGTATGTCGGAAACAAAGGAGCAGTATGGCGGCTTTTGCCTTGAACAAAAAGGCTGACCCTCGGTTTTCCAGGTCGTTACACTCACTTTGGTCCTGAAGGACCAAGTCCTTTCTTACCGCCCCGCGATGGCCTGGTCCTCGCGGGGTTTTTGCAGGGGTTTCGACATCCACCTGGTAATCAGGCGAAGCCTGGTCGCCGGGCCCCTACGAAGGAGGCACATGCGCGCGCACCTGATCCTGAAGGATGGAACCATCTTCCGGGGCCGGGCGCCGTTGGGGTTCGGCGGCGGTGGCGAGGCGGTGTTCACCACTGCCATGGCGGGCTACCAGGAGATCCTCACCGATCCGAGCTTTGCGGGGCAGATGGTCTGCATGACCTTCCCCGAGCAGGGCATCTACGGCATTCACGCCGATCTCAACGAGGGCATCCGGCCCTGGGCCACGGGGCTGCTGTGCCGCCGCCTCACCTTCACCCCCGACCATACGCGATGCGAAGGCGACCTGCCGGGCTGGCTCAAGCGCCACCGCATCCCCGTCATGAGCGACCTGGACACCCGGGCCCTCACCCAGCACCTACGGGATCAGGGTGCCCAGCCCTCCCTCATCTGGACCGAGACCGACGGCAGCCTGGAGGCCGGTGTGGCGAAGGCCAAGGCCTTGCCGGACATGACCGGTCAGGCCCTTTGCGCCGAGGTGAGTTGCAAGGACCGCTACGAACTGAACCCCAGTGGGACCTTCCGCGTGGCCGTGCTGGATGGTGGCATCAAGCTGAGCATCCTCGATCAGCTGGTGCGGGCGGGTCTGCACCTGGAGGTCTTCCCCTGGGACGCACCGGCCACGGAACTGACGGACAAGCGCTTTCACGGCCTCTTCCTCAGCAATGGCCCCGGCGATCCCGCGGCCCTGCCGGGCATGCGGGCGGAAGTGGAAGCCTGCCTGGGGAAGCTGCCCATTTTCGGGATCTGCCTGGGCCATCAGCTGCTGGGGCAGGCCTTCGGTGGCTCGACCTTCAAGCTGAAGTTCGGCCACCGCGGCGCCAACCAGCCGGTGCAGGATCTGGTGACGGGGCGCATTGAGATCACCGCCCAGAATCATGGCTTCGCCGTGGATGAGGCCAGCCTCCCCAGCGAGATCGAAGTCACCCACAAACACCTCAGTGACGGCACCGTCGAAGGTCTGAGGCACACGAAACTACCGATCTTTTCACTGCAACATCATCCCGAAGCATCGCCGGGGCCCCACGACGCGCATCCCGCGTTCCAGCGCTTCGTTCGTCTGATGGAAAGCCAACAGAAATGAATGAATTGAAACCGCAGATGACGCAGATTTCGCAGATGAAAACTGCCGACTCCCTTATCTGCGCCATCTGCGGTTGAATACGAGGTTTTCTGATGCCCAAGCGAACGGATCTGAAAAGCGTGCTGGTGCTGGGGTCGGGGCCTATCCAAATTGGGCAGGCCTGCGAGTTCGACTACTCGGGGACGCAGGCGTTGAAGGCCCTGCGGGAGGAGGGCATCCGCACCATCCTGCTCAACTCCAACCCGGCCTCGATCATGACGGACCCGGGCCGCGCTGATGCCACGTACATCGAGCCCATGACCCTGTCGGTGCTGGAGAAGATCATCGAAGCGGAACGGCCCGATGCCATCCTGCCTACGGTGGGTGGCCAGACGGCCCTCAACCTCGCCATGGAGGCCCACCAGAGCGGGCTGCTGGAACGCACGGGCGTGACCCTCATCGGGGCCCAGCCCGAGGCCATCAACCGCGGCGAGGATCGCCAGCTTTTCAAGGCTTTGATGGAGGACCTGGGGCTGGAGACCTGCCTCGGCGGGTTCGCCCACAACATGGCCGAGGCCTGGGATCTACTGAAACTCACGGGCTTTCCCGCCATCATCCGACCGAGCTTCACCCTGGGCGGCAGCGGCGGCGGCATCGCCTACAACGTGGACGAGTTCGAGGTCATCGTGACCGGGGGCCTGGACCTGAGCCCCACCAAGCAGGTGCTCATCGAGGAGAGCATCCTGGGCTGGAAGGAGTTCGAACTGGAGGTGGTGCGCGACCTGGACGACAACGTCGAGGTGATCTGCTCCATCGAGAACCTGGATCCCATGGGCGTCCACACCGGCGACAGCATCACGGTGGCGCCCGCGCTCACGCTGACCGACCCTGAGTACCAGCGGATGCGCGATGCGGCCATCGCCGTCATCCGCGCCGTGGGCGTGGAAACGGGCGGGTCCAACATCCAGTTCGCCCTGGATCCCGAGACCAGCCGCATCATCGTCATCGAGATGAACCCGCGCGTAAGCCGCAGCTCCGCGCTGGCCTCCAAGGCGACCGGCTTCCCCATTGCCTCCGTGGCCACCAAGCTGGCCCTGGGCTACCGGCTGTGGGAACTGCCCAACGCCATCACCCACATGACCAAGGCCGCCTTCGAGCCCGTGCTGGACTACGTGGTGGTCAAGATCCCGCGCTTCACCTTCGAGAAGTTCCCCCAGGCCGAGAAGGTGCTGGGCACGCAGATGAAGAGCGTGGGCGAGGTAATGGCCCTGGGCCGCAGCTTCCAGGAGGCCCTGCAGAAGGCGGTGCGCTCCCTGGAGGAGGGCCACCTCGGCCTCTCCGGATCCTTGGAAGGCAAGCTGGATCTGGGCCGCCTCAAGGAGCACCTGATCATCCCCGGCCCCCAGCGCCTCTTCTGGGTGTACCACGCGCTGAAGGCCGGTCACAGCGTGGAGGAACTGCACCGTCTCACCAAGATCACGCCCTGGTTCCTCCGCGAGATCGAAGAGATCGTGGTGCTGGAAGGCCGCCTGCGCAGCTTCCCCGTGGACCGTCTGCCCGAGGAGCTGCTGGAGAAGGCCAAGCGCGCCGGGTTCGCGGATGCCCAGCTCGCCGTGTTCTGCTCGGGCACCGAGGCTGAAGTCTTTGCGCGACGGGCCTCGCTGGGTCTGCATCCCGCCTACAAGCGCGTGGATACCTGCGCCGGTGAGTTCCAGGCCGAGACGCCTTACCTCTATGGAACTTGGGAACAATACAGCGAAGCCGAACCCACGGATCGACCCAAGGCCATTGTGCTGGGCAGCGGGCCCAACCGCATCGGCCAGGGCGTTGAGTTCGACTGCTGCTGCGTGCAGGCGGTGGAGGCCATCCGCGCCAGCGGGGTGGAGGCCATCCTCATCAACTGCAATCCCGAAACCGTCAGCACGGACTTCGATACGTCGGACCGCCTCTACTTCGAGCCCCTCACCTACGAGCACGTGAAGGCCATCGTGGATCGGGAGGCGGCAGGGGGGAAACTCCTGGGCGTCTTCGCCCAGTTCGGCGGCCAGACGCCGCTGAAACTGGCCTCGCCCCTGGACGCTGCGGGCGTGAAGTTGCTGGGTACGCCGCTCAACGCCATCCTCGATGCTGAGGACCGCGAGCGCTTTGGCCGGGCCCTCAAGCGCCTCAACATTCCCGCCCCCGCCGGGGGCATGGCCACCAGTTACGAACAGGCCAAGGACGTGGCCCACCGCCTTGACTACCCCGTGATGGTGCGTCCCAGTTTCGTCCTGGGCGGTCGCGCCATGGCCGTGGTCTTCGACGACGCGGGGCTGGAGAAGTACATGCGCGAGGCCGTGGCGGTGAGCCATGACCAGCCCATCCTGCTGGACCGCTTTCTGGACGGCGCCCAGGAACTCGATATCGACGTGGTCTGCGACGGCGAAGAGGTGGCCATCGCGGGCCTCCTGGCCCACATCGAAGAGGCGGGCATCCACAGCGGCGACAGCTATGCCGTCATCCCGGCCCTGGGCGTGCCCGAAGACATCCTGGAAACCGTCCGGGGCTACAGCAAGCAACTGGCCCTGGACCTGGGCGTGCTCGGGCTCATGAACCTGCAGTTCGCCGTCAAGGATGGCATCGCGTACTGCCTGGAGGCCAACCCCCGGGCCAGCCGCACGATTCCCTTCGTGAGCAAGGCCACGGGGGTGGACTGGGCTGGCGTAGCCGCCCGTATTGGGCTGGGCCAGAGCCTGAAGCAGCAGGGCATCACCGATGGCATTCCCCGCGCCGTCTCGGTCAAGGGCGTGGTGTTCCCCTTCGCCAAGTTCCCGGGCGTGGATCCCGTGCTCGGTCCCGAGATGAAAAGCACCGGCGAGGTCATGGGCATTGGCGAGACCTTTGGCGAAGCCTACGCCAAGGCGCTGCTGGCCGCGGGCATTCCCCTGCCGCTCTCGGGCACGGTGTTCCTCACCGTGAACGACGCCGACAAGGTGCGTCTGCCGGAGCTGGCCCTGAAGCTTGTGGCCCTGGGTTTCGGCCTCTGCGCCACGGAGGGCACCGCCCGGGTCCTGGAAACGGTCGGCCTCAAGGTGCGCCACATCTTCAAGGTGAACGAAGGCCGCCCCAACGCAGTGGACTTGCTGAAAAACGGCGAGGTGCAGTGGGTCATCAACACGCCCCTGGGCCGCGACGCCTTCTTCGACGAGAGCTCCATCCGCAAGGAGGCCCTGCGCCTGAAGATCCCCTGCCTCACCAACCTCAGCGCCGCCCTCGCCGCCTGCGAAGCCGTCGAGACTCTGCGGGGGGAGATGAAGGTACGGGCTATTCAGTCGTTGAAATAGAGACTTTGTAACCGCAGATGACGCAGATTTCGCAGATGAGGTCTTTTGCTTTGCATCTGCGCCCTCTGCGACATCTGCGGTTAAAGTCTTGATATTTGTCGCAAGAACCTGACCCGGGAGGACCCATGTCCACGTCCGTCACCGATCGCATCCAAACCTTTCTCGCTTCCGGTTCTTTCGCGGTGGTGGGCGCCAGCACGGACCGCTCGAAGTACGGGAACAAGGTGCTGCGCTGCTACCAGCAGCACGGGAAAGAGGTCTATCCGATCAATCCCAGGGCGGCCGAAGTCGAGGGACTGAAGGCCTATCCCTCGTTGGCAGCGCTGCCCGCGCAGGTGGCGGCCATCTCGGTGATTACGCCGCCCGTGATGACCGAACAGGTGGTGCGCGAGGCCGCGGCCGCGGGTGTCAAACACATCTGGATGCAGCCCGGCGCCGAAAGCGATGAGGCCATCCGCACGGCGGAGGCATTGGGGATGTCCGTCATCGCCGGAGGCCCGTGCCTCCTCGTGATGATGGGCTACCACGAATAAAGCCCAGGTTTTCCCGAACTGAATTCGCGCAGCGAATTCAGCCGACTACGCGAGGCCCAGGCTCCTTCGAACCTCCAGCCGATGTTCCTCGTGGGCCTGGATCACCTTCGGCACCTCGTTCTGCCACAGCTTCGAAAAATCGGCGAAGGAGATGGTCGGCTTCGCTTCGGCGCCAAGGCTCGAG
>JANYAS010000126.1 GCA_025361205.1 Holophagaceae bacterium
CATGCAGGAGCCGATGAACACCTCGTCGATCTTTTCACCGGCCACGGCCGACAGAGGCTTGATGTCGTCGGGATCGTTGGGGCAGGCCAGCAGGGGTTCTTTCACGTCCGCGAGGTCGATCTCAATGACGGCAGCGTATTCGGCGTCGGGGTCCGGGGCCAGCAGTTCGGGCTTGGCGATCCAGGCCCGCATGGCCTTGATGCGGCGCTCCAGGGTCGCGCGGTGCTCGTAGCCGTTCGCGATCATCCACTTCATGAGCACGATATTGGAGGTCATGTATTCGATGATCGGTTCCTTGTCCAGGTGCACGCAGCAGCCTGCGGCGGAGCGCTCGGCGGAGGCGTCAGACAGCTCGAAGGCCTGCTCAGCCTTGAGCTTGGGTAGGCCCTCGATCTCGAGGATGCGGCCGCTGAAGACGTTCTGCTTGCCCTTCTTCTCCAGGGTCAGCAGGCCCTGCTGGATGGCGTAGTAGGGGATGGCGTTCACCAGATCGCGCAGGGTGACCCCGGGCTGCATTTCGCCCTTGAAGCGCACCAGGACGGATTCCGGCATATCCAGCGGCATGACGCCGGCGGCGGCGGCAAAGGCCACCAGGCCGGAGCCCGCCGGGAAGGAGATGCCGATGGGGAAGCGGGTGTGGGAGTCGCCGCCGGTGCCCACGGTGTCGGGCAGCAGGAGGCGGTTCAGCCAGGAGTGGATGATGCCGTCACCCGGCTTCAGCGAAACCCCGCCGCGGTTGGTGATGAAGGGCGGCAGTTCCCGGTGGGTCTTCACGTCCACCGGCTTGGGATAGGGCGCCGTGTGGCAGAAGGACTGCATCACCATGTCGGCGGAGAATTGGAGGCAGGCCAGATCCTTCAGCTCGTCCCGGGTCATGGGGCCCGTGGTGTCCTGGGAGCCCACGGTGGTCATCCGCGGTTCGCAATAGGTGCCGGGGCGCATGCCCTTGCCTTCGGGCAGACCGCAGGCGCGGCCGACCATCTTCTGGGCCAGCGAATAGCCCTTGCCGGTATCGGCGGGAATGCTGGGCAGGCGGAAGGCGCTGGAGGCCGACAGGCCCAGGGCCTTGCGGGCCCTGGCGGTGAGGCCGCGGCCGATGATGAGCGGGATGCGGCCGCCGGCGCGGACCTCGTCGAAGATCACGTCGGATTTCACCTTGAATTCCGCAATGACCACGCCGTTCTTCAGGGCCTTGCCATCGTAGGGGCGCAGCTCGATGACATCGCCCATCTCCATGCTGTTCACGTCCAGCTCGATGGGCAGAGCGCCCGCATCCTCCATGGTGTTGTAGAAGATGGGGGCGATCTTGGCCCCGAGGCAGACCCCGCCGAAGCGCTTGTTGGGCACGAAGGGGATGTCCTCGCCTGTGAACCACAGCACGGAGTTGGTGGCGGATTTGCGAGACGAGCCCGTGCCCACCACGTCGCCCACGTAGGCCACCAGGTGGCCCTTGGCCCGGAGGGCCTCCAGCTGCTTGAGGGGCCCCACCTGGCCGGGTTCATCGGGCTCGATGCCGGGGCGGGGGTTCTTCAGCATGGCCACGGCGTGGAGGGGAATGTCAGGGCGGCTCCAGGCGTCGGGTGCCGGTGAGAGGTCGTCGGTGTTCGTTTCACCGGTGACCTTGAAAATGGTGAGGGTGAGGCTCTGGGGCACTTCGGGGCGGCTGGTGAACCACTCGGCCTCGGCCCAGGATTTCAGCACCGCCTGAGCGTAAACATTGCCCGCATCGGCCTTGGCCTTCACGTCCGCAAAGGCGTCGAAGACCAACAGGGTTTTCTTGAGGCCTTCTGCGGCCAGGGCACCCACCTGGACGTCCTCCAGCAGGTCGATGAGGGGTTTCACGTTGAAGCCGCCCAACATGGTGCCCAGCAGTTCGGTGGCCTTCTCACGGGACACCAGGGCCACCTGCTCCTCCCCCTTGGCCACGGCGGCCAGGAAGGCGGCCTTCACCCGGGCCGCATCATCCACGCCGGCGGGCACGCGGTGGATCAGCAGATCCATGAGGGTCTGCTCTTCACCTTCGGGGGGGTGGGCCAAAAGACCCGCGAGTTCCGAGGTCTGCGTCTCGGTAAGTGGAAGGGGCGGAATACCCAGTGCGGCGCGTTCGGCGACATGTTGGCGATAGGCTTGCAGCACGGTCAACTCCCCTGGAAACGCCGCTGGGCGCGGTCCGAACCCCCATTCTACATCCCGAGCTGGCCCGGGGTGCAGGGCGTTCCTCCTACCGGGCCATGGTCGATTTCCGGCAACAGGGCCATGTCAATAATGGACAAGCTGGTTCATCCCTCACCAACCGGATCCCACGGACCGATCCAGAAGGGGTCAGGTGGGGGCGGAATGGCCATCAAGCGGGTGAAGGTCGGGGACCTCCGTTCGGGGATGTATGTCCACGACCTCAACTGTGGATGGCTGCAGCATGGGTTTCTTCGCCCGCAGTTCCTGCTGCGGAATCCAGGCGAGATCCAGAAGATGAGGGACCAGGGGCTGGACGAGATCTCCATCGATACGGCCCGGGGTGAGGATGTCGCCGGCGCCCCCACCCAGGCGGTGGTCGAGTCAGAGCTGGACCGCCAGCTCAAGGCTTCGGCCTCCACCGGCGCGGCCCTGGCACTGGCGCGGGTGTCGCAGAGGGAGGAGGCCGTCGCCGCGAGGCGTATCTTGGGCGAGGCCACGGGCATCGTCGAGGAACTGCTCCTGGATGTGCGCCTCGGGAAGCAGGTGGAGCTCGCCAAGACCGGACCGCTGGTGATGGACATCTACGCCTCGGTGCTCCGGAATCCCGGCGCCCTAATCAGCCTCTGCCGCATCAAGGAGGCCGACACCTACACCTTCAAGCACTCCATCAGTATCTGCGCGCTCCTGGTTTCTTTCACCCACGCCCTGGGTATGGATTCCGCCACGGTGCAGGAGGCTGGACTCGGCGGGCTGCTGCATGACATCGGGAAGATGAAGGTGCCGGGTGAAATCCTCAACAAACCCGGGAGACTGACAGACGAGGAATTCACCATCATGAAATCCCACGCCGTCCTTAGCCGGGACCTCCTCACGGGCGTGGCGGGCATTTCCGAAGTGGTCATCCAGATTGTCGGAGAACATCACGAAAGGATGGACGGCAGCGGGTACCCCCGAGGCATCACGGGAGGGGCCATCTCTCAAGTCGGGCGCATGACAGCGGTGGTGGACGTTTATGACGCCCTCACTTCGAACCGGGTCTATCGCAAGGGCTCGGAGCCCTCGGCGGTGTTGAAGAAACTGCTGGAGTGGAGTGGGTCGCACCTGGATGGCGACCTGGTGCAGCTGTTCATCCGCACCCTGGGCATCTACCCCGTGGGTTCTCTGGTTCGCCTCTCCAGTGGGTGTCTGGCCGTAGTGGTGGAGCAGGGGGAGGATTTGCTGCGGCCCCTGGTGCGCGTGGTCTACGATGCAGAGCGGAAACTCCGCCTCCAGCCCCGCGACCTGCACCTGACCCGTTCCACCGAGCAGATCGTGGACTACGAGGGACCCGCCGAATGGAAACTGGACCCGGCGGGGTACCTCTAGAAGCCCGCTGCCTGTCCATCTTTGCGAGATTCCGAGGCGCCGAAGTAGACCTTCTGCTGCGGATCCCAGCGGATGGCCTGGTAGCCGCCGTAACCGCCGAACAGCCAGCCCACACCGTGGCCCAGGTTCATGAGCTCCCGCACGGTTTCGTAGGGGAAGCCACTCTCCAGCTGGATGGTGCCGGGCAGCTTGCCCTTTTCGCCCGTGGGCTCGGGGGAGCCGTCGTGGTTCATGCGGGGGGCGTCGCCGGCTTCCTGGGCGTTCATGCCGAAGTCGATGAGGTTCATCACGATCTGGGCGTGGCCGATGGGTTGGAATTCGCCGCCCATGACGCCGTAGCTGAGGAAGGGCACGCTGTCCTTCGTGATGAAGCCGGGGATGATGGTGTGGAAGGGCCGCTTGCCGGGCGCGTAGGTGTTGGCGTTGCCCTCCTCCAGATTGAAGAGCTCACCCCGGTCCTGAAGGCAGAAGCCCAGGTCGCCGGGCGTCATGCCGCTGCCCATGCCACGGTAGTTGCTCTGGATGAGGCTCACCATGTTGCCGTCCCCATCCGCCGTGGTGAGGTAGACGGTATCGCCCTCCTTCAGGGGCGGATGGCCCGCCTCCAGGCGCCGGGCGGCTCGATGCTCGTCGATGAGGGCCCGGCGCTGGGTCGCGTAGTCCTTGGACAGCAGCCAGGCCAGGGGCACCTTCATGAAGGCGGGATCGGCGTAGAATTTGGCCCGGTCCTCGAAGGCCAGCTTTTTGGCCTCGGTGAAGAGATGCACGTGGCGCGGGCTGCCGAAGGGGATCTTCGAAAAGTCATATCCTTCCAGGATGTTCAGCATCTGAAGCGCCGCGATGCCCTGGCCGTTGGGGGGCAGCTCCCACACGTCGTAGCCGCGGTAGTTCACGCTGACGGGGGTAACCCAGTCCGAGTGGTGCGCCGCCAGATCTTCGTAGCTGAGGAAGCCGCCCTGGGCCTTCATGTAGGTGTCGATCTTGCGGGCGATCTCGCCCTTGTAGAAGGCGTCGCGGCCATCCTTGGCGAGGATTTCCAGCGTCTTCGCCAGCCGCGGGTTGCGGAAGACCTCGCCGCTGCGGGGCCCCCGCTTGCCGTCCACGGTGAACGTTCCCAGGAAGCCGGGAAACTTGCCCAGGGCCGGCACGCTGCGGTCCCAGTAGTAGGCCACGAGTTCGCTGAGGGGGAAGCCTTCACGGGCATAGCGGATGGCCGGGGCCAGTACCTGGGCCATGGGGAGCTTCCCGAACTTCTTGTGCAATTCGAACCAGCCGTCCACGCAGCCGGGAACGCTGACGGGCAGGGGGCCCTGGGGTGGGATGTGCTTCAGGCCGAGCTGCTTGAAGTGATCGAGGGTGAGCGATTTCGGCGAGCGTCCGCTGGCGTTGAGGCCGTGCAGTTGCTTCGTCTTCGCGTCCCAGACAATGGCGTACAGATCGCCCCCCATGCCGCTGCCCGTGGGTTCCATGAGACCCAGGGCCGCGTCCGCCGCGATGGCAGCGTCCACCGCGGAGCCGCCCTGCTTCAGGACGTCCAGGGCGATCTGGGTCACGAGGGCCTGGCTGGTACAGGCCATGCCATGCTGGGCCGCCACTTCGGAGCGGGTGGCGAAGGCGCGGCCCGTGACGCGGTCACCGGCCTGGGCTCCAGGAAGTACCGCAAGGCTGAGGAGCAGGGCCAGGGAGATCGGCGGAAGGCGCATGGCGGGCTCCGGAAGTTTCGGTCAGTGTAGAGCGGTCAAGAGAGGCGGAACCCAACGGCCCCACCCCTCTCTGAGCTTGGATCCATTCAGTCGTAGGCCTCGTCGCTGGCGGGCCAGCAGGTATCTTCCAGGCCCCGGCGGCCTGCGGGGGTGGCGGCTGGGGAGGACATTGGGAAAGCCTTCGGATCCAAAGCCTTGGCAACCTGATCCTTAAGGTCCTCCAAATGGGTCCGGCTGGCCCGGTCCCCAGCGGCGGCTGCCTTGGCCGAGGCTAGGCCCTGGATCGCCTTCAATTCGGCGCGGATGGCGCCCCGCTGATCATCCTGGGCGTTGGGTGCCGGCGGCAGCGGCATGCCCGGATAGCCCGCGGTCAGCCCGGGCGCAGGGACGTTCAGGCGCTCGTTCAGCAGCTCCAGGTAGGCCCGCTGGAGGTTCCGTCGGTAGGCGTCCACCTTGGGTGCGGGGGAGGACAGTTCCGTGAGAATGCCCGCTCTGAGATCCACAAGGAACTGGCCCAGGGCGTAGGCGCGGGCGCCGTCCGTGGCCTCGATTTCCTGCAAGCGGCCCAGGCGCGCGTGGTCCAGCAGGGTGCGCAGCACGGCGCGCTGCGTTGACACCAGCCGGTTCAGGCCGCTATCAGGGCCCAGGCGCCGCAGGAGCTCAGGACTGAGGAGCCAGTGGGGCGTCTGGAAAAGGGCCCCCCCGAGGAACCTCACGGCCTCCTGCTGCCGGGCCTTCGGGACCGGGGTGAAGATGGCGCCAGCCTGGCCACCGTGCTTGTTCTCGCTGTCGAAGCCACCCACGAGGACGGCCACATGGTTCAGCTCACGGGTCCATTGGGCCCAGGTGGCACCGTAGAGATGCTCCAGTTCCGCCAGGTCCTCGCCGGGTTTGGCCGAGGCGACTGTGGGCAGCAGGGCCGCCACGCGCTGGAGGTTCTTGGTGCCCAGGGTGGTGGCCTTCACGGCATCCGCGTCGCCCACGGCCTCGGTGTTGTCACCGGGATCCGACCCGAAGGCGCGGGGGGTGGAAAAGCGCAGCCAGGGGGTGGTTTCCTGGGGTTTCAGCCAAGCGTCCAGGGTGGGCTTTTCATCGTCGGGCGTCTTTCCGCCGGGGATGGGCTTGTAGCCCCAGACGGTGGCGAAGATGTCGTAGGGGCCGATCTTTGGGCGCAGATCCTCGGCCGCGATGCCGTCCTCGGGCTGGGCCACATAGTTGAACCGGCTGTAGTCCATGAGCGTGGCCACGTGGCCGTTCTTCTTCAGCCACTCCTTGTCGCGGACCCTGTCGAAGGGATAGAGGCTGGAGGACTTCATGTTGTGGGGGAAGCCCAGGGAGTGGCCCACCTCGTGGGTGACGACGAAGGCCAGCAGGTCGCCCATCAGGTCATCGGGCAGGGGGAGGGTTTGGGCCCGCTTGTCCAACGGGGCGACCTGGGTGAAATACCAGTCCCGCTGGAGCTGCAGGATGTTGTGGTAGATCACGATGTCCGCCTCGAGGATCTCCCCCGTACGGGGATCGCTGATGTGCGGCCCGTAGGCGTTCGCCACGGTGGAGGGCACCCAGCGGATCACGGAGTAGCGGGCGTCCCCGGCATCGAAGTCCGGATCCTCGGCGGGAGTGGGAGCCAGCTTCGCCACGATGCCCTGCTTGAAACCTGCAGCTTCGAAAGCGGGCTGCCAGGCCTCCACGCCCTTCTTCACGTAGGACACCCACTTCGCCGGGGTGGCCGAGTCGATATAGAAGGTGATGGGTTTCACGGGCTCGCTCATGACTGCGGCTGGATCCTTCTTCTCCAGGCGCCAGCGGGTGATGTAGGTACGGCGGGAGGCTTCGTGTTCCGACCGCCCGTAATCCGTGTTCCGCACACTGAAGAAACCTAGTCGGTCGTCGAAGAGCCGGGGCATCATCGGGTTCTCAGGCAGCTGGACGAAGGAATAGAACATGGTGACCGTGCCGCTGGTCCCAGGCCGCATGGTGGGCGTTCCAAAGGGGTTTGGCACCGGAACACCCATAGCCCCCGAGGGGCTGAAGGGGACGCTGTAGGTCTGCACGGCTTCAACATTGAGGTTCGATGGGAAGGCCTTGACCTTGTCGATGAAGCTCCGGGAGGCATCGAACATCTGGGCCCCCAGCAACTGACGGGCGCTGAATTCGGGCACTTCCGTCGTGAACAGGCGGCCCACCTCGATCACGGGCGACCCGTCCTTGGCAAACGCCTCCACCGGGAAGCTCATGAGGATGGTGTCCCGGGTGGAGGCTGCCACGGCCTTGGCCACGGGCATGGAAGGATCGGCCACCACGGCATGGGAGACCTGCTGCAGCAGCACCCGATTCTCCTTCAGCACCCAACGGACCACATTGTTCTCGACCACTCGCCCTGCATGGTCAATGTTTGAAGGCGTCTGATTGGCGGAGACCACCAGCAGCAGTTCCTGGCTCAGCCGTACCTTGGGAATCTCGAAGTAGACCTTGCTCTTCACCTGATGGACCTTGATGAGCCCCTCCTGGGACTTGGCTTCGGCGGTGATTACCTTGTCGTAGGGCTTGGGCTCCGCAGCCTCGGCGGCGGGGGCGGTTGCAGAAGCAGGGCGGCCGGCGGGCCCAGGGGCTCCGGCGGCGGGCGGAGCCTGCTGTGGGGTCCGCTGGGCGGGCAGGAAGCTGGAGGCAAGGACCAGGGCGAGGCTGGTCAGGCTGCGGGCGGTCATGGGAGGCTCCATTGGGGTGCGTCACCTATGAAACCATAGTTGCATCGCGAGATGAGGCTTCATTTCCAGAGCATCCGCCCCATGCTGGTGGGGAGGTGACCCATGGCTCTGGATGCCGCCGCCCGGAAACCATTTCTCGATCGCTATCGCACGTGTCCGGCCTTGCTGAGGCAGGCCTGGGACGAAGTGCCTGCGGAGGCCCGGGCCTGGCGTCCTGGCGAAGGCCGCTGGAGTGCCCATGAAGTGGTGGTGCATTGCGCCGACTCGGAGACCTACGCGGCTATCCGCATCCGCCTCCTGCTGGCGGAGCCCGAGCCGCTCATCGTGGGCTATGACGAAAATGTCTGGGCGCGCCGCTTTGACTACACGGCCTCGGATGCGGAATTGGCGCTGCAGCTGGTGGAGACAGTTCGGGCGCACACGTCCGCCATGCTGGCGCGCCTGCCGGGCGAGGCCTGGGGGCGCCTGGGCCGCCACACCCATAGCGGGCCCTACGGTACCGATGATTGGCTCCGGAGCTACGGTGAGCATCTGGAAATCCACGCGGCGCAGATCCGGCGAAACCTGGAAGCGTGGCGCCAGCGTTGACCGGGTGGTGGGGCTAGAATGGGCGACTTCCCCATCCCAGGAGACCCCATGCCCCTCGTCCGCATTTCCCATCGCAGCGGTGTGACCGACGCCTACCGCCGGGCCCTATCGGATGGCGTCCAGGAGGCCATGGCCACAACCGTGAGGGTGCCGGCCGATGATCGTTTCCACATCCTCACGGAACACGCCACGGGTCTGATCTTCGATGCGCACTACCTGGGCATTGAGCGGTCGCCGGACTGGGTGGCCATCCAGATCACGCTCCGGAAGGGGCGAACGGTGGAGATGAAGCAGGCCCTCTACCGCCGGATCGTGAAAAACCTGGCGGCGAATCCCGGCCTCCGCCCCGAGGATGTGCTGATCTGTTTGGTGGAGAACGATCTGGCGGACTGGTCCTTCGGGAACGGGGAAGCCCAGTATGTCCGGTGAGCTGGATCTGGGTGCCTACCTGGGGCGCATCGGTTTCGGTGGCGAGGTGAAACCCAACCTGGACACGCTGCGTGCCCTGCACCTCGCCCATGCCACCACGATCCCCTTCGAGAATCTGGACATCCAGATGGGCCTGCCCATCCGGCTCGACCTCGCTTCCCTGCAAGGCAAGCTGGTGCGACGGAAGCGCGGCGGTTACTGCTTCGAGCATAACTCACTGTTTCTCGCCGTGCTGAAGGCGATCGGCTTCGAAGTCATGCCCTGCGAGGCGCGGGTGCGGCTAGGGGCCACCGAGCCCCTGCCGCGGACCCACATGCTCCTGCTGGTGACCTTGGACGGGCGCCCGTGGCTCTGCGACGTGGGCTTCGGGGGGGAGGGCCTGCTTCATCCGGTGCCCATGGATGGCGAAGCGCACCCCCAGTTCCTGAATACCTACCGCGTGGTACCCGAGGCGGCGCTCCAGGTCCTACAGTCCTTCCATCACGGGGGCTGGGAAGATCTCTACGCCTTCGTCCCCGAGGCTCGCCTGCCGGTGGATTTCGAGATGGCCAACCACTACACCAGCACCCATCCTGAGTCCCGCTTCGTCCGGACCCTCACGGCCCAGCTGCCGGGTCCCGAGGTGCGCCGTATCCTGCGAAACCGGGCCTATGCGGAACTCCGGGGCGATCAGGTGGAGGGGCGGGCAGTGGCTCCCGAGGAGCTGAACACCCTTTTGCGGAAGGCCTTCGGCATCGAAGTACAGGCAGAAATTGCCTTTGCCTTAAATCAATAAATGCAAATATATTGAATAATAAATTGATTCAGTCGATATTTTCATCAAGCATGACAAGCGCGGGGCCTGGGTTACCCCGCATCGGAGGCGCCAGGGTGTTCAAGCCTAAGGACTGGTGGACCTCCCGGCATCGCATCGGGGCCACACGAGTGGTGGTGAGTGTCTTGCTGCTGGTGAACCTGTTCGTCTTCGCCATGACGGTGGCCACCCTGCGTCAGGGCCGCCGCCATGCCGAAGAGGCCGCGGCGCTCTCCGCCCAGAATTTGACCCAGGTGTTGGAGAGCAACCTGAGGGGAGATATCCAGAAAATCGACCTCGCCTTGTTTGCGCTGAAGGGAGAGATGAAGCACCAGATGGCCACCGGGGGGCTCCGCCAGGAGCTCCTCAATAGCTACATTTCTCAGCTGTTCTCGCAGTTTCCTGATCTTAGCTCCATCCGGACGGCCAATGCCGAGGGACGCATCGACCATGGCATCGGCGTCCAGCCGGGAAGCACCTTAAGCATCTCGGACCGGGCATACTTCATCGAGGCCCAGCGTAATGCCCGAGCTGGCTTGATGATTTCCGAGCCCGTGGTGGGCCGGATCAGCGGGCAATGGGTCGTGGTCCTCGCCCGCCGTGTCGATCACCTGGACGGGGTTTTTGCCGGCGTGGTCTACGCCGTGATTCCCGTCGAACACTTAACCCAGTCGATGACGCTCATCAACCTCGGTCCCCACGGCACCGTGACCCTGCGTGGCGGCGACCTCGGCTTTTATGCCAAATATCCGTTCATTGAGGCCCTCGGCAACGTGGTCGGACGGCGAGATATCTCGTCCACCTTTCAGGCGCTCTTCCAGCAGGGCCAGACTTCCGGTGTCTACACGGCCCGGGGCGGGCTGGATGGCGTCGAGCGAATCTACTCGTTCAAGAAGGTCGGCAATCATCCGCTCTACATCCACCTGGGGCTGGCCGTCGAGGACTACCTGGCCAAGTGGCGATCCGAGGCACGCCGGTACTGGATCTTCGTGGGCATGTTCACGCTGTTCACGTCAGCATTGGCGTGGTTGCTGCACCGCGCCTGGCGGCGGGAGCGGGTTCGGGCCCGGGAAGAAGTGCAGGAACTGCGAGGCCTGCTGCCCATCTGCGCCACCTGCAAGAAGATTCGGGATGACTCCGGCTACTGGAACCAGATCGAATCCTACGTCCAGGCGCACTCCGCCGCCCAATTCACCCACGGCGTCTGTCCCGAGTGTGCGGATAAATTGTACGCCGAGATGCGCGAGAGCCCCGACAGCGGGGCCTGACCTACCAGGGAAGGGCCGCCCCATCCCGCCAGAAACCGCCCGAAAGGTTCGGATCGGCCTGGAGCACCAGCCACAGAATGCTGTCGGCGCCCTGCTGCAGGCTGCGGGGTGCCTCGGGGCCGCCGAGGTCCGTGCGAACCCAGCCGGGGCAGACCGCGTTGACGGCGATGCCTCGGGCCTTCAGCGCCTCGGCCAACTGGACGGTGACGGCGTTCAGGGCGGTCTTGGAAATGCAGTAGGCCGGGGACCAGGTGGACGGTACGCTGAGCTGGCCACCCCCACTGCTGACGTTCACGATGCGCCCCCCCTTGGCCATGAGCGGGGCGAAGGCCTGGGCCATGCGCAGCGGGCCGTGGGTGTTCGTCGCCAGGGTGCGATCAAGCAGTTCAGTGTCCAGGCCCAGCACATCGCCCATTCGGTCGAGCATGATGCCCGCGTTGTTCACGAGCACGTCCAGGTGCCCATGGCGGGACTGCACGGTGGCTGCAGCGGCTCGGATCGAGGCGAGGTCGGCCACGTCCAGGGGCAGCACCTCGACCCCTGGCAGCGGGGCCATGGCGGCCGGGTTTCGCGCCCCGGCGAGCACGGTCCAGCCAGCCTTCGCGAGGCGACGGGCCACTTCGCGACCAAGGCCGCGGCTGGCGCCGGTGACGAGGGCGATGGGTTGGGTCAAGGTTTCCCCCACGAAGCAATGGGGCCTGGATGCAGGTCGAGGCCTTCAAGGATGCGTCCCTCACCGGGTTTCAGATCCAAGACAGATGTGAGCAATGCCAGGGCCACCTCACGCACATGGACCGGGGCCCAGCGCCACCAGCCCCGGCTGCGGGGGAGCAGGCCGCGGCCCAGGGCGAGGATTCCGGGCGCCAGCAAAAGATCACTGGCCAATTCCATGAGCCGAAACTCGTCCCGTTTGCTGCGGAGCATGGAGGGCCGAACGATGACGTGGGCCAGCCCGCTGGCCTGCACCTCGGCCTCCACTTCGGCCTTGGCGCCCAGGTAGAGGCCCCGCCCACCGTCGGCCCCGACGCTGCTGACCAGGCCCACGCGGCCCTCGGGGTGGAGGGTGGCCATGGCCGAAATGAGCCGCAGGGGGTAATCCCGGTCCACCCGGAGGAAGGCCTCGTCGCTACCGGCCTTGGCCCGGGTGGTGCCCAGGGCGATGAGGAGCAGGTCGCAGGGACCTGCGAAGGCGGGACCGTAGGCCGTGACGTCCTCGTACTCGAAAAGGATCTCCTCCAGGTTGGGAGCGGATGGTAGGGCCCCGGGCCGTCGCACCAGCGCCCGGACCGAAACCTCCGGGCGATTCGCCAGCAGGGCCAGCAGCTGCTTGCCGACTTCGCCGGTCCCCCCTGCGACCACCACCTGTCGAATCATGGGACTATATTCCCAGGTTCCGGGGTCATGTCCAAAGCACCTTCCACCAACGCCACACGAATCCTGAAGCAGGCGGGCATCGCCTACACGGAGCACCTCTACCGCTTCGAGGAGCACGGTGGCACCCGGGTCAGCGCCCGGGAGTTGGGGGTGGACGAGCACGCCGTCATCAAGACCCTGGTGATGGAAGACGAGCGGGGGGCGCCGCTTATCACCCTCATGCACGGGGATCGGGACGTGAGCACCAAGGAACTGGCCAGGCAGATCGGTGTGAGGTCCGTCCAGCCCTGCCAGCCCGAGGTGGCCCAGCGGCACAGCGGCTACCGGGTGGGTAGCACCAGTCCCCTGGGCACGAAGAAGCTCCTCCCCATTTACGGCGAGGCCACGATCTTCGACCTCGGCCGCGTCTACCTCAACGGGGGCAGCCGGGGCTTTCTGGTGGGGCTGGATCCGAAGGATCTGGAAAAGGTAATGAAGGTGAACCGGGTGAGCGTGGCGATCTGATCAGGCCAGGGCCCGGGTCCGTTCGATCCAAATGCCCCATAAGGGTGGCAGCCATCCGAGAAAGGCGAAGCCGGTGAGGATCTGGACACTGGGCGGGGGCGCGCTTCCCGAGGCATCCCCGGCATACATGGCCAGGATCAGCACTAGGAAACTCCAGAGCGACAGATGACCCCTCCAGGAAGGTGCTCGGGTGGTGCGGAGGTAGAGGGCCACTCCGGCGGCGAACAGGGTGCCTTCCACCAGCACCGTGGGTCCCACATGATTCCAGAGACCCAGGCCGTGGCCCGCTCCTCCAGGCCAAATCGGCATGTCAGGCCGGTGGGAAATCCAGTCGAGGGCCCAGTGTGAGAGGACCAGGAGACTCACCACCAACGCGGCTTTCCGTTCCCGGCGGACCAGGAAATGGAGGCCTCCAATGAGGGCGGACCAGAAAAGCACGAGGGCGAGGCTGTGGGACCAGGGATAGCTCTCGAACACGAGGGGGTTGAACGCGGTGGCCCCTGGTTGGATCTTCACGCGCTCCCATCCCAGGGCCAGAAGGACGGGCCAGAGGATATCGCACCAGGCCGAGGCGAAAAGAAGGGTGGCCAGGCTTGTCCTGGGGGTGACTTTTTTTGCCGCAAAGGCTAGAGCGTAATGTCCGATGAACATGCTGATTTCCGTTCCTGTTGGGGGCTCGCATCAGCCAATCGAGGGCATTGCCGTTGAGTTCGGCGTCGCGGATCTGGGCATGGGGCGCACAACGAAGAGTGTACCTGTGATCCCAGTCATCCTTTCCCTTCGAAGGAGCCGGGCTCCGTGCTACCTTGCCTCCCACCTGACCCCCTCAAATCCACCTCATTCCGTTCTCGGAGCCCTCCATGAGCGACGTGGAAATCAGCATCACCCAGCAGAAAACCATCGAGGCGCTGCAGAAAGGCGAGGCCCCCATCCCCATGCGCGGGTGGCTGGCCAAGCAGGCCGCCATCAACTACGAGGTGGAGCGGGCCCTCGCCGAAGAAGATCCTGCGTCCTTCTGGGGCGACAAGGCCAAGGCCCTGGACTGGGCCGAGCCCTGGACCCAAGTCTTTGAATTCAAGGCCCCCAACCATGCCTGGTTCATCGGTGGCAAGCTCAACGCCACGGTCAACTGCATCGACCGCCACGTACACAGCGACCGGCGCAACAAGGCGGCACTGATCTGGGTGGGCGAGGACGGCGATGAGCGCACCTACACCTACAACCGCCTCTACCGCGAGATGAACCGCTTCGCCAACACGCTGAAGCGCCTGGGCGTGAAGAAGGGCGACCGGGTGATCCTCTACATGCCCCTCACGCCCGAAGGCATCATCTCCATGCTGGCCTGCGCCCGCATCGGCGCCATCCACAGCGTGGTCTACGCGGGCATGGGCCAGCAGGCCCTGCGCACCCGCATCGAGGATGCCGGCGCCAAGGTGGTGGTCTGCTCCGACTTCACCTACCGCCGCGGCAAGGCCATCGCCTTGAAGCCCATCGTGGACGAGGCCGTGCGCGACCTGGCCTCCGTGGATCACGTCATCGTCCACCGGCGGGGCTCCCGGCCCGGCGACGCGCCCGTGACCTTCGCTAGCGAGCGGGAGAAGGACTTCTACGACATCCAGCAAGGCCGGGAGATTCACTGCGACCCCGAGATGGTGGATGCCGAGCATCCCCTGTTCATCCTCTACACCAGTGGCACCACCGGGAAACCGAAGGGCGTGGTGCACACCACGGGCGGCTACCTGGTGGGCGTGAACTACCTCAGCAAGGCCTTCTACCAGATCCAGGAGCGCGACATCTACTGGAGCACCTCCGACATCGGCTGGATCGTGGGCCACAGCTTCATCGTCTACGGCCCATTGAGTATCGGCGCCACGGTACTCTGCCGGGAGGGCGCGCCGGATTACCCGAGCCCGGAAGTGACTTGGGAGATCTGCGAGCGCTTCGGCGTGAACGTGATGTTCACGGCCCCCACGGCCGTGCGCATGTGGATGAGCCACGGGGCCGAGGCCCCCGGCAAGTTCGACCTGAGCCGGTTGCGCCTCATGGCCTGTGCCGGGGAACCCCTGAATCCCGAGGCCCATCGCTGGGCCCAGAAGCACCTGGTGGGCCAGGGCAATGGCATGGTGGTGGACAACTGGTGGCAGACCGAGATCGCGGGTCCCGTCATCGGCACCCTGCCCACCTTCGAGGCCCGGCCCGGCAAGGCGGGCAAAGCCCTGCCCGGGGCCCAGCTGGCCGTGGTCAACCACGACGGCAGCCCGGTGCCCGATGGCCAGGGCGGCCTGCTAGTCATCAAATTCCCGCTGCCCTACATGCTGCGGACCGTGTGGAACGACCCCAAGCGCTACGAAGATTACTGGAACGAGATCCCGGGCTACTACACCGTGGGCGACGTGGCCGTGAAAGATGCCGATGGCTACATCGCCGTGCTGGGCCGGTCCGACGACGTGCTCAACGTTGCGGGCCACCGCATCGGCACCTCCGATGTGGAAGGTTCCCTCATCCGCCATCCCGCCGTGGCCGAGAGCGCCGTGGTGGGCATTCCGGATCCCATCAAGGGCGAGCGCATCATGGCCTTCGTGGTGGTGAAGGCCGGGGTCGCCACGGGACCCGGCCTCATCGCCAGCCTCAAGGATCACGTCCGCGAGGATCTGGGCGGCATCGCCATGCCCAGTGAGATCGAGATTCGCGCCAGCCTGCCGAAAACGCGCTCTGGCAAGATCCTCCGCCGTGCCCTCAAGGCCGAAGCCCTGGGGCAGGATCCGGGAGATCTGAGCACGCTCGCGGATTGAGCCGATCTAGAACATCCGCACCAGGTTGAAGCCCAGCGCCCAGCGGCTGGCAGTTCTGGGTCCGCCGGCATAGTCGCCCCCCAGCACCTGGTGGGTGGTGGTGCCATTAACCGTGGTGGCTAGGAGCGTGAACCGGTGGCCCTTGGTGGCATAGCGGTAGCCCATGGCATAGCCCGGCTCGTGGGTCGCGGCGTCCAGACGGCTGGGGCGCGGGTAGACCTCCCCCAGCACCGAGTGGCCCTCTAAAAACGACCAGGTGATGCCGGCGCCTGCGGTGAAAAGCCCCTTGTCCTGGGTGGAACTGCGGGACAGCCAGGTGGGCACCAAGCGGAGGGTGATGCTGCCTAGGCGTGCATCCACCGGGACCTGGACTGCGGCGCCCGTGATGCCGATGGTGCCGCCGGGCAACGTGATCCGCTTGACGCCTTCGTCGAAACGCTCGACCCGGAGGGACATGCCCAGATGGGGCGTGTTCACCAGCCGCTGCTGCAAGGCCAGTACCAGGGTCTTCGCGTCAGCCGTGCGGTAGATTTGGGCGTTGAGGCCGGGCACTGCCCCGATGCCCTGGTCCAGGCCGAAGCCGGCGAAGTTGCCGCCGTCCAGTCCGAACAGATCCTTGGAGGCGCCCCGGGCCGGCTCGGTGAAGCGGTGCGTGAAGCGGATGGCCGGCCGCCAGCCTTCCACCATTGAGCTCGTGGGCAGGTTAAGACCCAAGGGTACCTCCGAATCCTGGGCGGAGAGCGAGGCGAGGAAGGCACAGCAGCAGAGGGCGAAGCGAAGGATCATGGGAACTCCTGGGTTGCGGCCTCCCCGTCCCAAGAATGGACAAGGGGCCGGGGCTGGGACGGGCCGGATGGCACCGGTGGATGCGCTCCAACCACGATGGGTCGGCGGTGGGACCGGCTCCAGATCCGCTTGCGATTTACAGACCCATCCGGACTTCCCCTTCCGGCGTAATACATCAATATGACCTGACTGTTCTTTTTCGCCCGGAGGCCCCATGCCGCCTTGGAACCACCTCCACCCCGCCATCATCCACTTCCCCATCGCCTTGCTGACGGTGGCGCCCCTGCTGGTGCTGCTGGGGCTGCTCTGGCCCGCCCAGCGGCGGGGGATCCATGCCTCGGCCCTGCTTCTCCTGGTGCTGGGTTGTGGGGGATTGATCCTGGCCCTGGTGAGCGGCGATGCCGTAGAGCGCTACGCCCGCGCCACGCCGGCGCTCCTGGCCGGGGTGCGGGAGCATGAGCTGGCGGCCCAATGGACCACGCTGCTCTTTGGATCGCTCGGCGTGGCCTTCGCGGTGCTTTGGTTCCTGCCGCTGCTGAGGAAACGGGAGCTGTCGCGCAATCTCGAGCGGGGCCTGCTGGTGCTGTGGCTGCTGCTCAGTGCTGCGGGCGTTCTCGCCCTGGGCCGCACCGGCCACCTCGGTGGTCACCTGGTCCACGATCTGCACACCCATGCCGGTCCGGAGCCACCGCTACAGTAAGGTCGATGATTCGACTATGAACCACTGATTTCAGGGCATTGAAGGAAAAGCCATTTGAACCACCGATAAACACCGATGAACACCGATCAAGAACTTGCTTTTATCGGTGTTCATCAGTGTTCATCGGTGGCTAAACATTTCTTTTCGGTGTGTCCTGTTACTTCGCTGGAGCTTCCTCAGCCTCTGGCTTCGCCCAGTGATCGAACCGCATCAGCATCAGCAGACCAGGCACGGCAATCACCGTGCAGAAGAGGAAATAGTTCGACCAGCCCCAGTGCTTCACGAGCGAGCCGG
>JANYAS010000145.1 GCA_025361205.1 Holophagaceae bacterium
GCGCCGCGCTGGGAGCGCCGGGGGGTGTCCCGCCAGAAAGGCGAGATGAACATTGTGGGTCTACGTGATTCGAGCCTGACACCCCCGGGAACGCATGCGTTCCCAGGGATCATACGTCACCGGGATGCCCCCCGCCGCCCCAGCCCGAGGGTTCCCGACTCCGCGAGCCAGAGGCGAGTGGGAGCACGGTGCGGGGCACCGTGCGTGAGGCGGGAGGGACGATGCCAGGCGGGCGCTCCTCGGCGTCAGCGCCCTTGAACGATGAACCACATCGCCCTGCGGGCCCTTCCTTGATGAGCATCCCACCTGGCATCGTCGCGGCACGCGGGGGTTTTGGGACAGGCTCGGACGGGATCACCCCTCGGCACCACGCACCATGGCCACCTGCCAGAGGCCCGAGGGATCCGGGTGAATCAGCCATTCCGAAACCAGCGGACGGCGGGTCCAGGCGCCTACCTCCAGTTCCTGGTCCAGTTGACCGGGGCCCCAGCCCGCATAGCCAAGGAAGAGTCGGTAGCGGGCCGCGGGGTCAGCCAGCAGAGCCTGTAGCAGGTCCTTGCGGTGGCTCACGAAATGGGTGAGATCCACCACCGTGTCCTCATCCTCGGGCAAGCCGCCTTGCACCAGGAGAATGCCCCGCTGGGGATCCACGGGACCCCCTCGCCAGGCGGTGGCCTCATCCGAGCCCTGGTAGGCCATGCTGCCTTCTTCCCCCACTTGGGCTAGAGGCAACGGCAGGGGGCGGTTGAGGATCAACCCCAGGGCACCATCCTCATCGTGTTCCACGATGAGCACGACACTGTGGAGGAAGTTGGGGTCCAGGAGCGCGGGGCTGGCCACCAGGAGGCAAGGAGCTTCGTACACCATGATGCGGATGATGATAGCCCAGCGGTCGATGGGGTGCCCGGGATAGGCTTGTTGTATGCTCCCGCCCCCGCCCTCTCACCTCGGTGCCCTTCGCGAGGGGGCCGTCCTGCTTCGCCGCCACCCCGCCCTCGCTCTGGGTCTGGCCGTTCTCGCCATGGGACTCTCCCAGCTCGGACCGGCGCTGGAACTGGCCGCTGGCGCCGGGCCAAGCCTTCTCCTCCAACCCCTTTTTGGTTTCACAGGCCTTCTGCCGCTGGAGATGTATTTCATACCCCGCCTGCAGGCACAGCTGGATGCGGAGACCCTGGACCTGCCTGGGAACCCCACCGCAAGCTGGCGCGAAGCCTTCGACGGACGCTGGCTTTTGACCTTCCTCACCCGGCTCGGCCTCAGTGTGGCCATCGGCTTGGGTCTCCTGCTCTTCCTGGTGCCCGGGATCCTGGTCCTGACCCTGTTCGGCTGGGCGCCCCTGCGCATGCTCCTGCGCGGCGACGGGCTGCTGGCAGCCCTGAAGTGGAGCCAGTCCGCCATGGCCCGGCACTGGCCGCGGATCCTTCAGGCGGTGTTGGCCATGATCCTGGTGGCGCTGGTCTATCAGGTGGCGGCCAGCTGGGCCCTGGATCGCCTCCTGCCAACTTCGGATCCCGAGCTGGGCCCCAGCGCCCTGCTGCGGTTGAAGCATCCGGCCTTCTGGCTCTTCAACTTGCTGGGCGGGGCCCTCAACCTCTGGCTCAGTTGCGCCCTGCTGGCGCTCTACCACCGCCTGGAATCGGCCGTGCAGCGCCCCCTGGGGAGCTGATCGGCCAGCGACTGAAAGGCAACCCCGCCATGGCGTCGGGGTGAAATTACGACTCGTCATCCAGATAGCCGGGATCATCGATCTCCAGGAGGTCGCCGGCCGCCAGCCCCCGACGCTGCTCGGCGGTTAAGGAAGCCTCGAGCCAGCGGGGATCGGTGCGGCCGTTGAGGAAGTGAAAGGAAGGCTCAGCGCTGTCGAAGTCCTCGCGGTGGCGCCAGAGGTGCACCCAGCCCACATGGTTGATGCGCGCCCAGATCTTCACGTGCAGGGCCCCCCTGCGTCACCCTCCTTGCGCAGCACGGACACGGCGTGAGCGAGCAGGGGCCAAGCCAGCTGGATCTGCTCCAGGGCCGCCGCGGGCCGGCCCGAAAGGTTCAGGATCACCGTATGCCCGGCGATACCGCAGACTGCGCGGCTGGCGAAGGCCAGGGGATGGCCGCCCTTGGCGCGGATCAGTTCGCAGATGCCTGGCGCCTCGCGTTCGATGACTCGGCGAGTGGCCTCGGGCGTCGTGTCTCTCGACCCAAAGCCAGTGCCACCACAGGTCAGCACCAGGGGAACCCCACCCGTCACTGCAGCCCTCATGTCCCGTTCCAGCAGGTCAGGATCATCCGGCATCAGCGCGGCCGTCACAGAGTTCACGCCTTGTCCCTTCAACCATGAGATCAACAGAGGGGTGGACTGGTCCTGATACTCGCCTCGAGAGGCCCGGTCAGACAGGGTGATGAGATGGACGTGGTTCATGTCAGGGCATCACCAGATCGTCGTCTTTGAGGGCCTTTTCAGTCTGAGCTTTGCGAAAGGCCAAGTAGCGTTCGCGGATATTGGCATCGCTGAGCGACAAAATCGAGGCGGCCAGCAAGGCCGCATTGATGGCGCCAGCCTTGCCGATGGCGAGGGTGCCGACTGGGATGCCGGTGGGCATCTGAACCGTTGACAGCAGGGCATCCAGGCCCGCAGTGGCCCACCCCTTCATGGGCACGCCCAGCACGGGAAGGTGCGTCTTGCTGGCGCAGACGCCGGCCAGATGGGCGGCCCCGCCCGCCGCAGCGATGATGACCTTGATGCCCCGCCCTTCGGCGCCTTCGCAGAACTCGACCACCTTTTGGGGCGTGCGATGGGCACTGGCGACATGGGCCTCGAAGGGGACATCCAGCTCCTTCAACGTCAAGGCGGTGTGCTGCATGGTTTCCCAATCGGACTTGGAGCCCATCAGGATGCCCACCAGGGGACTCGTCGTCATAGGTGCCTCAAGTTTTCTAAGCGTGGTCTGGAGACGGCCCCGTCCCAGGCGGGTGGGGATGTTGCCTTACCCAGGGCCATTGGGTACGGCGCGTATACACCGGTCCAGAGAAGAGCCATGTTATCCCAAGGAACTCCCCCTGGCGGGAATTCAGCCTCACTTCGACGGGGCATAGAGACTCCGCGAATCAGCGCCTTACCCAGCTCAGCACCCACAACACACCCAGCAGAGAGAGGGCATCGCGCTCATCGGGATCCATGCGTTCGTTCCTGCGGACCAGCTCTTCGGGACCGGGGCCACGCATGATGACGCGGTGGGTGGCCTGGGCGGGATCTTCCAGCAGCACCCAGTCCGGGGCGGTGCGACCCACCACGACGGCACCGATTCGCGGGGCGCCGGCCTTCCACCGAACCTCCAGGGCCTCCCACTGCCCTGCATTCATCACTCGCCAAGGGCCTTCCGCAGGGGCGACAGCCAGATCCAGCACGGCATCCCGGTCGAGGAACCGCACGATGAGTCGGGCCTGGGGCAGCACCGAGGCAGGGAGCCGCGCCTCCGGGACCCGGCACCCGAAGCCAGCAAGCAGAAGCAGCGCCAGGAGCAGAATCCGCATCAGGCCTCCACCCCCATTCTGACCCCCCGCCAGCGTTTTTCCTATCTGCACAAAGGACCCCTTCGTGCAGCCGGACCGGCCACTACTTCCGGTAGTACGCCCGAATTGCATTGACCACAGCGGCGGCATAGCGTTCGCGGAAGTCGGGGTCGCGCAGGTTCGCGGCGTCGTCCTCGTTGGTAAGGTTGGCCACCTCGATGAGGACCTTGGTGGCACCGGTGCTGTAGCGGATGACGGCGGGCACCCACTTCCCACCACTGCGGTAGATGACGTTGCGAATGGGACGGTTCGAGTGGACGGGGATGCGGTCCTTGTGGAGGGCCTTCAACAGCGCCTCGGAGAACTGACGGCTGCGGGCCTCGCCTTGGAGTTTCTCCCGCCCGGTGAAGGCCACGCGGGCGGAACGTTTCGCCTCGGCGACATGGGCGGTCCTCGACCCCCCCAAGGCGTAGCTGGAGGGCACCAGGGCTGCGCTGGGAACGTAGACCATCGAACCCCGGGCCGAGGGGTGCAGGCTGTCCGCGTGGAAGCTCAGGAAGAGCGTTTTCTGGGGATCGCCTTTGGCTTTCCGGAAGGTCGCAAAGAGGTCGTTGGCCAGTACCCAGCGCAGGTGGACGCTCACAGCCTTGGGCCCCTCGCCGGCCACGGCGAAGGGCGGCGTGGTGAGGATCTCTGCGGACCGGCTGGGACCGAGGATCTCCTCCCGGCTGCGAAAGCCCAGGCCGAGGTAGCGAATCGTACTGCTTACTTGGGCCTCGGTTTCCTGCTCAAGAAAGCGTCGCACACGCATGGTGATGTCGTAGACGAAGTCCGATTCCCAGATCCCGCTGGCCCGAGCACCGGGATCCACCCCGCCATGGCCCGCATCCAGGATGATCCGCACTCCCGTGAGCTTCGGCCCTGCTTCGATACGCACGGTGCGGCGAACCTCGGCCCGGACCTCGCGCTCCTCGGCGAGTTCGGCGCTGCCCTCCGGCTGGAAGGGGCCAGCCAGGAAGGCCACCGGGATCTTGATGACTTGGCCGGGCGGGATGCTCCGCACATCGGCGATGCCGCTGCGTCCGGCGACGCGCTCCGCCAGCTCGCTCACGCCCTTCGGATCCACCCGGTCCGTGTAGCGGATGACCACGCTGGAATAGAGCGCCTCTCCCTTGCGAAGGCGATAGGCCGCGTACTTACCCTGGTCATCCTCGCCGAAGGAGAGCATCCCGCGATAGGCTGCCACCCGGGCCTCGTCGTCGAGATCATCCTCAGGCTGGGTGCGGTCCGGAGCCCGTCCCGTACCCCCAAGATCCAAGGACAGTAGGCGCCGCGGAATTCGCCAGACATCGCCCTCCCGCAGCGTCTCCGGCAGGTCCGGATTCTCGGCCATGAGCCGGTCATAGTTCTGCCCGTGGCCCGTGAAGAGCGCCGCCATGGTCCATACAGATTCCACCTCGGGGTGGCGGACCCGATGCCGCACGTCCTCCTCGCGCCACAGGTCATCAGGAAACAAGGCCGCCAGGGCCCAGCGCTTGCCTTCGGGACTGAGGTTCCCGAAGGGCACCCACCCGTTGACGTCCGCACCCTTGGCCAGGAAGGCTCGGGGCAGAACCTTCCCCTCCATGCTGAGCCCCTTTCGGAACTGGAGCTGCAGGATGATTTCCTTACCCTCTGGGGTACGGGCGTGGGCCATGACGGGCATTGGATCCTGCGCCGAGGGGGCGGCGATAACGGCAGGCAGGAGCAGGAGGCTCAGGCCTGCTGACACTCGGAGGCTCAAGCCTCCCACGGCGCCTCGTTCGCGGCCTCACTCGTCGCCAGGGCATCACCGGACCGCCCGGCGCGAACCCAGGCCCTGAGGGACTCCTGCAGCTCTTCGGGGTTCTCAGAACGGGCGCGGAGGAACCGTTTCAGACGCCGCTCCAGATGGCCCGCGCCTTCCTCCAGCAGGAAGAGTCGGTCATGGAGCCGTTCGTGGGGGGCTTTGCCCGTACTGGGCGGCAGCTTGAGGGTGCCCATATCGAGCGTGGAAGCGTTGATCGTGAACACCCACTCCAGGTCGCCGGAGAGGATGCGCAGCTTCATCTTCGCGGGCCGCATGCCTCGGCTAAGGGCCTCGAAGGCCTCGCGACTTTCCGAGGGATTGCCCTTGCGCAGGGAGATCTCCTTCACTTCGCCCCGCTCGGAGGCCAGCTGGATGGCGTCGTCCACGAAGCAGCCGGAGCCGTCGCCTTCCTCGCCGCTGGCGCCCCCTTCGGTCATGCTGCGCATCCACATCCAGAGGAGGAATTCTTCACCCAGGAAGCGTCCTTGTTCCATCAGTTCAAGAGGCTTCACCTCAGGCCTCCTCAAGTTCGAGATCCAACGGATCCAACGCCATTAGCGATTCCACGGACAGGTCAGGACACAGCCGACCCGACAGCACCAGGGGCGCCAGGGGATGAATTTCACAGCCGAAGGACTTGATGAACAAACTCGTCAGCACCCCTTGGGCCTTGCTGGAAGAGGCGGTGGTCCAGAGCAGGCCGCCCTTGAGGTCCCAGGCCACCTCTACCACCTTGGGCGAAGGCAGCACCTTGCGTAACAGTTCGACCTTCACTTCGTCTGCCAGGGAGATGCGGGCTTCCTTGCCGATGAAGGTGAGGTCCTTTTCCTTCTGCAGGCTTTGCAATCTCAGGTCCACGTGAGCCTTCAACAACGTGGGCGGTACGCGGCGGGTGTCGATGCGCAGGCCGAAAACGGCGAAGCGCTCCTGGCTTACCCAGTCCACATCCGGCGGCGTGATGAGCGGATTGCGCCAGTCGCACCAACCCATGCGCTCTTCCTCGAGCCCATCCTGGAAGGGGCGGAACTGGTCCTGGTCCAGACCGGCCTGAAGGTCCTTTTCATCGGGCACGGGGCCCAGCACCAGGAAGCGTTTGAGGGACACAGTCCCCTGAAGGATACTCATGAGGCACCGCCGCCAAAAAATCCCCGTAACCGCCCCCAGATTCCCCGTCCATGGGTGTGGAGGCCGGGCCGGTTGAGATCGATGGGTTCCCCCAGCAGGGGGAGAGGGAGACCCGGATCGAGGAGCGTGAGGAGGACCCCCGTGATGTTGTCCCGCCCCCCGTGAGCGAGGGCCTCCTCCACCAGCAATTCCAAGCTTCGCCGAGGGCTGAGGTTCTGGTTCAACACCTCCAGAATGCGGGAGTCCTCCACCTCGCCGTGCAGGCCGTCGGAGCAGCAGAGCAGCCGGTCACCCCGGCGCAGGGCGAGGCGCGAGAGGGCCACGCGCAGCGGCTGGGGCGAACCCAGGGCCTGGGTGATCATGTTGCGTTGGGGGTGGGTGCGCGCCTGATCCAGGGTAAGGGTGCCCTGGTTGACGAGGTCGTTCACCAGTGTCTGATCTTCCGTGATCTGGAGCAGCGCGCCCTGCCGCAGCAGGTAGGCCCTGGAATCACCAATCTGCGCGACATAGGCGCATCCGTTCCAGATGACGACAGCCGTCAGGGTGGATCCCATGCCCCGGGCCGTGCGGTCATCGTCGGAATAGCGAAGCACTGCGTCACTGGCCTGTTCGACGGCGACCTCCAGCGCCTTGACCAGTTCCAACTCCCGGACCTTGCTGGATCCCAGGCGCCCCCAGTGGCCGAACAGGAACAGGGCCACAGCGGCCAGACCCTCGCGGCTCGCCACCTCGCCCGCCGCCGCGCCGCCCATGCCATCAGCCACGGCCACCAGAAGACCCGGGTCTCCCACCTTCAGCGACCGGGCGGGCCCGTTGATGATGGGCTCCTCGCCATCAAGCGCGCTCAACAGGTAAGCGTCTTCGTTGTTCTTCCGGACCCTGCCCGGATGCGTGATGGCGGCGTAATCGATGAGCATGAAGAAGATTGCCCCAAGTGGGGTGAACTGGGTTGCGGTGAGGTACGGGAGCCCTTTCCGTTCATCATAGCGGGAGGAGGCTCGAATCCATGACCGAAGGACCCCCTGGCACGGATCTTCTCGACCTGCTCATCCTGGGGGCCGGTCCGACTGGCGTTGCCACGGACATCAGGGACGCGTCTTGAGCGGGTCATTCGCCATCCTAGGTCCCGGTACTCTGGGCCTATCCACCGCCCAGTGGGCGGCCGAATGCGGGCTGGAGACCTGGCTGTTAGGACGCGACCACAATCATGCCCAGATCGGACTGAGTGAAGTCCACCGGCGCTGGGACCGGGCCCTCGCCAAGGGCCTTATCAGCCCGGAGGCGAGGGACCAGGCTATGGGCAGGCTTCGACCCGCGGCGTTCGGGGCCTCGGCTCTTCAAGGCGTCTCCACGCTGCTGGAGGCCCTTCCCGAGGATCCAGCGATCAAAGCCCCTGCCCTGGCCACTGCCGCCCAGTGGGGAGATTCGGACCTGCTCATCCTGTCGGGCACATCCTCCCTGCCGATTTCGGACCTAGCGCTGAGGTCGGGCCTGGCCAGCCGCCTGATCGGGTTCCACCTGTTCGTGCCCGTGCCCCGATTGGCTGTCGTGGAGATGGGTGTGGCGCCAGGAACTCCGCAGGCCTGGGTGGACCGCGCCCGGGCCATGGGCCACGCTCTTCACAAACGGGTGGTACAAGTACGCGATCAGCCGGGCTTCGCCGCAGCCCGCATGGCCCTGGTCCAGGGTCTGGAGGCCATGCGCCTGCTGGAGGCCGGGGTGGCGTCCGCCGAGGACCTCGACGCCCTCATGACCCTTGGTTATGGGCATCCCATCGGTCCCTTGGAATTGTCCGACCGAGTGGGACTGGACCTGCGTCTCTGCATCGCCGAGGGATTGACAGCCTCCGGGGAGGAGCGGTTCCGCCCCCCCCGTTCGCTCATCACGAAAGCAGCGGAAGGAGCCCTGGGCCTCAAGACCGGCCAGGGTTTCTACCCATGGAATCCGGGCGGAAAGCGAACATGACGACCCCCATGCTCGTCCTTACTGCGGTGGCGGCGCTCTTCGTGATCTACGTCGCATATCAGATCGGCAAGGTGTTGCTGCGGGTCTTCGTCGGCCTCGCTGTTCTGGCTCTGCTAAGCTGGGGGCTCTGGAAACTCTTTTTTTCCTGATCCCCAGCCTTCCCGAGGAGCAAGCATGGCCGCCATCTCCTGCACCCACTGCGGTGCCGATCTGACCGCCCCGCAGAGTGTGCGCATCGCCGAGTATCACTTCGGTCACATGGAAAAGGTCGACGAAGACCCCGGCTTCAAATACCACTTCGAGCAGGCGGACAACTTCACCCTCCTCTGCAACAGCTGCAAGCGACTGGTCCGCACCCTGCCCATGAACAAGTAGGTCTTCTTTACCGACAGACATACGGCCCCAATCGGGGCCGTATGTCTGTCGGCGGAATCCTTCTACTGGCGGAGGATCCGGGGCGTGATGAAGATCAACAGTTCGGTGTTCTGCTCTCCCCTGGTGTTGTTGCGGAACAGGAAACCGATGAGGGGGATTTTCGACAGAAAGGGCACCCCCGTTGTGCCTGTGTTGGAGTTCGTGACGTAGACACCACCCAGCACGGCCGTGCCGCCGTCGCGCACCAGCACCTGGGTCTCGATGGACTTGCGCAGGATGGTCGGAGTGCCTTGCACCGTGCGGGTGAAGTCGGCCTGGGCCTTCTCCACCTTCAGATCCATGATGATCGTGCCTTCGCTGGTGATCTGGGGCGTGACATCCAGTTGGAGGTTCGCATCGATGAAAGCGACAGTGATGGCGCCGCCCTGCGCGCCACCCTGTTGGGTTGGATAGGGGATCTTCTCGCCGCTCAGAATGGTGGCCTTCTTGTTGTTCTGGGTCACGATCTTGGGGGAGGATACGATCTTGAGGATGCCTTCCTGTTCCATGGCCTGCAGGACCGCGTTGATGCTAAACCGGTTGCTGAGGAAGGACAGCCAGAGTTCGCCGGCCGGAGCCGCGATCGAGGTAGATCCAGGCAGGCCGGGTGCGAAGCCAATAGCGGCATGCTGACCCGAAGCTGTACGGTTGGCTCCCTGCACACCGTTAAAGAAGGACGATGTCGGATTCCCCACAGTAGGTGACACCCAAGGGGCGCCCGGAATGACAGCAGCTCCCGTGCTCGCCTGCGGCCACTTGATGCCGAATTCTCGCTGCCAGTTCTTGTTGGCCTCAACGATTCGTGCCTCGATCTGAACCTGCTGGATCTGAACATCCAGGGTCTGGATCAGATCTTCGATGACGGAGAGATTGCGGGGGAGATCCGTGATGATCAGGGTGTTTGTGCGGTCATCCAGGATGGCAGAGCCACGCTTGGTGAGCATGTCCTTGAGGATCTTCTGAACCTCGCCGACCTTGGCATAGGAAAGGGGGCGAGTAATGGTCTGGAGGTCCCCGGCCAGGGCCTTCGTATCTTCCAGTTTCTTGCGCTCTTCCTCTTCCTTCTGCAGTTTCTCGATCTTGGCGACGCGAAGAACGCCGTTCTGAATTTCCTTGCCGAGACCGGCATTCTTCAGGACGACATCAAGCACCTGATCCCAGGGCGTGTCAGTGAATCTGAATCCGAAGGTTCCTTGAACCTCTGGGTCCATGACTAGATTCAGCTTGCCGGTGTCGGCAAGTATCTGGAGGAATTCGCGGATGTCCGTATTCGAGAGAGCGATGGTGATCTTGGAACCCGAATACTTGGTGTGTCCCTCGCCCAGGGTCCGACTGACCCTGCCGGTGCTAGGGGCCGCAACATGGGGCTTTTCGGCCTCCGGGGCCTGGATCACGTCGGGACTGGTCGCTGGAAGGGCCGTGGCGGCCACCAGCTGCGGAAGCACCTGGAAGGAGCCGGCGATCACGGGCAAGGGAGCCAGGGGTTTGGTAACGGCAACCTTGATGACATTCGGAGTGGATGCAGGCGTGGCGGCCATCTCCAAGGTCGACTCAGCAGGGGCCAGGGGACTGGCAGTGCTGTCGAGACGAGCCTGGACACGTCCTTCACCTGGCGTCAGCAGGAGCTGAACGCCTTCCAGGCTGGAGCTGACCACCACCTGGGTTCCGGGGGCGACTTCCAGCACAAGCCGGGTGATCGGCTTGGGCTCGGTCGCGAACTGGGCGAGACGGGCCTTCTGGATCAGGGGATGGGTCAGCTGGGCCAAGTCCTTCCGGGTGACCGAGGTCCCTCGGTCCACGCCGGGAAGATCCAGCACCACGCGATGGGGGTTGGAAAGGACCTGCACCCCGGGCGGGGCGGTCAATCCGGGGATTCGAAGGAAGACCTTCGCCCCCGTCCCGACGGACTCGATCGAGGTCGAAAGCAGGGTGGCTTTTCGGACGGCCGATTCCATGGACGGAGACGCTTGGAGGGACCCCGTGTGGATCCCCGCCAGGACCACGCCCCCTGCGACCAGCAAGGAACTTAGGCGAGCATTCATCGTTTACCCTCCTCACGCTTAAATGTCTTCGTGATAGTGCGGAATATGGAACGGTTGGTGGTGTTGACTTCCCATTGTCGGAAAATCACGGCTTGGTCAGTGATGGCAGTGATTTCTCCGTCCTTGAACCGGTGTCCCACCGGCAGCCACCGGACATTGCCCCGGCTGTCGGAAACGACCGCGAAATTCTTGCCATCCTTCCTGATCATGCCCTTCACGGCAATGTCATCAAGGATGTCCAGGGTGTCGTTGGCACGCTCTTCCCTGGGTGCGGAAAAAGGATCCCGCTGGATCGCAGGCTTATAGGGCGTGGCCTTGATGATTGCAACATCCTCTGGCACGACAACCGGAGTCGCAGGAGCCTGGGCGAAAAGAGACGTACCGGCGAACAGGGAGATCGACAGGATACGTGCAGTTAGGACATGCATCAGTCCTCCTTGACGCCGGCCTTGGCGGCGGGCGCTGGCTTATTGACGGGCTCGGCCGGGGGAGGCTCGGGATTGTAGATGAAAGCACTGATGGTGCACCTCACCGTAGCCGGATAGACGCTGCGACTGTCAGTCTTCCGATTGAACTCGATGTTCGAGACATTGATGATCTTCTCGTACCCAGAGATCAGAGAAGCAAACTGGCCGAACGCGTGGTACCCGACTCGAAACTCGAACTCCACAGGCTTTTCGGTGTAGTAGGAGTCCTTCCTCTCGGGCTTGAGGGAGAAAGACACCTGATCGATGCCAGCATCGTCCGCGATCTTCTTGATGCGATAGGGGATCTCGCCGGCATCTGTGTCGGAGGGCATGATTTTGATCAGTTCCTCGATCCGCTTGTCCTGCTTGGCCACCTCTTCGCGCAGTTTCTCGTAGCTGGCTTTCAGGAGCTTGCCTTTGTCCACCTGATCCTGGAGGGTCTTGACGTCCACGTTGACGGCCTCCAGTTCGGCCCGCTTCCCGCCGAGAAGGAAGTAGATCAAGCCGGCCAGGATGATGCCAGCCAGCGCGCCCACACCGATCTGTTTCTGAAGTTGGGGATTCATGGCCTACCTCAGACGGCGTTCTGGAGTTCGAAGGAGATGGTGAATTCGAAGGAGCCGGTGGCCCCCCGTTTCGCCCCGGGATAGTTGATCTTCTTGAACCAGCGAGTCCTGGACTGCAGGTTGCCGTAGAAGACATTGATGGCCTCGAAGTTCCGGCCCTCCCCTTCAATGGTGACGAGGGAACCCTTCTGGGCCACCTTCCTGAACCACACATCATCCGGCAGACTGTTCGCGAGTTCTTCCAGGAAGTGCACCGGCAGAGCCTGTTGGCGCTTGAGGGTGGTCATGACTTCTTCCTTCTTCTGGAGGGAGTCCTTCTTCTCCCGGAACTTCTTCTCCAGTGCAATGTAGGGCTCGTACTGCGTCTTATCTCGTTCCAGGTCCGCCTTCTTCTTCTCCGCCCTGGTGAACTCGCCGTTCAGCCAGAGATAATAGACACCGCCCAAGGCAGCAAAGACGAGCCCGACGACCACACCCGCAATGGGCAGGCTGGCGCGGCTACCGCCTTCGCCCGTGTAGACCTGGACGGGCTCGGCCGAGGCCTTGTCACCGCCCTTCTTGGCCCCGGTTTGGGACAGTGCGTCACCGAGAAGGTTGATCTTGATCATCGGTCCCCCACTTGACGCAAGGCCAACCCAACGACGACCGCTGCACCGCCACCGATTTCACGAACCGTGACCGGGTCCTCGGTGCGTCCGTCGACCTCAATGAGTTGGAAGGGGTTGAAACGGTCCACGGAGACACGGAGTCGGTCGCCAAGGACATCCAACAACCCATGGACCATCGAGCCACCCCCGGAAACCAGCACTCGGTCCAGGCGATCCACCTTGAAGCTGCTCTTGAAGAAATCGAGGGTCCGGGTGAGTTCATCCGCGAAGGCATCGGAAACCGCGTTGATCGAGGGCTGAATCTCCTCGGGCTCGCGTCCTTCGGAAGCCTGGTTCCGCTTGAGGTGCTCGGCTGCCTCCCGGGTGACCCCCCAGTCTTCCATCAGCTTCTCAGAGTAGCGACTGCTGCCCCAGGCCATATCCCGCCAGAAGACTGACTTGCCTCCAACCATCATGGTCAGGTTGGTGAAGGTTGCGCCCATGTTCACAAGGGCGACCACTTCGTCCCGTCCACCCCCCGCGGTGTTGATTTCGTAGGCGTTCTGGATGGCGAATACGTCCACATCCACTACTTTCGGGCTTAACCCAGCCTGGGCCACGCAGCTGACATAGGCCTCGAGCTTATCTTTCCGACAGGCCACGAGGACCACATCCATGTTGCCGTCTGCTGCCCGTTCTTCAATCAAGTAGTAGTCGAGGGCGTAGGAGTCTAAGCCCTGTCCTGCAGGGAAGAAGCTCTCAGCTTCCCAGCGGACTGACTCTGCCAGTTCAGCCTGGCTCATAAGTGGAAATGTCACTTTCTTGACCATCACCTGCTGCCCTGACACCGAGATGGCCACTTCCTTGGCTTTGATTTTCTGTTCAGCCAGCACCTGACGGATAGCCGACGCTACAGCGTTGCTATCCATGATGTCTCCATCCACGATAGCGTCCGCGGGGAGGGCCACCTGACCCAGCTTCTGCAGCCGGTATCGGACATTGGACCCCTTGCCCATCTGCTGGAGTTCGCAGACTTTCACTGAGCTCGATCCGATATCTAAGCCGACAAGACTTTGGGTTTTGCTTCCGAAAAGACCCACCGGATGCCTCACTTGAAGAAAGTTAAGTAATTGGAAGAGTACCGCCGGAATGGACTAGGTCAAGGCTAAGTATTGCTTGCATCAGGCTTCCCCCGGCTCCCAACCCACTAGTATGGCTGTGATATTGTCTTCTCCGCCGTGCTCCCTGGCTATGGATATCAGTGATTCCACAGCAGTTTGAATATCACCTGATTGCTCTACGATGTCCCAGATCTGTTTGTCGCCGATCATTCCTGACAGGCCATCGGAGCAAAGCAAGAGTCGCTCCGTTTTCGAAAGATCGAATTCCTGAATCTCCACGTCCAGGTCGCCCCCATTGCCCAGCGCCTGAGTGATGACGTTCCGGAAGGGGTGGACCCTTGCTTCAGACGGAGTCAGG
>JANYAS010000167.1 GCA_025361205.1 Holophagaceae bacterium
CACTAAACAGAACCCTCAAAGGCTTCCTATCTTCTATCCGGTTTTCAAAGACGCCCCCATGCTTTCCGCATGGTCCAGGATCACCTCTCGGCCATCCCTGGCTCCTGGCAGCCTCAACTGCGCAGGACAATCAGACTAACACAGGGCAAGGTAAGTGCAAGAAGAAATTTCCCCGCCACTGCTGGCTGTGCCGAGGATCGCCGGAGTGGCTTCTGGCGGGGAAGGGCCCCGGCCCCGAAGGTGTCGACTAATCAGGCGATCTGTGTCGATCTCATGCGTGTTCAAGGGTTGCCTCAACCCCGCTAAGGACTCGCCGCTTGCCCTAGAATCACCCCATGGGGGATGCGTGATTCAAATCATTGGCGCCGGACTGGCGGGCTCCGAGGCAGCTTGGCAATTGGCCTCGCGCGGCCACCTGGTTAGCCTCACGGAGATGCGTCCGAGGTGGACCACTCCCGCACACACCACAGGTCGCGCCGCCGAGATGGTGTGCTCGAACTCCTTCAAGAGTGATGATCCGGCCTCCGCCACGGGGATTTTGAAGGCCGAGCTGCGCCGGATGGATTCGCTGATTCTGCGCTGCGCGGAGGCCACGCGTGTCCCGGCCGCCAACAGCCTCGCCGTCGACCGAGAGGCTTTCTCCACGCTGGTGACGAGGACCCTGCAGGAGCATCCGAACATTCATTGGATCGAGGATCAGGTCATGACTCCAGACCTGATCCAACCCACGATCCTAGCCACGGGGCCCCTCACGTCGGATCCCCTCGCAGACTGGCTCGCCGGGATCACAGGAACGGGCCGCCTGCACTTCTACGACGCCATCGCCCCCATCGTCGAGCGGGACAGCATCGATATGGAGATCGCCTGGATGGCCGCCCGCTACGACAAGGGCGGCGCGGACTTCATCAACTGCCCCCTCGACAAGAAGCAGTACGAGCAGTTCCTGGATGCCCTCCTGTCCGCGGAGCGCGTGCCCCTGGGCGAGGTGGATACACCGTATTTCGAGGCCTGCCTTCCCCTTGAGGTCATGGCGGATCGTGGACGTGAGACCTTGCGGCACGGCCCCATGAAACCCGTGGGACTAGATGACCCCAGGACGGGGCGTTGGCCGCATGCCGTCGTACAGCTCCGCCAGGACACCCTCGCCGGGGACCATTTCAACCTGGTGGGCTTCCAGACCCGTCTGAAATGGGGCGCCCAGAAGGAGGTCTTCAGACTCATTCCGGGTCTAGCCCACGCCGAGTTCTCCCGTTTCGGGAGCATTCACCGGAACACCTACCTGCAGGCGCCCTCGGTGCTCGATTCGACACTCGCTGTCAAAACAATACCGAACCTGTGGGTGGCCGGGCAGCTTTCAGGCGTCGAGGGCTACCTCGAATCCGCCGCTTCGGGCCTGGCGGCAGCCTACTCGGTGGACCGAGCCGTACACGGCCTGCCCGCCCTCCCCTTCCCGCCGGTGACGGTGCTGGGCAGCCTCCTGCAATACCTGGCGCATGCGTCCAGCAAGGACTTCGGCCCTACCAACGCCATGCTGGGCTTGCTGCCCCCGATTCCGGAGGGGGAACTTGATTTACGTGGGCTGAAGCGCGCCGGCGGTACTCGCGCCGTCAAATCCGCCAAGGGAGGGGTGCACCGGCAGCGGGCCCTCGCGTCGCTGGAAGCCCACCTGCGCTCGCTGAACTAGGCCAGGTAATCGAAGAGATTCGTTTTGTTGGATTTGGCCAGGGCGCTCAAGGTCACGGACTGCATAGTCTGGTCAGCGGACAACTGAACGGCCGCCGCAGGATAGTCCGTGTCCTGTTGCGTATTCTGGAGCCCCTGCAAGGTCACATTGGCACCCGAAAGGAGGTCCTTGAGGGCGAACAGCCCCGCCTGGCGACCGCCCAGATCGGCCTGCATCTGGTTCAGGTTGGCAAAGCTGAGCTGAAGGTTATCGGCGGCACTCTGGATTTTGACGGTGTCGTTGCCGGCCAAGCCATCCCGAAGGTCGCTGACGGCCTTGAAGATGTCGGTGGTGGAGCCCTCTCCGCCCGCGCCAAAGAAGACCGTGCTTCCCGGAAGGTTGGTGGTCACCGAGGTGGTGGCCGTTACATCCAGGTTGATGGCGCCCGAATTGCCGGCATAGGCGATCGGCCCGTTCCCCGGAACATAGGGCGGAACGCGTGAGGGAACGGCCGTGGGAAAGGGAATGGTTTGCGTCTGGGTCCCTGCAAAGAGGTATTTTCCCTGGGACTGAGTGTTGGCCAAGGACTGCAGATTATTGAAGATGGCGTCCACCTGGGAGACCATGGCCGCCCGGCTGGCGGCTGTCACGTTGGTCCCGATACCCTGGGTCGCCAAGACCTGAGCCTGTATCGAACTTTCGATGGCGGCACTCACGGCATCCTCGGAGGAGCTGAGGTAGGACCCCGCCGAATTCGCTTGCTTGATGTATTGGGTGTTCGCCTCGATGGAGTTCCCGAAATCGAGGATCAGTGCAGCCGCGGTGGGATCATCCCCAGGGCCCGTGAGGCGCTTACCCGTACCGATCTGGGTCTGGGTCAGGGCCAAGCGCTCCTGGGTCCGTTGGAGGTCCAGGAGGGTTTGGCGGTTCTGAGTGGTGCTGGCCGTTCGCAAGGACATGGTTCACCTGCTTTCAAGATCATCTGCCGAACTGGTTCACCAGCTGATCGGTAAGCTGGTTGATCACATTAATGAAACGCGCGGAAGCCTGGTAACCCCGCTGAAGGGTCATCATGTTCGAGGCCTCCTCATCGAGATTGACACCCGAGATTTGATCCCGCTGGGTCTGGAGCGCACTCACCAAGTTCTGCTGAGTGGTGCTCTGGGCGTCAAATTTCTGGATCTGGGTGCCCAGGTCGCTGACCAGGCTGCCCACCCGCGTGCTGAAGGAGGAGCCAAGAACCACTCCAGCCGCATTGGTGCCTCCATCAAACTGCAACTTGGCCAGCAGCCCAGCATTGGTGTTGTCACCCGGAGCTCCCCCCGGGCCTGCCGCCGCAATCAGGATTGGATTCCCCGCGATGAGCGGATTGACCGAGAGGGCCATCACCATGCCCTGGTAGAGAGGAGGAGTTCCTGCGGCCGAGGACGGCAGGCCGTTGGCCCCGTTGGCAGCGCTCCCGAAGAAATCCAGGCCTGGGTTGCCCTTGAGGTCAACGCCATTTTTATGCAGCAGGTTCACCTGGCTGGCGATACCCGCGGCCAGCTGGTCGAGCTGGTTCTGAAAACCCACAAGGATATTGTCCCGCAAGTCGATTTTAGCGCCCAGCTGGCCCTCTTTGACGTTGGCTGTGGTGGCCTGGGACCTCAGCAGGGTATAGGCCGTGCTCCCGCCCACCAGCGCCACGGCACCCGAATCCAACGAAATCTGGTACCCCCCCTTGGCATCTTCGAACACATTGATGCCCACCAGACCCGAGAGCTTTTCCGTCAAGGCCTTCCGCTGGTCTCGGGCGTCATTGTCCGCCCCCGGGCTGGCCTCAGTGCTGATGCGCTGGTTGAGCCGGGCGATCTGGTCGGTCAGGATGTTGACCTCGCCCACCAGACTTCCCACAGACTGATCGGCGCTGTTCCGCTGAGCGTCCAGAAGACGGTAGCGGGTCTGAAGCCCCGAGATCATGGTTTGGGCCTTGCCCAGCAAGTTCGTCCGGAGAGCCGTGTCCTCAGGCCGGGCGGCCAGTTCCTGGAACCCCTGGAAAAACCCCTGGATTTGGGCCGCGATGCCGGTGCTGCCAGTATCCCCGAGACTGGAGGACAAGCTGTTCACGCCGGAAAAACGATCGGTTGCCCCCGTCTGGCGGGCCGTTTCCTGATAGATCTGGAGATCAAGGAACCGATCCCGAATGCCCTGGACCGAATTCAGCGAGACTCCTGTGCCGAAGTAGACCTGGCCCTCAGCCACCGCCTGGTTCGAGCTGAGGTCCGCCCGCTGCCGCGAATAGCCAGGGGTGTTCACATTCGCGATGTTGTGGCCAACCACGTTGAGGGCTGACTGCTGGGCCTGGAGACCTGAGAGTCCGAGGTAAAGGCTGGCATTCAGTCCGGGCATGGCTACACCCTTTCCCGCAAGCGGGGGGCGAGGGCCGGAGCCTCCGCAGGAATGCCATCCCGGCCGTAGATAGGCGAGCTGGAAAGACCCACAAGGGCTGACCGCAGCGGGGACTGCAGGCCCATGATCAAAGTCTGTACGGCGAAGATGCGCTGTTTCAATGCCTTAGCACCCGCCACATCCACGGGCCATCCCACCAGCTCCGACCAGCGGATACCCGAGAGCAGCGCGGCGGGGTCCGCGCCCTCGATCAGCCTGGTTTCCAGTGCGTCTAGGAGTTCGGGCACGGCATGCAGCATGGAAGATCTCCTCAGCCCTTTCCCGGCAATCCTCAAGCCAAGAGGTCCAGGTGCGGCCCGGCACCCTCTGCCGGGGTCGGGTCGTTCTCCTCGGCCGGAAGGTCCTCGGAAGCTTCGGTTTCACGCTCCTGCCGGCCGCTCTGGTCCTGGGTTCCCTGATCGGTCAGTTTCAGGACATCAGACTCCGCCACGTTGGCCACATCCAGCATGGCTTCCGCCAGCTTGGCATCGAAGGCCTGGCGGCGGGCCTGCTCCCGCTGCACCTGGAACCCGCCCTCCATGGCCTGCCGTGCCGTCTCGACTGCGGCGGTCTGAAGGATCTGGCGCTGTCCAAGTGGACTGATCATGCCCTCACGACGAGGACCTAGGGGCTAGGAATGGCGTCCTTGCGCCAAGTGTTCCTTGAGGAGCCCTTCGGCCACGGCCTCTCCATCGGGGTTGTAGGAATCCGCATCGATTTGACTCTTGATGGCGCCTACCTTCTCCATCCGAATATCAGGGACGACGGCCAGAGCCTCCTGAGCCACGGCCACGAGCCGGGCGGCAGAAGAGACCTGAACGGCATCTGTCGCGGAAGTTGGAGCCACGGAGGTAGACGCAGGCGGACCGGAAGGCTTTGCCCCCGCCACGCTCTGAGTACTCCCGACGCCACTCGATTTACCGCTGATACGCATGTTTACCTCGACAAAGGGTCTATCGGCAGTTTGCCAAAAACCCTCAACTTGCCGGGACTTCTTTTTGGGAGTCTTTTTTTTCTGACTGGGACCAGGAGGCCTTGATCCGGTCTGCCAAGCCCCAGCCCCGCCCGGCGGATACGGCCCGGTCCACCACGGCCTGATCCATCATGTATTCATAAGTGGATCGAGAACTCCCCGAATCGCCTAACAACCCCGAGGGGTGCACGGTCTTCCGCATGGCCTGGAAGAGCATGCTCATCAGCAGGCCTTCGAACTGCCGGGCCGCCTTGTCGGTTTTTTCGGCGGAGCCAGGTACGGCCTTCGCCCCCTGGGCCTGGGCCAGGATATCCACCGCAGGCATCCCATCGGTGCCGCTCACAGAACCCGCAGCTCGGCTTGCAAGGCGCCAGCTTCCTTTATCGCCTGGAGGATGGCCACCATGTCGCGGGGGCTCACGCCCATGCCGTTGAGCATCTCGGCCAGCTTGCCCACACTGACGCCGGGTTCGACGGAGATGGTCTTGAGCTTCTCCTCGATGGCCGTCACATCCTTCTTCGTGGCGGTGACGGTCTTGCCCTTGCTGAAAGGAGCGGGCTGACTCACCAACGGGGTGGAACTGACCATGATGCTCAGACCGCCCTGGACGATGGTCACGGCGCCGATGCGGACTTCCGAACCCAGGATCACGGTGCCGGTGCGTTCGTTCACCACCACCCGGGCCTTGGGCTGCAATTGCACAGCCAGGTTCTCCAGCCTTGCGACCAGCTCCACGGCGCGACCCTGAAACTCTTTGGGGATCTGGAGTTCAATGGTGCGGGCGTCCAGTGGCCGCGCCAACTTCTCGCCCAATTCCTCGTTGATGGCATGGACAACCCGGATGGCGGTGGTGAAGTCCTCTTCCATTAGGGCGTACCGCAACGTCCCGCGGGCATTGAAGTCGCCGCCCACCTCGCGCTCGATGATTCCCCCATCTGGAACCCGCCCCACGGTGGGGTGATTCTTGGTCACGGAGGCACCCCCCGCCGAAGCGCTGAAGCCACCCACCAGCAGCGGTCCCTGGGCCACCGCATAGGTCTGCCCGTCCGGACCCAGCAGGGCTGTCATCAGCAGGGTTCCGCCTGCCAGAGACTTGGCGTCGCCGGTACTCGAGACCGTCACGTCCAGCCGGGAACCGGCCCGTGCGAAGGGGGGCAGTTCCGCCGTTACCATGACCGCCGCCACGTTTTTTACCTTCACCTGGAGGGGGTTCACCGTCACCCCCTGGCGGGACAGAAGGTTCGTGAGGGATTGGGCGGTGAACTTGGTCTGATCCTTATCGCCGGTCCCGTCCAGCCCCACCACCATGCCGTACCCGAGGAGCTGATTGCTGCGGACGCCCTGAAGCCGGGCCACGTCCCGCAGCTTGGATTCGATCTTCTTGTCGGTCTTGGCGACCTCCGCCCCACAGAGGGTCAGGGCCGCGAGAAAAAGGGCTGCGACGCGCATGAGAGTCTCCTAGAACGGCCAGATGTAGGCTAGAAGCCGGCTGATGTAGCCTGGCTTCAAGGTTTCGTCCACGACACCCTGGCCGCCATACCCGATGCGAAGCTCGGCGACCTGCCCGGAAGTGATGGTGTTGGTGGCGTCGAGCATGTGCGGATCGAGCATTCCCGCCACGTACAGCCGCTGGGTCTCGTTATTCAGCTGGATGTCCCGGTACCCTTCGAAGATCAGGTTGCCGTTACCCACCACCTTCACCACCCGGGCGGTCACCGTCGTGCTGAACGTGGCGCTGCGTCCGGTGGTGCCGGCGCCCGTGAACTTGTTGGTGTTGGCCGTGGTCTTGTCGCCGGTAGAGCTGCCGATGCCAAACCCCGAGAGGAGGCCGAAGAGGGCCGGGCTGCTGAGCTTGTTGCTACCGGCCCGATTGGTGTTCACCTCAGCCTTGCTGATGGCGTTGGTGCTCTCACTGATCTTCAGGGTGACCAGGTCATTGACCCGGAAGGCCCGGAGGTCGGCGATCATGGGGCGATCCCGCCAGAGACTGCCTTCGTTCAGGGGCTGCATGGCCGGGGCCTCTTCCACGTAGGGGATGGCCGGCTTCTTCGCGAGGTTGACATCGTGCCGCTTGGGGATGGAGCAGCCGATTCCTGCAACCAGCAGGATGATGGGCAGCATTTTCCTCATAGAGCACCTCCGCCCCTTGGTAGGGCGAGGATGGTGCCAAGGCTTCAGGCCAGGGCGACCAGGAGCCGGTCATGTCCCGCAAGATCCTGATGGACAAGGGCTTTATGCCAACCGAGGCTCAGGGCCCGTCGGCACAACTCGCCCCCCTGGCCCGCCCCGATTTCCAGCAGGCAGGCCGGCGCTTGGCGGGCCCGGGCCTGGGCGAGAAGAGCCGCGGTCAGGGCCAGCCCCCGGTCCGGGGCGAAGAGCGCCGAGGCCGGTTCAAAAGCCAGCTCCCGCTGCAAGGTGGGTTGATCCGCCGGATCCACGTAGGGCAGATTGGCCACCACCAGGCCCAGGGGGTCCGGAATCGTGTCCAGGAGGCTACCCCCATGGAACTGAATGACCGCGCCCAGCATGCTCGCATTTCCTCTGGCCACGGATAAGGCTGCTGGACTTAAATCGGAGGCGGTCACCTGCCAATCCGTCTCCAGGGCCAAGCTCACGGCGATGATGCCACTCCCCGTGCCCACATCCACAGAACGGTCCACCTTCAGCCGCCGCCCCACGTCCAGGGCCGCCTCCACCAGCAGGTCGGTCTCCGAGCGGGGGATCAGGGTGTCCGGGGTGACCTTGAACCGCCGGTCGCGAAACAAAGTCCAGCCAAGGATATAGGCCCAGGGCTCCCCTTTCCGGCGGCGGCGGACCCAGGCACTCACGCGCCGCCGGGCCTCGGTCGGCACGGGATCCGTTCCATGGGCCGCCAGCCAGCTCCGGGAGTGCCCAAGCCCATCCTCCAGCCAGCGGATGCACTCCGCATGGGCCTCCAAGGGATCCAGGAACAGGGCCAGGGCCGCGGAGAGGTCGAGGCGAAGCTGGTGGTAGGTCTGAACCATCCCTCCAGGTTAGCGCGGGAGGGATGGCTCAGAAACCTCGCTCATTTTAGCCCATCAGCGCTTTGGCCCGCTCCTGGCTCTGCTGGGCCACGATCTCGTGAAGGCTGCCGCCGTGGCTGTCCATGGTGACCACCAGCGGGAAGTCCTCCACCTCGATGATCCAGAAGGCCTCGGGGCTGCCGAATTCCTCGAGCATCTTCACATCCACGACGCGCTTCACCCGCTCGGCCAGGAGGCTGCCCGCGCCGCCGGTGGCGTGGAGATAGACGGCGCCGGTCTTTTGGAGGCCCTCGCTGGTCTTCTTGCCCATGCCGCCCTTGCCGATGACGCCCCGTACCTTATAGGTCTCGATGACGTCGGCCTGGTAGGGCTCTTCCCGGATGGACGTGGTGGGACCAGCGGCCACGAAGGTCCAGGTGCCGTCCGGGTTCTTGCGCACCACGGGGCCGCAATGGTAGATGACCATGTTCTCGAGGATGGGCTTCAGCCACTCGGGCTTCTGCTCCTTCATGAACTTATGGCCGATGTCGCGGCTGAGGACGACGCGGCCGTTGAGCAGGACCTCGTCGCCGACCTTGAGCTGGCGGATCTGGACTTCGGTGATGGGAGTGGTAAGACGGATCATGGGGAGCCTCGTCAGTCGAAAGATACTTCGCCGGTGGAACCGATGGTCATCACGCGCCGACGGCTGCTCCAGCACATGTAGCTGATGCTCACGTAGAAACTGGCGGGGTGGCGGAACATCTCCTCCACGAGGACACCCAGAATCGTGGTGTTGCCGCCGTAGCCCATGGGGCCGATGCCCAAGGTGTTGAGATCGTTCGTGAGCTCCTTTTCGAAGGCGTCCATGGCGGGATTGGGGTTCTTCGTACCCAGCTTGCGGAGGATCACTTCTTTGCTCTTCTCGTAGCTGGTGACGCGGTCGCCGCCGATGGCCACGCCGAGGATGCCCGGGCTGCAGCCCTGGCCCTGGGCCTTCACCACCGCGTCGATGATGCACTTGCGCACGCCCTTGAGGTCGCGACCCGCGCCGATGGAAGCATCGGGCAGGCGGTACTGGGCGCCCACATTCTCACAGCCACCGCCCTTGAGCATGACGGCGATCTCGATCTCGGGCCGATCCCACTCCTCGAAATGGATCACAGGGTGACCCTCATGGAAGGGATCCATGTTGTTGCCGGAATTCTTGCCGCTGAGGGCTTCGACGCAGTTGGGACGCAGCCACACGTTCTTGGTGGCCTGGGCCACCGCCTCGCGGATCTGCTGCTTCAGGGCACGCTGGCTCAGGCCATAGGGGTGGTGAACGAAAAAGATCACCGTGCCCGTGTCCTGGCAGAGTGGCGTGACGTTGCCGTCCGCCAGCAGGATGTTCTCCACCATGTCGTTCAGTGTGTTGAAGGCACGGCTGCCTTCCGTTTCGGCAGCACGGCCCTTCACCAGGGCATCGATCACGTCCTGGGGCAGGCGGCTGGTGGTGCGGCGCAGCAGTTCCATCACGGGCTGAGTCAGATCCAGCGCCTTCAGGTTCCTGAGATCCGCCTTCCAGCCTGCAGGCAGCACTGATTTGGACGCCACCACCTCGTTCGAGGTCAGGGTGGGAATGAGGCATTCAGACATGAGCCCTCCAGGATCCAGACCCCCATGATCTGCCCAGCGAAGCCTACGCTCAAGTGATCAATACCCGGGTTGACCCTCCGGATGAAGTTCAGCGCCCCCAGGCCTGGCACAGGGCAACAGTCAGTCTGAAAAGAGGCGCGGGGCTCTTCGAGAGGGCCATGCCCTTGATGTCCCGCTCGCACTGGACCACCTGGGAAAACAGCTGCCTTGAGCGGGTCGGCCCCAGGCGGTCGGCGGCGGGCAGATAGGTCCTGGAGAGCAGCCAGGCCTGGTTCGGGGGGAGCTGAATGACCTGTGCCAGGTCAGCCTCCTTCTTCATGCCCCGAGCCTGGGCAGCGGCCACCGCCGCCACGCGCCCCACCTCCCGGGCCGCCTGTCCCACCAGCATCAGGGAGGCTTTCTCGAAATCGTCCTCCTGACATTCCCGCAGGATCTTGATGGCCTGGGCAAGCTGACCCTTCTGCCAGGCCTCGGACCACGCGAACACCCGCTGGTCGGTCATCCGGTAAGTCATCAGTTCGACCAGGGCGGGAGACACGATCCGCCGCTCGGAAACCAGGTCGAAGACCTCCATGGCCCGCTTGATGTGGCCCATGTTGGCGCCCAGGCGCTCCTTGAGCATCTCCACGGCTTCGGGCTGAAGCTGCAGACCCAGTCGCCGGCCCTCCTCCTGAATGAAGCCACCGATCTCGGCGGGTTCCAGCGCCCCCACCTTGAGGATGCGCCCGGCCTTGGCCCAGTCCGTCCAGGGCTTGGAGCCCAGGGGATTGCCGGGACCTGCCGGGATGCTGGACCAGGCCACGAGCAACAGTTTTACGCCCGAGGGCGGTGCCAGGAGCAGGGCGCCCACGGCCGGGGGCAGCTCCTGCTTCTTGTCCTTGGCGGCCCCCTTGCGCTTGCTGAACAGGTTGTCGGCGGCGGGCACGACCACGGTGCGGGCCTCGGCCCCCAGGGGCGAGGCCTCCTGCAGCGCAGCCACGACTTCTGCCCACGGGCAGCCTTCCGCGCAGACGGTGCGCGAAAAATCGGCCCACTCGGGGTCCACGTGCTTCCGCGTCCAGGCCTCCACGGCCTCGCGGCGGCCGTCGCCGTCCTCGCCATGGATGAGGGCGAAACGGTGCTCCAGCCAGGCGGCGGGTGCGGCCATCAGTCGGTGCCTTCCAACAGCTGGGTCAGGAAGCTCTCGGCGAAATCGTCGGCCAGGCTTTCGACCACCTGGAGTTCGAGGCTGTCGAAGCTGGCGAAGTTCTGGTCCACCCGGTACTGGTTCGAGAAGGTGAGTCCGCGCCGGGACAGCACCACGGCGCCGGTCTGGCCATCCAGCAGTTCCACGCTGGCCACCACCGCCACTTCCACTCGGGATGCGGAGCCTGCGCTGGCCTTCATGCGGTCATTGCCCAAAGTGAGTCCGATGGGCCGCGAACTGTAGCTTTCCAGGGTGCCCTGCAGCACCCACCGGGACGGCTCGCCCTGGGCCACCAGCCGCCAGGGACTGGCCGCCACCACACGGTTCTCGAGAGCCTTGGTGAACCGGTCCTCCAGGCCAAGACGGGATGAGAGGTTGCGGAAGCGCGCAAGGCGCAGCGTCTCCCCCGGCTTCGCCCAGGCGGCTCCACGCTGCTGCCGGTCCAGACGGTGGTATCCGCAGGCGGATGAGGCCACGAGGGCTAAAGATAAAAGGAAAAAGCGGAACACAGAGGACACAGAGATCACACAGAGGCCACAGAGGAAGGAAGGGAGGTCAGGAGGAATCTCTTGATGCCGCGCTTTGCAATTGGATGGAGGGTGAAATTCATGAGCAAGCCTGCTGGTTTCTCGGAGAACCGCAGGTAACTCAAGACCTGGGCCTCGTGTTCTTTGGTGATTGCTTCAGCGACTTTCAGTTCAAGGACAAGAATGCCATCGTCAAGGAGATCCATCCGGAAGGCATTGGGCACCAACAGATCCCGGTACCGGATGGACACGGAAACCTGTCTTTCCACGGTATGACCGGACAACGCCAATTCATAGGCCAGGCACGCTTCATAGGCAGATTCAAGCAGCCCCGTGCCAAGGCGCTTCTGAACCTCAATTCCGGCCCGGATCACAGACCAAGTCAACTCTGAGAAGGGACCGGCTTCGACATACACCTCAGCGCTTTCATTCGAATCCATGGTGCCAACCCTCCTTGCCTTTTTTCCTTCTGTGCTTTTCTCTGTGTCTTCTGTGTTCCAACTCTTTAACACTAGGGATGGTACACACCCACATAAGGCAGGTTGCGGAGTTTGCCGTCGAAGTCGAGGCCGTAGCCGACGACAAAGTGGTCCTCGATGGTGAAGCCCACGTAGTCCACGGGAACCTGTACTTTGCGGCGGCTGGGCTTGTCCAACAGGGTGCAGATCTTCAGGCTGAGGGGTTCACGGTCCTTCAACAGATTGCCTACCTTGAAAAGGGTGAGGCCCGTATCGACGATGTCCTCCACCACGAGGGCATGAAAGCCCTGGATGCTGCGGTCCAGATCCTTCAGGATGTGCACCTCGCCGGTGCTTTCCGTGCCGCCGCCGTAGCTGGCCACCTGCATGAAACTGATGTCGAGGTCCATGTCCATGGCGCGTACCAGATCCGCGAAGAAGGGGAAGACGCCGTTGAGCAGGCCAATGACCACCAACTCTTTGCCCGCATAGTCCCGGGTCAGCTGGGCCCCAAGTTCCTGGACCCGGACTTGGATCTGGGCTTCGGACAGCAATGGGGTGACGCGTTCGCGCATGACAACTCCTAAGTCGGTGAGCTTTTCATTGAAACCTGAACACTTCCATTCAACCCCAGGAGGCCTTGCCGGGTCCATCCGATGACGGCGGATTCTTCTTGATCCGTACCGCCGGAGCCTAACATGATGGCGACAGCCACCTTTTGCGAGCCACGGATGATCCAGACGGCCACCCCGACCGCCGATCGGACCCCCGATCCGGGCTCGCCGTATCACACGCCGGAGGTGCTGACCTGGGTGGAGGAAGCCCAGCAGGGGGATCAGGGGGCCTTCGGAGCCCTGGTCCGCCTCTTTTCCCGGGATGTCTATGGCAAGGCCTTTTCCATCCTGAAGAACCACCAGGACGCGGATGACGTGGTGCAGGAGACCTTCATCCGGGTGTTCCGCGCCCTGCCCGGCTTCCGCTTCGAATCCTCCTTTCGCACCTGGCTTATCACCATCGCCACCCGTCAGGCCCTGAACTACCGGGAACGGGTGACCCGGGACCATGCCAGCCTCGATGGCCCGGAGGGCACCCTCGATCATCCGGCCCTCCGCGTTGAAGAGACCCAGATCGCCTCCCTGCTGGATCAGGAAGCCCGGCGCCTGCTCCAGGAGGCCTTACCCAAGCTGCCCAAGCGCCAGAAAGAGGCCCTCACCCTGAAACTCCAGTACGACTGGAAATATGAGCAGATCGCCCGGGAGATGGGCACCTCGGTAGGCAGCGTGAAGGCCCATATCTTCCATGCGATCCAGAACCTGACCCGCCACATGAGGCCGCAGCAAGAGCGGAGGCTGACGGACGCGAAGCGACCGCCCAGCGGGCGAGGCCCAGGATGGGCCGAGTGAGAGGAGGCTTACAACCCATGCGTGAGATGCCTATTCCCCCCAACTGCGTGGCAGCCCTGGCCGCCATCCAAATCGATCCACTCGATCCCGGCGCCGAGGCGGAGACCCATATGAAGATCTGCCGCGCCTGTGCCGAAGCCCGGGTGGCCTACTTTGCCCAGGAGGATTTCCCGGAGGCCCTGGCTCCGGCCGGGTACTTCGACCGGCTCCCGGACCGGGTGCTCCGCAAGCTGCCGACCCGCCGTTCCCTGCACCAACGGCTGCGCCCCTTCACCTGGGCCGCCGCCGTGCTACTCCTGGCCGTCGGCACCGGGGCCTTCTGGGCCGGTCGCGCCAACCGGGCGCCGCTCGTGGAAGCCAGCCTCCCCAGGGCTTCACCCGAGGTGCTGGAGATCCTTCCAGACACCCCGTTCCAGGACAGTGAGGATGCTGTGAGCGAGGATGCCGCAACCAAGCTGTCAGCCCTTTCCGAGGAAGATGCGAACGCCGTCATCCGCGCCCTCACCCTCCGGCAGACCCACACCCCCGTGGGGAAGTGACCGCCTCGCATCCATCGGAGTCCTCCATGCGCTTCCCGACAGCCCTGATCCTCACCTTGACGGCGCTAACGCTGGGCGCCCAGGGCCCCTTTCGCCCAGAGCGGACCCGCCGGGATCCACCCGAGCATCGATTCACCCCCCGCCGGGACCGGATCGTCAGGGAGCTCCATGAGATCCGGACCCAGAAGCTTCAGCAATCTCTGGGCCTCACCCAGGAAAAGGCCAAGTCCATTGCCGACCGTTGGTCCCAATTTGATGAGAATTCCTTCTCGCGTAGGCAGCAGCTGGGCCAGCTCCGCCAGCAGATGAACGCGACCCTGATGGGGCCCGGCAGTGAAGACGACAAGAACAAGAAGCTGCAACCCGTGGTGGAGCAGCTTGCCGGGCTCCGGCAGCAGCAGCAAGACGCCAGGAAGCGCTTCGAAGAGGACATCCAGGGGAATCTCACCCCCGCCCAGCAGGGCCGCTTCATCCTCCTGGTAGATGAGTTCCAGAAATCCCTGCAGGAAGCCATCCAGGAACGGCGGAAGGACAAGTAGGCGTGCGGGCAGTGAACCGCTTTTCCTAACGCTGGCTTCCCTGCTTACGCTGACCCGACGAAAGGTGGCACGGAACCCTCCCCGGCCTTACCCTCATCTTCCCGACCCGGCCCCGTTCCTAGTTGGGGGCATCCAGGATCACCGGAATCACCAGGGGGCGGGTCTGGGTGGTCTTGCGGATGATCCGCCGTAGGGCCAGGCGCAGCGTGTCGTGAAGGGCTTCGGGATCCTTGCGGACCACCTTCGGCGCCTCCTCATAGGCCTTGCGGGCCACGCCGGACAACAGCTCCGCATAGGCCTCGTCGTCGGACAGCATCACGAAGCCGCGGCTGAGAATGGTGGGGTCGGCCACGAGGTCCCCGCTCTCGGGATCCACCAGCAGCGTGGCGAAGACCACGCCGTCCTCCTGGAGAATCAGTCGATCCTTCACCACGCGGGCGTCCACCATGTGGTCCACCCCCTGGTCCACGAAGCACTTGCCCACGGGCACCGTGCCCGGCATGTCGATGCGACCGTCCTTGAAGAGGCGCAGGCAGAGGCCGCCATCCAGCAGCGAGATGTGGTCGGGCTTCCACCCCAGCGAGGCCGCCAGGGTCCCGTGGGCCCGCAGGTTCCGGTAGGTGCCATGCACCGGCACCATCTGCTGGGGCCGCACGGCTCGAATGAGGTCGGCCAGTTCGTCACGGCTGCCATGGCCGGAGGCATGGACGAGCCCGAAGCCTTCGATGGAGGTTTCCGCGCCCAGGCGCTCGGCCACATCCAGCATCCGCGAAATGGACACTTCGTTACCGGGGATGGCGCGGGCGCTCACCACCAGCCGGTCCCCCGGCTGGATGGGCAGGCCCTTCACCTCCCGGCGCAGCAGGCGGGCCAGCGCGCTCAGGGGCTCGCCCTGGCTGCCCGTGCAAAGCACCATCAAGTCTTTGGGTGCGAAGAGCGGGGCATCCTTGGCATCGACCAGAATGTCATCGGGCAGGGCCAGCTTCTTGAGGGCGCGGGCCAGCGCGAGGTTGCGATCCAGGCTGCGCCCCAGCAGCACCACCTTCCGGTGGTGCTCGTAGGCCAGGTCGATGAGCATCTGCAGGCGGTGGATGTTCGAACTGAAGGTGGTGACGAAGAGGCGCCCCTTCGTCTGTTTCAGGGCCGCGGTCAAACCTGCGCGGCACACGGCTTCCGACGGCGAGCGGCCGGGCCGGCCCACATTGGTGGAATCGGCCAGAAGCAGCCGCACGCCCGCGTCGCCTAGGGCCTGCAATCGCGCCATGCCCGTGAGGCGACCGTCCAGGGGTTCGGGATCGATCTTGAAGTCGCCCGAATGGACAATCACGCCCTGGGGCGTGTGGAGGACCAGGGCGCAGGCATCCGGGATGCTGTGCGTGACGGGGATCCATTCGGCTTCGATCTCGCCGCCACCCTTGCCTTTGCCCACCTTCACGCGCCCGTAATCAGGCACGGTGTGGAGCAGGGAGAGGTCCAGGCCGTGCTCGCGGAGCTTGCCTTCCACCAGCCCCAGGGTGAATGCGGTGCCGTAGACCGGGATGGGCCAGCGGCGGAGGAAGTGGGGCAGCGCCCCAATGTGATCCTCGTGGCCGTGGGTGAGCAGCACCGCCTGCAGGCGGTCCGCAAAGGGCTCCAGGTAGGCGAAGTCCGGCACGATGGAATCGATGCCTGGCTGGTCATCCGAGGGGAAGAGTTGCCCGCAGTCCACCAGGAAGAGGCTGCGCGCGGTGTGGACCACCAGCGCGTTCATGCCGAACTCACCGACCCCGCCGATGGGGATGAGGCGAAGCTCATCCGCGGCAGGCGCCTTGGTCCAGGCTTCAAATTCAGGCGCGATGGAAATTACGATGGGAACACCTCGGGGTGATGAGACAACAGGGCACGCGTGGCCGACAGCCACAAGGCGGGCGCAATCACCTCGGCGCGCAGCGCCGAGGCCAGCCCAAGATCAGTCAGGGAGGCCGCCGAAAGAACGCCCTGCCAGTTGTTCGCCAACGTCTTCCGACGGTGGGTAAAGGAGCGGTGCAGCACGGTGAGGAGGGCCCTCCGCTCGGCGTGACTGGGGGCATCCGCCCGGGGCTCAAACAGCACCACGGCGGACTCCACCTTGGGCGCGGGGCGGAAGGAACCCGGCCCCAGCTTCACCAGCCGGGTCAGCCGCGCGCACAACTGCGCCAGCACCGACAACGGACCATAAGCCTTCGTCCCTGGCACGCCCATGAGCTTCTGGGCCACCTCCAGCTGGAACATCAGCACCATGCGATCCCAGGCGATGCCCTCGGTGAGCAAGCGCGCCAAAATGGGCGTGGCGGCGTTGTAGGGCAGATTTCCCACCACGGACCAGGGCTCGCCTTCGGGCACGGGGATCCGCACCGCATCGCCCTCAAGCAGGTGGAAGTGGGCTTGAGCCCCGAAGCGCCCCCGCAGCAGGTCGCAGGCCGCGGGATCCAGCTCCACGGCCCACAGGGGCCGCCCATCCGCCAGCAGGCGTTCCGTCAGCACCCCAGGACCGGGGCCGATCTCCAGCAGGCGGGAAGCGCCAGTGGCCAGCGCAGATTCCACGATGGTTTTAATGGCCCCTTCGTTCATCAAAAAATTCTGGCCGAACGCTTTTTTGGGGCGGAGGCGGGCAAGGGGCGAAGGATCGGGCACACCTCAAGAGTAC
>JANYAS010000044.1 GCA_025361205.1 Holophagaceae bacterium
TTGAACTCGACACCCCGATCACGCCTGGGTTCGAGGCCCTGGTGTTCAAGGCCTCCCGTGGCATCGAAGACATTTACGAGCTGACCTACATCCGCAAGGATGGCAGCCGGGTTCCCGCAGTGGTGTCCGTCACTGCCCTGCGCGACCCGCAGGGCACCATCATCGGCTATCTGCTGATCGGCACCGATAACACCGCCCGCATGCAAGTCGAAGAGGAGCGGATGAAGCTCGATCAGCGCTTGCGCGACCAGCAGTTCTACACGCGTTCGCTGATCGAATCCAACATTGACGCGATCATCACCACCGATCCCCAGGGCATCATCACCGACATCAACAAGCAGATGGAGGCGCTCACGGGTTCTACGCGTGACGAACTGATCGGTGCGCCGTTCCGAAACTTCTTCACCGATCCGGAGCGCGCCGAGGCAAGCATCAAGCAGGCCCTGACCGAAGGCAAGGTCACCGACTACGAACTCACGGCCCGGAACTGGGACGGCCGAGAGACCGTGGTCTCCTACAATGCGACCACCTTCTATGACCGGGAGAGAAGGCTGCAGGGCGTATTCGCCGCCGCCCGCGACATCACCGAGCGCAAACGCCTGGACCAAATGCTGCTGGAGCGGAACGTCGAGCTTCAGGACGCCAAGATTGCTGCGGATAGAGCCAACCTTTCGAAATCGGATTTTCTGTCCAGCATGAGCCATGAGCTCCGGTCCCCGCTCAATGCCATCCTCGGTTTTGCGCAGTTGCTGGAGTCGGAATCCCCACCGCCGACACCGAGCCAACAGGAAAGCATCGGCAGGATTCTCCAGGCGGGCTGGCATCTGTTGAACCTGATCAACGAGATCCTGGATCTCGCCAAGATCGAGTCCGGCAAATTTTCGCTGTCTCCAGAACCGGTGTCTTTGGGGGAGGTCATGGTTGAATGCCAGGCCATGATCGAAGGCCAGGCCCAGGTGCGCGGCGTCCAGATCACCTTCCCCCAGTTCGACACCCCTTGTTTTGTCCATGCCGACCGGACCCGCTTGAAACAGGTGTTGATCAACCTGCTTTCAAACGGGATCAAATACAACCGTGAGCAGGGGACGGTTGAGGTGAGTTACTCCAGATCCAACCCGGGGCGCATTCGCATCAGTATCAAGGACGCTGGTGCTGGCTTGTCCCCGGACAAGCTGAAGCAGTTGTTCCAGCCGTTCAACCGGCTTGGACAAGAAGCCAGCAATGAGGAAGGCACGGGCATCGGCCTGGTGGTGGCCAAACAGCTGATCGAACTGATGGAAGGTACTATCGGCGTGGAGAGCATCGTGGGCGTGGGGAGCGTGTTCTGGTTCGAACTGGCAGTCGGGGTCGAGACACAGATAGGCGCGGATCACTTCAACTCCATCTCATCGGCTCTAGGCCAGGAGGAGAGCGGTGCCCTACTGCATACCCTGCTCTATGTTGAGGACAATCCGGCCAACCTGTCCTTGGTCGAACAGCTCATCGGCCGCCGCCCTGACTTGCGGTTGCTGACAGCCACAACGGGTATTTTTGGCATCGAGCTCGCGCGCGCCAAGCAGCCGGAGGTGATCCTGATGGACATCAACTTGCCTGACATCAGCGGCATTGAAGCCCTGCGGGTGCTGCGAGATGACCCAGCAACGGCGCACATCCCCGTCATCGCCCTCAGTGCCAATGCCATGCCCTTCGACATCAAGAAGGGCCTGGAGGCCGGGTTCTTCCGGTACCTTACCAAGCCAATCAGGGTCGCTGAATTCAATGACACGCTCAACACAGCCCTGGCGTTGGTAGAAAAAGGACTGCGCACAGCCAACCGAACAGGACAAATTCAATGATCGAATCGTCTGAAATTCATAACGCCACCATCCTGATCGTAGATGACCAGGAAGCCAATGTTCAGATGCTCGATCGCACCCTCCGCGGCGCTGGCTATGTGTCCATTGCGTCCACCCGGGATCCGCGTGCAGTCTGTGAGCTTCACCGCAAGAACCACTACGACCTGATCCTGCTCGATCTGGTGATGCCCGGCATGGACGGATTCCAGGTGATGGAAGGACTGAAGGAGATCGAAAAGGACGGCTATCTCCCCGTCCTCGTGATCACCGCCCAACCGGAGCACAAGCTGCGCGCCCTAACTGCCGGTGCCAAGGATTTCGTCAGCAAGCCCCTCGACCTCGCCGAGGTCCTCACCCGCGTCTACAACATGCTCGAAGTCCGCCTCTTGCACCTGGAAACGAAGCGGCTCTACGAGCAGGTTTTGGCTGAGCAGAATCTGCAGAAGCAACTGGAGAGCGCCCTGCAGGAGGCGTTGGTCCGGGTGGCGCACGAGGCTGACGAACCACTGGGGATCGTCGCAAAAAGCGCCTCGATGCGGCAGATCCTGGATCTGGCTCGCCGTGTGGCGAAGGTGGATTCCACCGTCCTCATCACGGGCGAAAGCGGCTCGGGCAAGGAACGGATCGCCCGGCTCCTTCATGATGAATCCATGCGCGCGAAGGGGCCGTTCATCGCGGTCAACTGCGGCGCCATCTCTGAGACCCTCCTGGAGAGCGAGCTGTTCGGACACTTGCGGGGCGCCTTCACAGGCGCGAACCATGACCGACCGGGCCTGTTCGAGGCGGCCCACACCGGGACACTGCTCCTGGATGAAATTGGCGAGGTCTCCCCAGCTATGCAGGTCAAGCTCCTGCGGGTGCTCCAGGAGCGGGAAATCCGGCGCGTGGGTGAGAACAAGAACCGAAAGGTCGATGTCCGTCTTCTCGCCGCGACCAACCGCGACCTCACCCAGTGCGTCGCAGATGGCACCTTTCGCCAGGACCTCTACTACCGGATCAACGTCGTTGCTTTGCGCGTGCCGCCGCTCCGCGAACGCAAGGAAGACATCCTTCCGCTCGCCCGGGTGCTGCTCGCAGAGGCGGCCCTGCGGATGAAGCGTAAGATCTCGGGCCTGGCGCCCGACGCCGCCGATCAGCTGATGCGCTATGAGTGGCCGGGTAATGTGCGCGAACTGGAAAATGCCATGGAGCGGGCCGTGGCGCTCACACTACCGCGAACGAATCGCGTGGAACTGGAGGACCTGCCTGAGGAGGTCCGCCAAGCCTTCCCCAAACTCCAGGCCATCAAAGGGACCGTAAGGTCACTGGAAGAGGTCGAGAAGGAATACATCCTCACGATGCTCGCAGTGAACGAAGGCAACCAGACCCACACCGCCAAGCAGTTGCAGATCAGCCTGACGACACTGTACCGCAGGCTCAAGAGCTACGGCCTGATCGGCGGAGAACCCGAGGGTCTGTCCAACGCCCAAAGCATGGGATAACCCGTCGGCCCTTCTCTAGGTCCATTTCCCACCCATGCAAGCGAAGAGGGCAAGGCCGCTAATTATGCGGTCCTGCCCTCTTCGCCTACCAGAGAAGACGGGAGGACCGGCTGTCTTCGCCCTCCCGCCGGGGGTTCTACCGATTGTGCTTGCCGTGTGATTTGACGGCATCAGGTTCGGTCACCGTGGCCATCTGCAGGGCCGCTGCCGTCTGGGCCAGAACCCTGCCGTTCATGGTGGCGCGAGTCAGCAAGGTGACATCGGTCTTGCAAAGCAGGATGCCTTCGAAATGCGAGCCAGTGCCGAGCGCCGTGTTGCCCGCGACGACCCAGAAGATGTTCTTCGCCTGGGCACCGCCTTCCAGGACCACTTGCTTGACCGAATCCATGGACAGATTGCCGCTGGTCTGGAAGATCCAAACATCGTTCTTGCCGCCCTTGATGGTCACGTCCGCCGGGATGGTGATCCCGCTGGTCCATTTGTAGAGACCGGGAGCCAGGGTCAAGCCGCCGATGTTGCCGGTTCCCAGTTCAAGGAAGTCGGGGTTGGGCCGGCCCACCGCATCGACGTAGGCAGTCTCCATGTCGAAGACGGCCGTGGTCAACTGGTCAGGCGTCGGGGTCGCGTTGTCGGCCGCGAAGGCCTTGCCGATAACTTGGTCGGAGGTCCAGAAGGTGTTCGTAGCGTCCTCGATTAGCGAAAAGCCGGTCAAGTAGGTGGAGGCCACCGGACTGGCCGCGATGTTGCCCGTCACCACGGACGGAGCCACCGTGGAGATGCCCGTCTTGGCCAGGATTGCGTAGTTGCCCGCCGTTCCGAGGGTGACCTTGGAAGGTCCGCTGGCGCTGGCCGCGCCCGCGATGGTGAACATCAACGCGAGGATCCCAAGGTGGGATGCGTGAAGCTTGCTACTGTTCTTGCAAAGGTTGAGATTGCTCATGGCTTGACTCCTTTGGGAGCACTACGCTCCAGGCCTTGCATCAAGGAGGGGACAGGCGTACCAGCCTGTCCCCTCGGGTTTCATCGAGTCCGTACTAAAGAGCAGGCTCGATCACTGTGGCCATCTGCAGGGCTGATGCCGTCTGGGCCAGGACTCGACCATTCATGGTGGCGCGGGTCAGCAGTGTGACGTTGGTCTTGCAGAGCAGGATGCCTTCGAAATGCGAACCGGTCCCCAGCGCCACGTTGCCCGCGACCACCCAGAAGATGTTTTTCGCCTGCGCGCCGCCGGCCAGAATGACGTGCTGGACCGAGGCCATGGACAGGTTCCCGGTCGTCTGGAAGATCCATACGTCGTTCTTGCCGCCCTTGAGGGTCACGTCCGCCGGGATGCTGATCCCGGTGGTCCACTTATAGAGGCCGGGAGCCAGGGTCAACCCGCCGATGTTGCCGGACTTCAATTCATTGAAGTCGGGTCGGGTTCGGCCCATAGCATCGGTGTAGGCCGTCTCCATGTCCGAGACCGCCGTGGTCAATTGGGAGGGTGTCGGCGAGGCATTGTTGGCCGCGTAGGCCTTACCGGTGACCTGATCGGAGGTCCAGAAGGTATTCGTGGAATCCTCGATCAAGGAAAACCCGGTGATGTAGGTGGCGGCGACCGGACTGGCCGCGATGTTGCCCTTCACTACGGACGGGGGGACCGAGGAGATTCCGGTCTTGGCCAGGATCGCGTAGTTGCCCGCCGTCCCGAGGATGACCTTAGAAGGCCCGTTAGCGTAAGCGGTACCCGCGAGGCCGAGCACCAACATCATGAAGACGCCAATCTGCTTCGAAGGCGACTTGCTACCCACCGTGCGAACAATCTGATTGGCCAAGACAGTCTCCTCTGGAGCCGAAGGCTCCACAATTTGTTGGGCTGTTCGCACGTCTTGGACCGCCAGTAGCGGAGCGCACAAATCAGCTCAACGGATGTTTTAATGCACGATGTAGACCATATTTTTAAGTTATTTCAAACCAATTACTTGTATTTGTAATTAGTCCTAAATAACGAATCGAATCGAACTACCTGGTGCCATCCTGAACTAGATAGCCAGCCCAGGAGCACCCCCATCCGATCCAAAGGCGCCACAGCGAATCGGATCGGGTGAGGCTCGGCCCTCCGGGTTTCAACCGGGCCGAAAGAAGGATCGATACACCTGCAGGTAACGCGCAGGGATGAACGCCCATAAAAATCGAATTCTTTAACAATAATCAATCAAAAAATACTCTTAATTTTTGAGCAGATTAAGCGTATCGTCCGTGAAAATTCGATGGTTATAGAGAATTTGCGCCGGTCTTTTCCTGACCGCATCTCATCTCCAAAAGTTTGAGGATTCATTTGTTGTCTTCGATCAGCCATTCTTTTTTCATCTCGCCAGATCGAAAAAGTTACGAAGAAAATAAACAAGGAAACAGTGAGAACCCCAATGTCGATCAAGCCCATCTGCTCCCCCCTGCCAAAACATCCCAATGAATTTCCGACCACGGCTCGCTGAACGTAAGCCCTATTCAGACCTTCGGGGCTTCCAACCCGAACTCCGCCCAGCCTTCCTTGGTCGGGCCGTAGATACTGGGCACATGCAGGCCAGCCTGGCGCATAAGGACGGTCATCTGGGCGCGGTGGTGGGTCTGGTGGGACACCAGGACGTAAAGCGCAAAGGCGCCGGTCCAGGTCTCGCCATAGAGGGTGAAGTTGCGGCCCAGTTCGGTATTGCTCCAGCTGCCGATGTGGTCGAGCAAAGAGTCACTCACGGTCTGGAAGGTAGCAGCGACCTCGGCCATGGTCGGCGGCGGGGGCGTCGAAATGAAGCCGTCCGGGCCAAGGCCCACGGGCCCCTTCACCTGGAGGCCGAGGTTCTGGGGCAGCTCCAATACTGTTTCCACCAGATGCCAAGCCAGGCGCCGCAAATCGCGGTGCTGGGCGTCCACGGCCTGGTGGGCCGCCGCATCGGGGATGGCCGCCAAGACCGCCAGGGTCTTTTCGGCCTCCTGCTGCCAGATGGTCTTGAAGTCGTCCACGCGACGGAACATGCCAGCCTCCGGGAGATCCCCGGAAGCATAGCGCAACGCCTCCCAGGAAAAGCAAATTAGCCACAGATGAACACGGATCAAGCCGAACCTTCCCCATCCGTGTTTATCTGTGTTCATCCGTGGCAGAGCAAGCTTTTGTGTTCAAACCGGCGTGACGGCGCGGCGCTTGGCGGGCCATGTCTCGCGGCGCCGGGCCCGACCGAGGCGGGTGATGAGTTCGGAGCGGAGGTCGGCGGGATCCACGATGGCATCCACATGGAGGTTGGCGCCCAACTTCTTCAGGTTGATGTCCTCGTTGTACTCGTCGCGGAGCTGCTGGACGTAGGCGACGCGCTCCTCTTCAGGCTTCTCCGCGATCTTGTTGGCGAAGACTGCGTTCACCGCCGCCTCGGCCCCCATGACCGCGATGCTCGCTGTGGGCAGGGCCAGGGTGGCATCCGGGTCGAAGCCGGGCCCACTCATGGCGTAGAGACCCGCGCCGTAGGCCTTGCGCACCAGCACGCAAATGCGGGGCGTGCTGCAGCTGGCCATGGCACTGATCATCTTCGCCCCGTGGCGGATGATGCCCTGCTTCTCCACGGCGCTGCCGATCATGAAGCCCGGCACATCGCTGAGGAATACGAGGGGGATGCCGAAGGCGTCGCAGAGCGTCATGAACCGCGTGGCCTTGTCGGCGCTGTCCACGAAGAGCACGCCGCCCTTAACCCGGGGCTGGTTGGCCAGGATGCCCACGGGCTTCCCGTCCAACCGCGCCAAGCCCGTGATGATCTCGCCGGCGTAGAGCTTCTTCACCTCGAGGAAGCTGCCCTCGTCCACCAGGCCCTCGATGAAGTCCTTCATCTGGAAGGGGCTGTTGATGTCCTTGGGCACGATGGTTCCCAAAGCTTTCGCCTTGGGAGATACGGGTTTGGATTCGCCGACTGGGAGCGCATCTTCACAGTGCTGGGGGAAGTAGGCCATGTACTGTTTGCAGAGTTCAATGGCCTCCTGCTCGGTCTTGCAGAGGAAGTCGCCGCAGCCGCTCACGGAGCAGTGCATGCGCGCGCCACCGAGGTCTTCGAGACTGATCATTTCGCCGATGACCATCTCCGCCATGCGGGGTGAGCCCAGGTACATGCTGGCGTTGCCCTCCACCATGATCACCACGTCGCAGAAGGCGGGGATGTAGGCGCCGCCCGCGGCGGAGGGTCCGAAGAGCAGGCACACCTGGGGCACCAGGCCCGACAGGGCCACTTCCATGTGGAAGATGGTCCCCGCGTGCCGCCGCCCGGGGAACATGTCGAGCTGATCCGTGATACGGGCTCCGGCGCTGTCCACCAGGTAGAGCATGGGGACCTTCAGGCGCATGGCCACTTCCTGGATGCGGATGATTTTCTCCACCGTACGAGCGCCCCAGCTGCCGGCCTTGATGGTGCTGTCGTTGGCCATGAGCGCCACCGGGCGGCCGCCCACCAGGGCTGTGCCTGTGATGACCCCATCCGCCGGCAGGTCCTTGTGCAGCGCATTGGCGAAGAGGCCATCCTCCACGAAACTGCCCTCGTCCACCAGTAGGCGGATGCGCTCGCGGGCGAAGAGCTTGCCTGCCTCCGCGTTCTTCTCGTGGGCCTTGGACGCGCCGCCCGCCTTGATGCGCTCAACTTCCGAATGGAACGTTTCCAGCTGCATGGCGACCTCAGAGACGGTGATGAAACCTCCAGCATAGCGGGCGGCCTGGATGCCGGTGGCGTGCGATCCTGGAGGGATGGTAGACGCGGGCGACGGATCAGAACGGGCGGGGTTCCTCACCGCACCGTTCGTGCTCCTGTGGGTCTTTTACTTCCTGGTCTTTGCCGCGGGCTATCAGCTGTTCCCCGTGGTGCCTTTGCACCTGCGCGACCTGGGCGCGAGCCTCGCGGAAAGCGGGCGCTTCCAGACCGCCTTCATGCTGGGCTCGGGATTTGGCTCCCTGTTCACGGGCCCCTTGGGCGACCGACTCGGCCAGCGCCGCGTGCTGCGGGTGGCCTCCCTCGCCCTGGTGGCGATCCTCACGGCCTATGCCCTACTGCGGGTGCGGTGGGTGTTCTACGCCCTCGCGCCTGTCCACGGGTTGCTGTGGTCGGCGCTGCGCACCGCCTCCATGGCCAAGGTTGGCGGCATCCTCGCCCCCCAGCATCGCGCCCAGGGCATGTCCCTCTTTGGCCTTTCGGGCCCCGGCGGTGTGGCCCTGGGCCCGCTGGTGGGCCTCTGGCTGCTGCCGAAGTTGGGCTTCGCCTGGATGCTGGCCATCCTGGCGGCGGTGTTCGCGGTGCTGCATGTGCTCATCGGCTCCCTGCCCCGGGAGACGACCCGGGAGATCGCCCCCGAGGTGGCCTTCACGCTGCCGGATCGGGCCGTCTGGGGGCCGGTGGCCCTGCTCTTCTTTCTGGGCCTCGGCTTCGGCCCCATGTCCCCGTACAGCGCCCAGGAAGCGAAAGCCCTCGGCATGGGTTGGCCCTCGGCCTTCCTCACCTGCTTCGCCCTAGGGATGATGGGCCTCCGGGCCATTCTGGGCTTGACGGGCATGGGCCGCCGTCCCGTGGCCCTGCTGCCCTTCATGGTGGCCCTGGCGGCCCTGGGCTCGGCCCTGCTGGCCTTCCTCCCGGGGGGCACGGGCAGGCACCTGGCCTCGGGGCTGATCTATGGCGCCGGCTACGGCATGGTGCACACGCTGCTTTTCATGCACATCCTGGAGATCAGTCACCCCGAGCGGCGGGGGGCGGGCGTGGGCGCGCTCTTCTTCGCCTTCGACGTGGGCACGGCGCTGGGCGCCTTGGCCCTGGGCTGGGTCATGGAGCGGACGGGCTTCCGCTGGGGCTGGGCGGCGGGCGTGGTGCTGCTGGCCATGGCCATTCCGGTGGCCCGGCGCATCGCCAGCCGGACCGTGACCTCGGGGCCGGTTCCCTCTGGCATTCTGGAACCATGAAGGATCTTTCCAACCCCCGGCCTCAGCTCATCACCCGCCAGTTCACCCTCGTGTGGGCGCTGACGTTCATCACCTTTTTTGCCGCGTTCCAGCTCTTTCCCACCGTGCCGCTGCGCCTGCGGGAACTGGGTGCGAGCCTGGCGGAAAGCGGCCGGTTCCTGACCCTGTTCACTCTGGGCAGCGCCCTGGGCGCGCTCTTCACGGGTCCCCTGGGCGACCGCGTGGGGCACCGGCGCCTGGTGGTCGTTTCCGCCACGCTCTTTGCAGGCTTCCTCGGCGCCTATGCCCTGCTGCCCACCCGCTGGGGCTTCTACGCCCTGGCCTTCCCCCACGGCATCGTATGGTCGGGCCTGCTGACGGCCACCATGGCCTCCCTGGCCCATGTGCTGCCCGATGAGCGCCGCGCCGATGGCCTCAGCCTCTACGGCCTGGCCAGTCCCGGCGGGGTCATCGTGGGCCCGCTGCTGGGCCTGTGGATCCAGCAGACATGGGGCTTCGCCCCCATCGGCTGGTACCTGGCAGTGCTCTTCCTCCTGCTCGCCGCCCTGGCCACCACCCTGCCCAAGGATCACGCCCACGGCCGCGCCGAGGGGTTTCAGTGGCCAAACGCCAACGTGCTCATGCCCTGTCTCGTGCTCTTCTGTGTAGCGCTGGGCTATGGCGCCCTGGGTACCTACACGGCCCAGGAAGCCCTGGCCCTGGGCATGCCCCTGCCCTCGGCCTTCCTGTCCTCCATGGCTGTGGGCATGGTGCTCATGCGGTTGGTGATGCTCCGGCGGGGCTTCGGCAAGCGGCCCATCCGCAAGCTGCCGGCCATGTTGCTGGGCGCCTTCGCGGGCCTGGCCCTGCTGGCGCTCCTGCCCGGCGGCACCGTCCGCCACGTGGTGTCCGCCCTGCTCTACGGCGCGGGCTACAGCATGATGCACACCCTCATCAACGCGAAGCTGCTGGAATCCGTGGATCCCAAACGGCGCGGGTCGGCCTTTGGCGCCCTGCTCTTCGCCTTCGACGCCGGCATCGGCCTCGGCAGCTTCAGCCTCGGCTGGACCATCGGCCACTATGGCTACCGCCTGGGCTGGGGCCTGGGCGCCCTCGCCATGATTGTGGCCCTGCCCCTGGCCATTCGGATGAGCCGGGACTGAGGAGTAAATAATCGGAACACAGAGGACGCAGAGCACCGCAGCGGGCCCCAGAGAAAAGCGTTAGACACGAAAGGTCTCTGTGTTCCGGCTTTCCCTTCATTTCTGGAAGAAACATGTTCTTCCCTACGCCCGCCGGTGGAGCTTGTGCACGGAAGCCTGGTCCACGCACTTGACGAGGATCTCGTCGATGTTCACGTGGTCTGGCAACATGAGGCACCAGCGCACGCATTCGGCCACGTCGTGGGCCGTGAGGGGCTGCACACCCTGGTAGAGGGCCTTAGCCTTGTCGTCGTCCTTCAGGCGCACATTGGAGAACTCCGTTTCGGCCATGCCCGGATCCACGGACGTCACCCGGATCTGCTCGCCATTCAGCTCCAGGCGCAGGCTCTGGGCCATGGCCTTCACCCCGAACTTGCTGGCGCAGTAGACGCTGCCGCCCTCGTAGGGCTGGTGGCCTGCCGTGGAGCCGATGAAGAAGATGTGGCCCCAGCCTGCTTTCCGAAGGTGCGGCAGGCCCGCGCGGATGGTCTTCACCACGCCTTCGACGTTGGTGCGCATCATGGCCTCCAGATCCTCGTCCGGGGTCTCCCACAGCTTGTAGGTGCCACTGGCTAGGCCCGCGTTGGCCACCAGCACGTTCAACCCGCCCAGTGACGTCGCGGCGGCGGCCACGAAGCCATTCACGCTGGCGGAATCTCGGGTATCCACGGCGCCAGCGAAGACCTTCACGCCATGGGCCTGGGTGAGCTCTTCGGCCAGAGCCTCGACGCGCTCCGCGCGGCGGGCGCCCAGCGCGAGGTGGCAGCCCTGGGCGGCCAGCAGCCGCGCCATGGCAGCGCCGAAGCCGCTGGACGCACCGGTGATAAGAACGATGGGATGCTCGGGACGCATGGGGACTCCTGATTCGATCTATTCGAGAGCAGCAGATATATCCACAGATTGCACGGATTTCACAGATTCTGTTTTGGGATACGAGGCAGATCGGGAAAGGACTTTTGAGAGCGTTCCCCGCCCATTGTTTTCAATCTGTGGAATCTGTGGATCCATTCTTTCCTTATCGGTAGGTTCGGTGAAACTCGCCAAGAGCCTGCACGACTTTCTGGATTTTCTCCGTGGGCGGCAGGACGGTGGTGCGGAAGTGAGCGGTGCCTTCGGCTTGGCCAAAGCCAGATCCCGGCACCACGCAGACGCCGGTCTGCTCCAGCAGGGCCATGGCGTAGTCGAAGTCCGTGCGGCCCGCTGGCAGGGTGATGCTGGGGAAGGCGTACATGGCGCCGGCGATGACGTTGCAGGCGATGCCCTCGATGCGGTTCAGGCCCTCGGCCAGCAGGATGGCGCGCTGCTTCAGGGTGGCAAGGATGGCGCCCCGCTCGGTGGCGTAGTGGGCGTAGGAAGGCATGCCGGGTTTCGGGGGGCGCACCATGGCGTAGGTGGCGGCCTGGCCCGCAAGGTTGGCGCAGAGGCTCACGCTTTGGAGCTTGAGGATCTGCGTGGCCACGTCGTCGGGCACGTTCCGGTACTCGAAGTAGCCGCCCCGCACACCGCACTCACCCAGGAAGCCCTTAGAGCAGGAATGGAAGCTGAAAAGCGACACGTCCTTCGCCTCCAACTGGTGGAGGACCTTGGCGAAGGACACGAACGCGTCCCCCGGCAGGTAGATGTTCTCCTGGTAAACCTCGTCGGCCAGGATGGACAGCCCGTGGGCCCCGGCGAACTCGATCATCATGGCGATGTTGGCCTCGTCGAGCACCGCCCCCGTGGGGTTGCCGGGATTGATCACGCAGATGGCCTTCACGTTCGTGCCTTCGGCCCTGGCCTTGACCAGGGAAGCTTCCAGCATCGGACGGCTCAGTTTCCAGCCGTTGGCCTCATCCAGGAAGTAGGGCACCATGCGCCCTTCGTAGAGCGTGATGGTGGCCGAGTACAGCGGGTACTGGGGAATGGGGACCATGATGCCGTCCTGGGCTCCGCCGATGAGTAGCCGCAGGATGGTCTGCACGCCCTTGCTGGCACCGTCCGTCAGGAAGATGGCGTCCGGATCCACCCCGATGTGGTCGCGTTCCAGGATGAACTCGGCCACGGCCTCGCGGATGAAGCGCACGCCGCGGCTCTCGCTGTAGGCGCCCAGGCCATGCTTCGTACCAGCCAGGACGGCCTTGGCGGTCTCGATCACATCTGCGGGAAAGGTGCCCGGGGCCAGCTCCATGAGGGCGGGGTATTCGCAGAGGGCCAGGAGTTGCCGGTTCCAGGTGAGGGGCTGCTGCCCTAGGGACTGCGGGTTACCGATGTTGCAGTAGATGATCTCGCGCCCCTGCTTTTCCAGCGCGGCCGCCCGGGCCACGATGGGCCCCCGCACGGCGTATTCGGTCTCCAGAACGGCCCTGCTGAGATCGGTGAGATGGATGGTCATGGGAACTCCAGCCCTTGAGTTTAACCCACGCTCACTGTGTGATTCCCGTCATCCTACTCAGCGACAGGGACTCCGGCCTTTGGCGGAGGGGGAGGGAACGATAGACTGGAGCTTCCGGATCGTTCCAGACTCGCCACTCCACCTCCTTTTTTAAATGAGGCATCCATGTTTGGTTTCACCCTGCCCCCCGATCTCCAGGCCGCAAAAGAGCGGGCCCATACCTTCGCCGAGAAGGTCATGCGCCCTGTCACCCGCAAGTACGACGAGACCGGCGAGTGGGCCGTGGATGTCTACAAGGCCGCTTTCGACTGCGGCTACCTGCAGGCCATGGTGCCTGAGGACTGCGGCGGACCGGGGGCGTCCCAGATGGAAGAGGTCGTGGTCTGCGAGGAACTGTCCTGGGGCTGCACCGGCCTCTACACCTCCATCATGGCCAATGGCCTGGCCATGACCCCCGTGCTC
>JANYAS010000049.1 GCA_025361205.1 Holophagaceae bacterium
CGCTTGGCAATGCTGACCACGAGGCGGAGGTTGGCTTCGATCAGCTCGGCCTTGGCGCCGCGACTGATGCTTTCCGCACCCTTGAGCCCGTTGAAGTCTTTGTGGAACTGCTCGCTGGTGGTCTCGAACTTGATGAAGAAGTCAGCCAGAGTCTTCTCGATGTGGGCCAACTCGTCTTTGTACTTGTCCTTCAGTTTGGCGAAGGCGGGGTTCTTGAGGCGATCCCGGAGCTCACGGCACTTGCGCTCGCCGGCCATCACCTGGCTGTGCTGGTGGGTGATCTTGTCGATGAGCCGGGTGACGGCGAGGCTGTTGAGGCCCAGCTTGCGGATTTGACGGGACAGGTGGCCGCGGGCATGGAGCACCTCCCGATTCAGCTTGCGCCGCTTGGGAAGGGTCTTGGTGCCCGCCTCGACCAGGACCTGGAGTTCCAGTAGGTCCTGCAAGGCCTGGTCGTAGACCAGCAGCTTCTCGAACTGGTGATGCACATGCTGGGTGGCGGAGGTGCTTTCGGCATCTTCGTCGTCGTCCACCTCATCCGAAAGGCCCACAACTTCCCGGATCTTGCCCGGGTTTTCCTTCAGCATCTTGCCGATGTCGATGAGCAGGCTGGCGGCCAATCGCGAGCGAGAGAGGGCGCGCATGACGCTGCGCACGCCGACCTCGATACGCTTGGCGATCTCGACTTCATCCTCGCGCTTCAGGAGGGGCACGGTGCCCATCTCCTTGAGGTACATGCGGACCGGATCGTTGAACTTATCGCTGTCGGGGCTGTCGATCTCGACTTCGAGGTCCTTGTCGCTCTTGGGCCCGCCCTCGACCATCACGAAGTCAGGCTCAATGGCCTCACGGGCGGCCTGGGCTGCTTCCTCGGTGGCGCCGATGCCCACGCCCAAACGGGCAAACAAGCCCATGATCACTTCGAGATCGTTGGGGCTGGAGGCGGTGTCGGGGAGGAAATCGTTGAGCTGGTCGACCAGCAGGAATCCTTTTTTCCTTCCGATGGAGATCAGTGCTTTGGTCAGGGGGTAGTAGGTGTCGCGGGGCGGCGTCGGAACCATTCGTACCTCAAAGAGCGCTGCGGGCGTCGAACCGATGGGGGCCAGTGGACCCGGCGGCCGAAGGGAGTGCAGATTCTGGCCAATGTACCGGCCGAAACGGACCTTTCAGTATAGGAGATCCGTTGGATACGGCAAGGGTTCAAGCAGGGTGGGGCGGTTAGCGGGGCCCCCGGCGGCGTCTTGACAGCTCCTTTTGGCGCGCCAGAAGGTCATTTTGCCGAGCCATCACCCGTTTCGTGAGGGCTGCATCCACCATGGTACTCGGATCCTGCAGCAGCCGGTTGTTGGCTTGGATTTCTCGGTCCACATAGCGACCCTCGAGCTTCGCGAGCAAGACTTCAGCATCCCGGCCGGCCTCGTCCTGGCGGCTGGCCTGGGCCTCCAGGTGGCGCACCGCTGCGGTTGCGCCCTCGGGCAGCAGGGTGGTATCGCCCTCGGCATCCAGCAGGGCCTGGAGCAGGGGGGCACCGGCCAGGCTTTCCCACCAGGCGGAGGGAATCTCCTGCACGCGGCGCCAGTGGCCGGCCGTGCTCAGTAGGATGAGGCTGCGGATCAAATCGTCGAGTTCGGGGGGAGCAGAGGGGGTGGCTCCAGGGTCCCCGGTCGGCTGGATAGGGGTCTGGCGGCTTCGCACGGCGCGGTCCAGTTCCTGCAGGGGCACCTGGAGCTGATGGGCCAGACTCGCGAACAGGTCGCGGCTTTCGGTGGTGCGGGGCAGGTAGGGCAGGAAGTCCAGGAGGTCTTTGAAGGCGCCCATGCGGTCCGTGATGCGGCGCAGATCCTTGCCCTCCATGGCCCGGTCGACCATGAAGGCGGTCCAGTCCGGGGCGGCCCGCAGCAGGTCCCGGAAGGCCTCCCCACCCAGTTTGAGGCACCAGGTGTCCGGGTCCTCGCCCTGGGGCAATTCCAGGAGGCGCACTTCGAAACCGAGTGGCAGGGCCATGCGGAGACTCTTTTCCATGGCCCGGCGGCCCGCGGCGTCACCATCAAAGCAGAGAATGACCCTCCGCGTGAACCGGCCCAGCTGCTTCAGGTGCTCTTCTGTAAGCGCCGTACCCAGGGGCGCCACGACTTGGTGGATGCCGTTCTGGTGCAGTTGTAGCACGTCGAAGAAGCCCTCCACCACCAGGGCTCCATCCTTCATGGCGCCCTTGGCGCGGTGGAAGCCGAAGAGCGTTCCCCCCTTGTGGAACAGCGGCGTGTCGCGGGTGTTGAGGTACTTCGGTTGGCCTCCACCGTATCGCGCGCCTTGCGCGCTCCCGCTCGCTTCGCTTGCGGAGGTGGAGCCTCCACCCATGATCCGGCCGCCGAAAGCCACCACCCGGCCCCGGGCGTCGTGGATGGGGATCGTCAGGCGGTTGCGCAGGAAATCGATCTGGGTGCCCCGCTCGCTGCGGCTGGCCAGGCCGGCCTGTTCGAGCAGTTCACCGGAGAAGTTCAGACCGCGCAGGTGGTTCACTAGGGCATCCCAGGCATCCGGCGCCATGCCGAACCCGGCTTCGGAAAGGAATGCCCCTTCGTAGCCGCGGTCCCGGAGGTAGGCCCGGGCACCCTCGTGGCGGCCCAGCTGCGCCTCGAAGAAGGCTTGGGCGGCATCCAGGGCGGAGCGCATGCGGGTTTCCAGATCCACCTCGGCCGAGGGGCGCTCCCGGCGCTCGGGCATATCGATGCCGGCGGCCCGAGCCAGCTGTTCCAGGGCCTCAGGGAAGGTCATACCCTCGCGTTCCATGAGCCAGGCGAAGGCGTCGCCGTGCTTCCCGCAACCGAAGCAGTGGTAGAAGCCCCGGTTTTGAACGACCTGAAAGCTGGGACTGCGCTCGGCATGAAAGGGGCAGAGGCCCACATGGGCCGAGCCCTGCTTCCGCAGTTTCACCGCCTGGCCCACCAGGGCTAGCAGGTCCGTGGCGTCCCGGACGCGCTCGACAATTTCGCGGTCACGCATGGGCAGAGGAATCCTGAAATGAAAAACCACACTGGCGGGGGGATCTGCAGAGGGTGGTCAGGGATATGGAGGCAGGGCCACCCACCAGCATACCTCCGCATTCACCATGGCTTCTGGCGGGAAGCTCGGTCACAACCTCGATTTGATCTGCTTCTGCGCCAGAAAAAAAACGGAATTGGCCACAAAGGACGCAAAAAGGCACAAAGGAATGGGTGAAGCTGGCCTGGGGAATCCGCTTTCGGCGCGGTGACGCTAGGTCTCACTCTTTGTGTTCTTTGTGGCTATTAGATTTTTGAGTTACGGCTATGGCTTTGTCATCTACGAGCCATTCCGCTCCATCTGAGGTGGTGGTTCGCCGCGGAGGGCTGGCCGAATTCCTTCCGTGATTCCCGTTTCTGAAAGGCGTGGCATATTTGAGGATTCGTACGGTGATTCCATGAGCCAGCTCCTCGACACGATCCTCCTCTTCAGCCTGCCCGCTTCTGGCAAGTCGGAAGTTCGGCGCTATTTAGCCAGCCTCACTCCGGACCAGTGCCGGAACGACTTCCACATGGGCTTGACCCTTCAGCTGGACGACTATCCCTACGTCCACCTGATGCACCGCATCGACGATGAGCTGAAGGCCAACGGCTTGAACTATGCCTACTATCTCGGCCCGAACCGGCCCTTTCGCGATAATTGGACCTGGGCTGTCCTCCTCGAATTGCTGAACGAGGACTACGGCAACCTCATGGCCAGTAGCCAGACCTTCGTGGCGAGCGCGGCCCAGCACCTGTTCGATCGCCTGGACTCAGCCCATGCAAAGGTTGGCCTCTCGCAGCCTCTTGGGGAGATTCCCCACCGCATCCGGGTCCGCATGGCCGAGGCCCTGGAAGCCGAGTGCCGGGCCGAACTGGATGTCCTGAACCGTCAGAACGCCCTAAACAAGGCTGGGCGCACGCTTGTCATCGAGGCCGCCCGCGGCGGCGCCCACGGTTCGGCCTTCCCCCTGACCCCGCCCCATGGCTACGACTCCGCCTTCCAGACCTTGGCTCCGGCCATTCTTGAGAGGGCTTCTGTGCTCTACGTCTGGGTGGATCCCGTCGAAAGCCGCCGCAAGAACATCGAGCGTGGGCGCCCCGATGGCCAGGGCAGCATCCTCCACCACAGCGTGCCCATGGAGGTGATGCTGGGCCAGTACGGCTGCGACGACATGGGCTGGCTCATGGAGCAGAGCGACCGTCCCGGCACCATCCGCGTGGAGCGCCTCGTAAAGGAGGGGGACCGCTACCGGACCAAGGTCTACCACCTTCCCGTAGCCCGCTTCGACAACCGGAACGACCTCACTACCTTCGTCCGCGAGGAACAGAAGCTGTGGAAGCCTGAGGATGTGAACGCCATCCACAACGGCCTGAAGACGGCTCTTGATCAATTGGCTCACTGATCGGAAGCCCTCAAGCCGCGTCACAGACCTGTCACGGCGAAACCTCGGACAGGAGCGGGATCTACCTGGGAAAAACAAAAGCATACCCATAGGTAAAAAATAAATCATCAATGTTGTCAACACTTGTAAATCAGTGCCCGATATCACAATACCTTCCAATAAACCTTGCATTGCTATGGCAGCAGTCATAGATTACCTCCTGGACAAGAACCTTTGATTGTTCTGCCCAATCACTCACCTGGAGGTAGAGGATGCGAACCAAGCGAATCGTGGCCATCTTCGGCGCATTGGCGCTGCTGACCGTGCTCCAGGCCAGGGACAAGCCTGGGGGCGAGACCCCAACCAAGGCCACTCCACCGGCGATGATGGCGAGCCACGCGAAGCCGGAGGCCTCGACCCACGGCGCCGAGGAGGGACCCCGCACCCTCGAAGGGTACGTCGAGCAGGAAAAGGCCTTCCACGAGTTTCTCAAGAAGAACCACCCCCTCTTCACGACCTACGAAAAGAACGGGCGACTAAAGGGCAAGTACCAGATGAGCGACCGCGAAGAGGAATTCGTGGAGTTCGGTGGTGGCAAGAAGTTTGCGGAGGAGAACAACCGGCATGCAGCGATCACCTATCGGCTCGGCATGGAGTCGATTCTCGACCTTCCCAACAAGTTCATCGGCGCGAAGAAGTGCGGGGAATGCCACCCCATGCAGTACGAGAAGTGGTCCCGCTCACGGCATGCCAAAGTGGTCCGCTTTCCCGACGAAATGGACGAGCTCCCGGGCAAGGACCTGAAAAAGGGACTCTACGGCAGCAAGGATGTCTCGGTTCTCCCGCCAGGCATCACCGCCGATTCGGTCTACGCCATCATCGGCACGCCTCGCACCAAGTACGGCTTCCTGGACCCCTGGCTCGTCCGCGGCACCTACCACATCGAAGGCGGCAATCTGAAGGATGGCACCGGCACCATGGTGGCCGGCGGTAACCAGCACAGCCGCACCTGGGCCGAATCCATCACGCCCGAGATGGCCAAGAAGATCGCCGCGTATGTCCCGGGTTTCCCCACGGACCTGAAGGGCTTCGGTGACCAGGGCTCCAACATCTGGGGCTTCAGTTCCTATGGGGCCAAGAACGGGAAGAGCATGCTCTTCCAGCCGGCCAGTTCCTACTGTGAGGTCTGCCATAGCTTCAAGTTCGACTTCAAGAACCAGAACGAACTGTTCGCCGCCCTGGGTAAGCCCGAGGAACTGCGCAAGCACACCATCACCAAGGGCATTTCCTGTGAGGAATGCCACGGGGCCGGGGCCCACCTCCCGGGTGCCCGGGGTGCGGGCATGCCGTCCAACTGCGAGCGCTGCCACCAGCGCTTCGCCTGGAACTCGGACGAAGCCAAGAAGGACCCCAAGCACCAGTTCTCGGCCTACTTCAAGAGCAGCCATCCTTCCTGCGGCACCGAGGGCTCCCAGTCCTACTACACCTCCCACAAGGAACACGGTATGGGCTGTGGCACCTGCCATGATCCCCACGAAGTGACCCAGAACGATTGGAAGGAATCGGTGACCGTTCCCGCCCTCCGTAAGAAGTGCCAGGATTGCCACACCACCCAGGCCGCTTTCTTCGCAAAGAACGAGATCCATGGCGCCAACAGCTGCGCCAGCTGCCACATGCCGGTCATGGGCAGCTGCGAAAACTTCGCCTCGATCCAGTTCCCCGACTACGGCGGCTTCGACACCCAGCGCGCCTCCCACATCTGGAAGATCCTCGTGGATCCCGAAGCGAAGACGCTCAACCCTCCCGAGGGCAAGGGCCGCGACTACAAGGAGGGCGCCTGGCGCCTCACGAAGAAGGACGGGAAACCCTACATCGACCTGATGTGGTCCTGCGGCCGCACGAGCTGGGGTGATTCCGCCCTGGCCGCCACAGGTGGCTGCCACAGCGGCGCTATGTCCTCCATGCCGAAGGATCTGCTCTTCACCAACCAGAAGATGATCTACAACAAGGTCATGACCTGGCAGACGCCCGTGAAGACCGGCATCGCCGAAGTGGAGACCTCGATCACGACCGTGAAGAAGGCCCTGGCCACCAGCACCCTCGGCAAGAAGGAGAAGGCCCAGGTGCAGCTCATGGTGAACCAGGCGCGGGAACTCATCGATACCGTGAAGAAGGATGGTTCCTGGGGTGTCCATGCGCCCAAGCTCACGCTCGAAAAGGTAAGGGAGGCCCAGACGCTCATCCAGGGCGCTCAGAGTTCGCTCCCAGGCATGCCCAAGCTGGCCAAGAAGCCGGCCACCGGACAAGCGAAGGGCTAGACCATGGCTTCTCCGTGCATGACAGGAAGGGTCCCTCACGGGACCCTTCTTTCCTGGTTCCGGATTGGTGCCCTGGTTCTGCTTGCCGCCAACCTCTCCGCTGAGGAGCCCAAAGAGTCGATCCGGCGGAGTGTGGAAACCTGCGCCGTGCCGGACCTCGCCTTGCTGAACCAGGACGGGAAGAAAGTGCGACTCAAGCAGCTGGTGGAATTCGGCGATCCCGTTGTCGTCAACTTCTTCTACACCTCCTGCACCACCATCTGCCCGGTGCTTTCCACAGGGTTCGCCAACCTGCAACTCAAGATCGGGGACAACCCCAGGAAGCTCCGTTTAGTCTCCATCACCATTGATCCCGGTAAGGACACGCCCCAGGTGATGAAAGACTATGCCCAGCGGTTCCGCGCCAAGGCCAACTGGGACTTCCTGACTGGCAGCAGGGCGGAAGTCGAGCGGGCCATGCACGGGTTCAACACCTTTATTCCCAACACCTCCTCCATGGTCCCCATCAACCTGATCTATTTACGCAAGGAAAAGAAATGGCTCCGGATCTTCGGGGTGATGAGTTCCTCCGAATTCCTGGAGGAATGCCGCAAGGCTGGCATCGAACCATCAGCCGGGCGCTAGTGTCAGTCTGAAGGTCATTCCAGGTTTGAGGTTCGGTTCAGGAGGCCCATGGAAATCCCCCGCCCATTCAAAGCGCTCGTCTTCCTCTTTGTGGGCCTGCCATTCCTGCTCGGGGCAGGCGGGCCTCGGGGTACCGTACCCCAAGGCAGCTGCGCCGTCTGCGGCATGCAGGTGGCGAACTTCCCCGACTGGGCTGCGGTGATCACCTTCAAGGACGGCAGCCAGGCTTGGTTCGACGGCCCCAAGGACCTCTTCACCTTCCAGCTCGACCTGAAGCGGTACGCCCCGAAACGAAATCCCCCGGACATCGTCTCCACTCAGGTGAAGGACTACTACGGCATGAAGCCCATCGATGCTCGGAAGGCCTGGTTCGTGACTGGCAGCGATGTCATGGGCCCCATGGGCAAGGAGCTGGTAGCCTTCGCCACGGAGTCCGGCGCCCGGGAATTCCTCAAGGACCACCGGGGCAGGCAGGTCCTCGCCTTCCAGGAGATCACATCCGCCACCCTGAAGGGCCTGGAGTGATGGCTATGGCCCCTAATGCCGTTCTCGCCATTTTCGAGAAGGGTTGTTTTATTACGACGGCTTATCCTGTGAAGGGTTGCCCCTCCTGGTCCGTCCCATGCGCAAATCCACCCTTTGCCTGTTCCTGATCGGCACCCTCGCGGCGCTGTTCATCGCCATGGTCGTCCACGGGAAGGCCCAGGTCGGCACTGCGGCCCTCCGACGGCAGCCCAGCCTCGCGCTCGTGCGCAGCCTCGGCCTCACGGACCTCTGCCTCTTCACCGAAGCCCGCTACACCCGGCACCCCGCCATGGCCGACCGCCATGCGGCCTTCCAGGACCATCCCATGGGCCTGGACCACTTCCCTTCCGGTTCTCTCGTGACTCCGCCCTCCTTCCCGAGCCCCCATGCGCGCCTCCGTCCAGCGGTACCGGAACATCCTTGATTTCGCCCTCTCTTCGCTGCTGCGGCGGAAGGGGCGAAACCTGGCCCTGATCAGCGTCTACACGCTGGTCGTGTTCGTGATCGCCTCGCTGATCTTCTTCGTACAGGCCCTCAAGCGCGAGGCCCGCGAGCTCCTCGTACAGGCACCGGACATGGTGGTGCAGCGTCTGGTGGCAGGCCGCCACGATCCCATGCCCGCCGCCCGGGCTGAAGCCATCCGCGGAATCCGGGGTGTGGAGGAGGTGCAGCCCAGGGTCTGGGGCTACTACTACGATCCCGTCTTCGGTGGGAATCTCACCATCATGGCCACGGAGGACGCGGCCCTGGCGGAGGATGCGGTCTCGATCGGCCAGGGCGTTGCCCGCAGTATGCGCGTGAAAGAGGGTGACCTTATCAGCCTCCGCGGCTACGGTGGCCTGCCCACCCTGTTCAACGTC
>JANYAS010000090.1 GCA_025361205.1 Holophagaceae bacterium
CGCTTCCTCGGCGTGGAGGCGCCGGTGACCTCCGTGCTCACCGAAGTGGTGGTGGACAAGGAGGACAAGGGCTTCCAGGACCCCACCAAACCCGTGGGCCCCTTCTATCCGGAATTTCGCGCCATCGAGTTGATGCGCTCCCACCGCTGGAAGATGAAGGAGGATTCCGGCCGCGGCTGGCGCAAGGTGGTGCCTTCCCCCAAGCCGCTGGAGATCGTGCAGCTCAATGCCATCAGGACTCTGTTGCAGTCCGGCAGTTCCGTGATTGCGGGCGGTGGTGGTGGCATCCCGGTGATCCGCGATGCCAGCGGCTACCTGGTGGGTGTCGAGGCCGTCATCGACAAGGACCGCCTCAGTGCGTTGCTGGCGACCCAGCTTGGGGCCGATCTCTTCATCGTCCTCACGGGCGTGGCCAAGGTGGCCCTGGATTTCGGCAAGCCCACCCAGCGCTGGGTGGACCGCCTCACGGCCGGCGAAGCCCGGCAGCACCTCGCCGATGGCCAGTTCCCGCCAGGCAGCATGGGCCCCAAGATCGAAAGCGCCCTGGCCTACCTGGAGGGCGGCGGCCACGAAGTGCTAATCACCACTGCCGAGGCCCTCGCCACCGAGGATCCCCACACCGTCGGCACCCGTATCGTGCGGGACTGAAGTATTGGGATCCTGAATTTCCTCAGAACAAGAACACTGCGGAACACCGATGAACACCGATAACTACTGATGAACACCGATCAAGCCAAGATGAATGCCCGCTGACCGACCTGCTGTTTTTCTGTTGTCCTTATCGGTGTTCATCGGTGTTTGTTTTTCGCCTTACCCATTTCCTGTAACCTTTTCATCCCTGTTGATCGGTGGCGAATTCAGGAGTCCCCATGTACGCCCTCATGCTGGTCCGCTACCGCCGTCCGCTGGCTGAGATCGAGGCGGTCACGGAAGCCCATCGTGCCTACCTCCGCACCCTCAAAGAGCAGGGGCTCCTGCTGGCCTCGGGCCCCCTGGATCCTCGCACCGGCGGCATGTTCCTGCTGCGGGTGCAGGACGCCAACCCCTTGGCGGACCTGGACACCATCCGCGACAACGATCCCTTCTTCAAGGCCGGCCTCGCCTCCTACGAACCGCTCGTCTGGAATGTGGTGATGGGCAAGGAAGGGCTCGACGGAATCTAGAGTCGTCCTTTCACTGCTTCCGCGGGGGCGGATGCCAAGGCTGGAGATCTTTTGTTGGATCTCTTTCATACTGAATGGTTTCCGAAGGCACGATACCCCTGGATATTCCTCCAGAAGGGGCGCGATCTCCTGATCGCCGTAGCCCGTGGACAGGATGACGGGTAGCCCAGAGCGGCGGTCGAGGATCCGGGGCAGAGCCTCCCGACCACTCATACCGGGCATATTCATGTCGAGGACCACCAGGTCCACCGGCAGGCCGTCCTCCAGAAGCTGAAGGGCCTGCATGCCTCCGGAGGTCAGTGTCACTTTGTGCCCCAGCATCTCCAGCAGGGGCCCCAAGGATTCACGAATCAACTCATCATCGTCCACCAGAAGGATCTTCAGCCCGAGCGGCGGGTCTTCTGTGGAAACCGGGGCAGAAGCAGGAACCGGCTCGGGTCGGTCCACCCGCGAGGCGGGGAAACGTAGAATGGCCTCGGTCCCCCGTCCGGGCTGGCTAAGGAGCTCGAGGGTGCCCTCGTGGGCCTTCATGGTGCCGTAGGCCAGGGACAGGCCCAGGCCGGTCCCCTTCCCCAGGGGCTTGGTGGTGAAGAATGGTTCGATGGCCTTGGCCAACACCTCGGGTGCCATGCCCTCGCCCGAATCCTTCACCCGCAGCTCCAGGCCACCGTCTCCTGCCTCACGCGTGGAAACGCGGAGGAGGCCACCCCCAGGCATGGCGTCGATCGCATTCATGCAGAGGTTCATGAGCGCGTGGCTCAGCGCCCCGCCATCCCCCCGCAGCGGACCGATCCCCTCCTGGAGGTCCATCTGGAACTGGACTCGCTTGAGGGTGGTGTGGCTCAGCAGTTCGCTCATTTCCTGGACGAGGCCATTCAGATCGATGCGGCGCTCATCCTGCAGGTCTTTGTGGGCGAAATAGAGGAGGCTCTTGACCACGCCGCGCCCCCGCAGACAGGCGTTCACGATCGTGTCCAGGTTCTTGGCCATGGGCGACACGGGATCCGCGCCTTCCCGCAGGATGGAGGCCAGGCCCAGGATGGCCCCCAGCACATTGTTCATGTCGTGGGCCACCCCGCCCGCCAGGCTACCCAGGCTCTCGAGCTTCTGGGATTGGTGAAGCTGCGCCTCCAGCACCCGGCGTGCTTCCTCTTCCCGCTTCCGCTCGGTGATGTCCTGGATGACGCCCACCAGGGTGGTTGGCTGCCCGTCGGCGTCCCAGTGGAGCCTGCCACGGCCGTGGACCCACCCGTGCGCCCCATCCGAGGGGCGGACGATGGGGTATTCCCGGTCGAAGGGTTCGTGCCGCTCAAGGATCCCCGCCACGTAACCCTGCATGTCCTCCCGGGCCTCTGGGGCGACGAGGTTCATCCAGCTCTGGAGGTTACGAGGATAGTCCGGGCCGATGCCGAAGATCTGGTCCAGGAAGGAGCTGCCTTTCCATTGATTCGACTGGATGTCCCAGTCGTAAGTCCCGATCCCACCGGCCTCCTGGGCTTCTCGCAGGAACCGCTCGCTCTCCTGCAGGGAAGCCTCGGCCTCCACACGGCGAGCCTCCCCGGCCAAGTGATCCATCGCGAAGGAAATGTCCATCGCCGCCTCCACCAGGAGCGCGGCTTCGAGGGTGCCGAAGAAGTCTGCTTCCCGGGAGTACACGGCCAGGGCGCCGACCACCTCGCCGCCCTGCCGGATGGGAAAGGCGGCCAGGGAGGCAAAGCCCGAAGCGGCCGCGGCATCCCGCCAGGGCTCGGATCCCACCGCAGTCATGAAATCGTTCACCACGCAGGGGCAGGCCTCCCGGATTGCCGAGCCCACCGGGCCTTGGGCTAGGGCCGAATTCCCGCTCCCCACGCGGATACGGTCCAGGTAGCCCTTGCTATCGCCGTAATTGGCCGCCACTGACACGCGCTGAGATGCGGGATCGTTCCAACCGATCCACGCCATGTCGAACCGTCCGAACTCGACCAGCACCTCGCAAATCTTGTCCAGCAGGGCCTGGCGCGTGGGTGACCAGACGATGGCCTGGTTCACCTGGCTGAGGGCCGCATAGAGCTGCGCCATCCGCTGGATTTCACTCTCTCGGGCCACGCGCTCTGTGACATCCCGAACGAAGCTGACCACCACCGGATTTCCGTCGAGGTCAACAACCCGCGCGCTCACTTCTACCGGGAAGGTCGAACCGTCGCGCCGGCAGTGGAGGGTTTCGAACCGGAGGGCCCCCAGTTCCTTTAGCCGCTCGAGCTGCTTCAGGGTCTCCGACCGCATCTCGGGCGGGCGCAGATCCACAACGCGCATGGTTCGGAGCTCGGGAATGGAATACCCGTAGTGTTCGGCCGCCTGCAGGTTCGCCTCCTGAATCCGGCCTTCGACATCCAACAGAAGAATGATGTCATTGGCCTCGTGCATGAGTGACTCGAACCGCTGGGACAACACCAGCTGTGCGTGGATCATCTCGGCATCATGGTGCCGCGCGATCAGGCCCAGGCTGGCAGCGGCCAAGGCCAGCAGCCCCATCAAACCGCCCCCAGTGATCCATATCCGCTGGCGCAGCGGCCCATAGACCTCGGCCTGGTCCACCTTTGTCACCATGGTCCATGGCGTCCCTGGAACTTGGCTCAGGCAGGCGATGACCTGCGTCCCACGATAGTCCCTCCCCGCCACCAGTCCCTCTTCGCCCAGGGCGGCCCGGGTGGCCGGTAGGGTGGAATTCCCTTCCAGAGGCAGACGGAACCTCAGGGCCGTATTTGCCCGATGCCGAAGTTCATTCAGGAACAGCACATCGCCGCCGTCCCTCCGGACCAGTAGCGTTTCAGCGCTGACGCTGGACATGGGCCAAGATTGAATGAGGGGATAGAGGAACGCCCGGGGATCCAGCATCAGCAGAAGGGCGCCTTCGGCCTTCGCGCCGGACCGAATCCCGATGGGGATCCACAAATTCAAGTGGATGTCCTGTTGGCCGGGATGCTGGTGCAGATCCATCACCTGCACGTCCTTGGCCTGCAGTGCCAGCTCCAGTTCGGCGGAGTTCAGGTCCTCCGGAACGGGAGTGGCTTGCCTGGGAACCGATATCCGGACCCTGCCCTGCCCATCGGCCAGGACCACGCGTTGGTAGGTGCCCCGCTGGAGCCCCTCCATCCAGGCCCGGATGTCCCGTTCCAACGGCAGCGACGATCCCGCCAGAAACCGTCGCAGCTGGCCCTGCAGCAAGGGATCGTTGAGCAGTTGTTCCGCGTCAGCGAGGCGCTCGCCGTGCCAAGCCCCAATCTGCCGAGCCTTCGAATCGGCGATGGCCGACAGCTCCGCTTCCACCCGCGCTCGGGTGGCCTTGAGCTGCCAACGAAGGTAGAAGGAACCGCCGGTGAGGATCAGCGCCCCCAGGACAAGGAACAGGGCCAAGGGGGCCGTGCCGAACCACCGGACGGCCGGGTCCTGGCCCTTCCGCGGTGCCAGGCCGAAAGCAGCCAGGGGCCAGACGTCGCGCCCAGCGGCCAGCAACAGGCAGAGACCGAGGGCCACGGAGCCCAGGGCCGATGGCAGCGACATGGGAATCAGGTCGCTGCCATAAAGCACGGAGGCCCCCGCGAGGTAGCCGACCAGCACCACGGGCCCGATCCCCAGGGGGACCAAGCCCAGGGCCGCAGCTGCCTGCCGAACTCCCCAAGACCGGTCCGCCGACCCACAAAGGCAAAGGGTGGACAAGGCGGCACCGAGCAGGGCGAGATCCGTCAGGATCGACGTGAGCTGGGCCTGCGGCCTGCCAAAGGCCAGCCAATGTTCAAATCGGAGGTCGTGCAGGGCGTGACCCATCACCAGGCCCAGGCTGAGCAGGGCCACGGCCCCCGCCGCCAGGGCCAGGGCCATGCGCAGCCGTCGGACAGTCTCAGGTGGAGCGGCGGTGATGGTCATTGAGGATTGGCTCGTCCAAAAAATGGAATAGTCCTGATATCGGCGGGACAACCCTGGCAATGAGTTGCGGATGACGGGTGGATATTCTCCACACCCATTGATTACAGGATGCCTCGGCGGGAAGGATGTCGAAGTCGTGACTTAAATCACCTTGGAGTCAAAAACACTCATCCATCTGAATTTGGTGACCCCGCCCGACTCATTAAGGGTTGGGCGGCCCAGCTTTCCCGGGTTCCAAAGCCTGCTTTGCCTTCTCGCGTTCCGATTCACTGGGCGTGCCCCACATCACGCGGCTGGGTTTCTGCTTGAGGAGTTGCAGGAGTTCTTCGACGGAGGCCAGCGAGCGACGGAGGCTCTTGATGCTCTGCGTCAGCTCCGGATAGTCCTCGGCGGTGAAGCGGCCCATGAAGGCGTCGGCCTGCTTGAGGGTGGCGGCGAGGCTCACGAGGATCTGATCCAGTTCGGGGCCGCGCTTGTCGATGAGGGTTCGCACGGCCGTCAGGCTCTGGTCGAGGGAGGCCAGGGCCTTGTCGGCCTCGCCCATGCTGCGGTCGGCGTGGCCCACCAGGCCACGGCTGTCCTTCGCCAGTGTCTGGAACTCGCGCAGGGTGCCGTCCAGCGACTGCAGGGCCTGGCGCACCGAAGGATGGTCCAGGAGGTCGCTCAGTCCCTTCTGCTGGATGCGGGCGCGCAGGCCATCCACTCCCACGGTGAGGCTCTGCATCAGGCGGTCGGCCCGCTCTAGCACGCTTGAGATAGACACGCCGGGATCGCCCGGGATCTCATCACCCGCTGCCAGAGGCACCAGCCGCTCCGCCAGAACGGGCAGACGCAGGTCCACCATCACCCTGCCCACGCCTTTGGAAGCCAGGGTCGCCCGCGTTCCGCGCCAGAGCCGGATGTCCTCCCGGACCGCGATGCGGGCGAGGAAGTGATAGTCCTTGCCCTCCTGCCGCAGGTCCACCCGTTCCACCGCCCCCACCCGGTAGCCCTTCAACTGCACGTCCGTGCCCGGTGACAGGCCCTCCATCTCATCGAGGCGGACCACCAGCGGATAGGTCCGCTCAGTCACCGCTCCGGCGTTCTTGTAGGCCACTAGGCCCAGGAATAGGGCGAGGGCCAAAAGGACGAAGAGGCCGAGCCGGGCGTCCTGCTTCTCGAAGTTCATCGGGACTCCATCGATATCGCAGCATGAGACATCTGGAAGCGTTCCGCCTCCAGATGGGGAAAGGCATGGAGTTCCTCGGACGCGATCACCAAGGTGCAGGCGCTGTCAGCAGCCCAGGCCTGGATCAGGTTCTGGACGAGGGCCCGATCGGCAGCGTCCAGTCCCTCCAGAGGATCGTCCAGGAGGATGAGCTCGGGGTCCAGGGCCAGCACCCGCGCAAGGTTTCCATGCCGGCGCGCCGAGGTGCTCATCGCATGCGGCCGCAGGCCAGCCAGAGGCAGTGCCGCCAAGCGGTCCAGCGCCGCATCCACGCGCGCCTGGATGTCGGCGAAGGGAACGCCCCGGAAGCGCAGCGGCAGGGCGGCATTCTCCCAGAGGCTCAGGTTCGAAAGCAGGCCCCCGGATGCGAAGACAAAGCCGACCCGCACGCGCCCTATCAGTGCCAGGGCCCCGCCCCCAGGCCAGAGGTCCACGCCGCCCACCCTCACCCGCCCGCGGAGGGGTCGCTCCGTGCCGGCGATCACCTGCAACAGCCGGCTCTTTCCGCTCCTGCTGGGCCCCGTCACCAGCAGGTTTCCGCCCTTTGGCACGGCCAGGTCGAGGCCCTCCATCAACAGGCGGCCGTCCGGTGCAGCCAGGGCGAGGTCAGAAACCTCGATCATCGGATTCTCCGCGCCTCCACGGTGAGTTTTCATGTCGGTTTCCACAGGCCACCCTGGCAAAAGGAGACCCCGATAGAGAACGAGTTCATGAGCTCAAGCAATGGACTTTTCATCCACCGATGAACACCGATGAACACCGATAAAAGCTTGCTTAAGGAATGAAGGGGATTTTTATAAAAGAATTTTGCACTATCGGTTCTTGATCGGTGTTCATCGGTGTTTATCGGTGGACAAAATTGTTTTTTTTCTAATAAGAAATTGTTATTTCTCTGTTCCATCGGTGGC
>JANYAS010000098.1 GCA_025361205.1 Holophagaceae bacterium
GCCGCCCATTTCTGCGCCAGGTGAAGACCAAGTCCAGGAGGCGGCATGCTGCAGCCCAGCCAGGAAGACCTTCCCCGCTGCAGCTGGTGCGGTACGGATCCGCTCTACATCGCCTACCACGATGAGGAGTGGGGCGTTCCCGCCCAGGAGGACCGGCGCCTGTTCGAGATGCTGATTCTGGAAGGGGCTCAGGCGGGACTCAGCTGGATCACGGTGCTGAGAAAACGCGAAGCCTACCGGAAGGCCTTCCATGGCTTTGATCCTGTCCGTGTGGCTGCCCTGGTGGACGCTGAGCTTGAGGAGATCCTCCTCGATTCGGGCATCGTGCGGAACCGCCTCAAGGTCTTCTCGGCCCGGGATAACGCCCGTGCCTTCCTTGAGGTGCAGGAGGAATTCGGCAGCTTCGCCGCCTTCCTCTGGCCCTTCGTGGGTGGCCGTCCCAGGGTGAACCACCCGAGGACCCTGACGGAGGTTCCGGTCCTGACACCGGAGGCTGAAGCCCTGAGCAAGGTCCTGAAAAGGCGCGGATTCAAGTTCGTGGGTCCCACGATCATGTACGCCTACATGCAGTCCGTGGGCCTGGTGGACGACCACGTGGCCACGTGCTGGAAGCGATTAGGCCCCTGACTCGCGGTGCAGGTCCTGGGCCTGTAGAATGGAAGGCTCGGAGCCCTCGTGTCCAAGCCCTTCTACATCACCACGCCCATCTACTACGTGAATGACCGGCCCCACATCGGCCATACCTACACCACGGTCCTGGCCGACGTCATCGCCCGGTTCCACCGCATGCGCGGTGAGGAGGTGTACTTCCTTACGGGCACGGATGAACACGGACAGAAAGTGGAAAAGGCGGCGGCCGCCCGGGGGATCACCCCCAAGCAGCTGGCGGATGAGGTGGTGGCCAACTACACGGACCTATGGCAGCGCATGGGGATGACCCACTTCCGCTTCATCCGCACCACGGACGACGACCACAAGGCCCAGGTGCAGCGGCTCTTCAAGCGCCTGCTGGACAAGGGCGATATTTACAAGTCCACCTACAAGGGGCTCTACTCGGTCAGCGACGAGGCCTACGTCACTGAGATGCAGGCGAAGGAACTCCAGGCCCAGGGCCTCGCCCATCAGCTGGTGGAACTGGAGGAGGAGACCTACTTCTTCCGCCTCAGTTCCTACCAGGATCGCCTGCTGAAGCTCTACGAGGACCACCCCGAGTTCGTGCAGCCGGATTTCCGCTTCAACGAGGTCAAGCGCTTCGTGGAAGGCGGCCTCCAGGACCTATCGATCAGCCGCACCAGCATCAGCTGGGGGATTCCCGTGCCCGGCGACGAGAAACATGTCATCTACGTGTGGTTCGATGCCCTACTGAACTACCTCACGGGGTGCCCGGCCAACTGCTGGCCGCCGGATTTGCAACTGGTGGGCAAGGACATCCTGCGGTTCCATGCGGTCTACTGGCCCGCTTTCCTCATGGCTGCGGGTATGTTCCAGCCCACCACCATCCTGGCCCACGGCTGGTGGCTCATGGGCGAGGACAAGATGTCCAAGAGCAAGGGCAACGTGGTGCGTCCGGACACCCTGCTGCATTTCGGCAACGATGCGCTCCGGTTCTTCTTCATGCGCGAGATGCAGATGGGTCACGACCGCGGCTTCAGTTTCGAGGGATTCATGGACAGGCTGAATGCTGACTTGGCCAACGGCCTGGGCAACCTGGCTTCCCGGACCTTGAGCATGCTCCAGCGCTACCGTGGTGGCGTTGTCCCGATGCCCACTGTCATGGATGAGATGGATCAGGCGATGGCAATGCAGTTGCTGGAGGTCTTCCCCGAATACCTGGAGAAGGCACGGGCCAACGACTTCCATGGGGCTCTGGATGCCCTCTGGACCTACCTTCGCGCCCTCGACGGCTACATCGTGAAGGCCGAACCCTGGAAGCTGGCCAAGGATCCGGCCAACGATCCCAAACTGGATGCCGTGCTGGCGATCCTGTACCGGGCCCTCCGTGCCACGGCGCTCCTGGTGGCGCCGGTGATGCCGGGACTGGCCCAGACCCTGTGGGAGAGCCTCGGCCACAGCACCCAGGTCTCGGAGAAGACCTTCCATGGCTTCGCCCTGGATGGCCCCGCCATCGGCCCCGTCGGCGACCCCAAGCCCCTGTTCCAGCGCATCGACAAGGAGAAAGAATTGAGCGAAATCGACTCTGCCATGGAACCAGTTGACACGAAGCCCAACCTCGATGTGCCCGAGATTCGCGAAACCGTGGACGCCGATACCTTCTTCAAGGTGGACCTGCGCGTGGGCCGAGTCATCGAGGCTGAGCGCGTCCCCAAGAGCGACAAGCTCATCAAAATGAAGGTGGACATCGGTCTCGAGCAGCGCACCATCGTGGGCGGCATCGGCAAGGCCTACGAGCCCGCCGATCTGTTGAACCGCCTGGTGGTGGTGGTGGCGAATTTGGCGCCCCGCAAGCTCATGGGGATCGAAAGCCACGGCATGCTGCTGGCCGCCAGCGACAATGCCAGCAAGCCCTACCTGGTGGCACCGGCGGATGACGCCCAGCCTGGGTTCCTGGTGAAGTAATTTTTATCCGGTGATGCACGGTGATGAACAGTGATCTTGCATTTATCACCGTCCATCACCGTTCATCACCGGTTCCCCATACTTTTGGAGAATCGTGGCCACTCCCGTCTTCAGTTTCGAGGCCGAAATCCTCACCGACGCACCCTTCGACCAGATTGTGGAGCGCCTTGGTGCGCTGGCGTCGCCTGCGGAGCTTCGATGCCTCAAGCCGTTTAACCACTGGCTCCCGCTGGAAGCCACGCCAAGTGAACTTCGCTTGAAGTGGGAGCGCATGCGTCTGGGTGTAATCGAGCAGGGCCGCCTAACCATCCGGCCCGACGCCAAGGGCGCCTATCTGCACCTGGAAGGCCGCATGAACGGCTGGGGGGGCTTCCTGCTATTCGGCCTGATGCGCTGGCGGACGGACCGCCTGCTGGACCGTTTCGTGGAGGAATTGTGAAATTCTATAGTTGGAACGTGAACGGCTTTCGCTCGGTCCTGAAAAAGGGTTTCATGGAGTGGCTGGAGGCGACCGAGCCGGACGTGCTCTCCCTCCAGGAGATCCGCTGCGAGTGGGAAGAGGTTGACCTGGCCGTGCGGCGCCAGCTCGAGAGCGCCTATGACGTGTGCTGGTTCCCGGCCTCGAGCAAGAAGGGTTACGCTGGTTCGGCCACGCTCACGAAGAAAGAGTTGGGGTTCAGCCATGCCAAGGGCCTTGGCATCCATGGTTACGATGCCGAAGGACGAATGGTCATCACGCGGAAGGACAAACTCGTGTTCATCGCGGGCTACTTCCCGAATGCTTCACAGGGGTTGGTGCGACTGCCCTTCAAGCGGCAGTTTGCGAAGGAACTTGCAGCCATCGTGACGAAGCACCACGCCGCGGGTGACCTGGTGATCCTCACTGGGGATATGAACGTGGCGCCTGAGGAGATCGACCTCGCCCGTCCCAAGGACAATACGAAAAATCCAGGGTTCACGCCCGAGGAGCGCGAGGACTTCAAACTCTATCTGGGCGCCGGACTTGTGGACGTATTGCGGGAACGCAATCCCGGCGTGCCAGGACTCTATACCTGGTGGACCGCCCGTGGAGGCGCCCGAGAGCGGAACGTAGGGTGGAGAATCGATCTGTTTCTCGCCAGCCGCTCGCTGATGGACCGGGTCAAGGATTCGCGCATTCATGCGGATGTCCTGGGCTCCGATCACTGTCCCATCAGCCTTGAGTTGATGTAATTTGTTCCGCACCAATAGCTGAGGGCCCCAATCGGGGCCCTCAGCTATTGGTGCGGGCGCCTACCTGATCTTCTTCAGCGAGGGATCCTTCAGCATCTCTTTAGCGGTCGAGGCATTCTTGCCGCTGGGGGCGATCTCCAGGTACTTTTCAAGGTGCACCTTGGTGCCGTGGAGGTTATTCTCGCCGAATTCGACCATGGCCAGCAGGTAGTGGGCTTCTGCGTATTTGGGGTCGGCTTCCAGGGCCTTCAGGAACTGTGTTTTTGCTTCCTTGGTCTTCCCTGCATTGAAGGCTTCTACCCCTTTGTTGTAGATCACGTCGGGGTTGGGCCCCTGGAGGGTTTCCAGTATGGCCGCGTACTTCTGCTCAGCGACCTTGTCACCCTTCGCCTTGTTGATCTCGATGAGACCGACGATAACCCGTTCGTCCTTGGGATTCCGCTCCAGGGCCTTGATGAGGAAGACCTCGCCCTCTTCCTTCTTGGTTCCAGCCTGGGCGATGCAGAGGCCTAACACCCGCTCGATCTTGAGAATTTCGGGGGCCAGATCCGCCTTTGCCTTCTCATCCTTCAATTTCTCCTTGGCCTCGACCAGGGTCTTGTAGGCTTTTTGGACGTGGGGCAGAGCTTCCTCGTACTTGCCGTCGTTGTAGAGCGGAATGGCCATATTGAAGGCGTCGCGGCCTTCAGCGTCCAGGGCAGCGCCTGGATCCTCGGGAACGACCTGGACGGCTCCGCTGGCTACGGCCTGCGTGCGGGCCTCCGCCGGGGTCAGGAGGGTGACATTCTTCAGCAGTACATCCGCGAGCGGGATCTTGATTTCCTCTTTGTAGTCCACATAGCCTTCGGCACTGACGGTGAGATGAAATTCCTTGGGCTCGAGTCCGACCTGGAGGTAATTCCCGCTCTTGTCGGGAAACAGGTCCTTGCTCCAATTCCGGTCCGTACGCTTGAGGTTGACCTTCGCCCCGGGAATCGGCTTGCCTTCCTTGTTGACGACTTTGCCGGAGATCCGGCCAGTCTGTTCCGCTTGGATCGACAGGCACGTGGCGGGAAGCATGAGGGCGAGAACAAGGCGTCGCATGGGTATTCCTCCGAACTCTTCTATCGTTTCACAGGGCAGCGCTCGCGCAGAGTGCTTTTCGTCAAAAAGCATCCTGGTCCCAGCCATCGGCTTCCGGAATGGGCGCGATTCCCTACTGGGTGCAGGAACATCCGGGCTATGGTAGGCTTCCCGCCAGACAACTCCTGAAAGTGTTCGAGGTAGTCCATGAATGCAGCGGTGCCGGAAGCATCCTTGACCGCCCTGATGCACCTACTGACCGAACAGACTCTCCTCGCCATGGGGGTCAAGCACCCGATGATGAAGGAAGCCCCTCCGGCGAATCCTGCTGCGGCGCGGTTCTACCTGGACCTGCTGGCCGTTCTCAAAGAGAAGACCGAGGCTGCCCGGACGGAGGCGGAGACCACCGAACTGGATCAGATTCTTTATGAATTGCGCATGCGTGCCCTGGACCTCAAGTCCGCTGCAGAAGTGCCTGCGGTCCCGAAGCCATGAACTCGACGAAGCTGGGGAGAATGGGCATGGGACTCTGGCAGGCCTTCCGGATGGCGTTCCTGGCTGTCGCTGCATTCTTCCTCACAGCGGCGGCTCCCTTGGATCCCGGAGTTTCTTCGGCGGCGCCTGCAGCCACGGAAACGGCACCAGCCATTGCCCTCAGTCACCGGGCCAAGCACCTGATGGATGCCTTGGGAAAGGGTGATGCCGAGGCCGTCCGGGCAGCCCAACTGGACGTGGAAGCCCTCCGCCGTACCTATTCGACCCTAGACGTGACGCCGCTGGTGGAAGCCATGGCCTTCTGGGCCCGGCAACAGGGTCTGTCCGGTCACGCGCCCCTTGGTCTGGAGGGCCTCCAGGCCGTGGAGAGGTGGGCCCCGACTCATCCCACCCTCCTGGGCACCCGCATTTCACTCATGCGGCAGCAGGGGGTTCAGGGCTGGCTCTGGAGCCTACCCGACCTCCTGAGGCTCACCATCCTCCGCATCAACCATCCAGCCCATCGCTGGCTCTGGGTGGTCCAGCACCTGGGGATGCTCCGCCTCGCCGCGACCCTGCTCCTCTGGGGATGGGCGCTCACCATGGGTCTACGGAACCGGAACGTGCTGAGGCGTCTATGGGAGGAACCCCTGAAGCGCAAGAGTATCCTGCCAATCACTGCTGCCGTCCTGGGGGCGCTGATCCTGGCCGGTCCGGTCATCCTGGGGCTCGACCCGATGGTCGCGGCCATCCTCTGGCTCATCCTGATCGGTCCGTTCCTGCTCGTGGCAGAGGTGCGCGTCACGGCCTTCATCCTGGTCCTCCAACTCATCCATCCTGCCCTCGCGGCGCTTGAGCCATGGGCGGCCCGGGAACCTCAGCCGAGCCTTTTGACCCTCCAGCTTCAGCCGCAGGTCTATCCGGTTCCCCCCTCGACGCTTCGTTTCCTGCCCCCTTCGGATCAGGCGTTCCTGACGGGCTGGACCCAGCTCCAGAACTTGGAATGGAAGGCCGCGGAATCCACCTTCCAGAATCTGTTGGGCCGTATTCCTGAGCAGGCCGAGGTCTTGAATAACCTCGGTGTCGCGAAGTTCCAGTCGGGCGACGAAACCGGGGCGAACAAAGCTTTCGAGGCGGCCCAGGCGGTGGCTCCGAAGATGGAGGTGCTGTTGAACCAGAGCATCCTCGCCTTCAATCGCCTCGACATGGCCCAAGGTGCTACCAAGCGGGAGGAGGCCCAGGCCGCAGCGCCGGAGGCCTATGCCCTCCTGATCGCCCTGAACGATGCCCGTAAGGAAGTTCGCACATATCCGATGCCTCTGCCGGATAGCCCCCAGCGGGTGCAGGCCTTGGCGGACGCTGCGGGCGGGGCGAAGGGCCACGACTCCATGAATCTCACGGAGCCCGCCTTCCTCATCGCCCTGCTCCTCCCCCTCCTCGGGTTGATCGCATTCCTGGCGCGAGTTCGGGCGAGTGTCCGTATGGCCCATCCGGCCCAGTGCATCCGCTGTGGGGAGCCCTTCCACACGACGGACAGTCCCGATACGGATGTGTGCCAGAAGTGCCACCACCTCTTCGTTCTGCGGGACGGACTCCATGCGGAGAACCGCAGGATCAAGCTGGACGAGGTGGCGCACCATCAGCAGGCCACCCGGTGGATCCACAAGACCCTCATCGTGCTGCTCCCTGGTTGCGACCTGGCTTTCCTGGGCGAAACCCGGGCAGCGCTGGTGGAGTTCCTGCCCTTCTGCCTGGCCGTGGGCATGGTCCTGGCCACGGGCCGATCCGTGCGCTACCCCGGTGAGATCCTGGCCGATCCGACCTCCATTTGGTTGGCGCTGGGAGCCGCGCTGGTGGGCCTCTTCTACCTCCGTTCCTGGCTGAAGTTGATCCTGAGGAGGGCCTGACATGGCACTGGAAGGCTCCCTCCGCGACTTTGACCTCTTCTCCTTGTTCAACATGATCAAGATCCAGGGGAAAAACGGCACCCTGGTACTTTCCCAGGGGCAGGAGTTCGTCAAGGTCTTCTTCGAAAGCGGCGAAATCGTTGGCTGTGACTCCAACCAGGTCCGCATGGAAGACCGCCTGGGCACGATGCTGGTGCGCCTCGGCCGCCTCACGGGCGAGGAGTTGCTGGGCATGGTCCAGGTCCAGCGCCAGACCCTCAAGCGCATGGGCACCCTGTTGCTGGAAAGCGGCAAGGTCACGGCTTCGGACCTTCAGGACGCTCTGTTCAACCAGGCCACCTCCATCCTCCACCGCACGTTCCGATGGGTGGAAGGGGACTACCGCTTCGATTCCATGCTGCCCCCGGATCTGGACCGTGACCACTTCGTGCCGATCCCCGTGGATACGGTGCTCATGGAGGCCGCGCGCATCCAGGATGAATGGCCTGAAGTGGAGCGGCGCCTGCCTGGTATGGACGTTCCGCTCGGCAAGTCCCCAAGGGCCCAGGCCCTCCACCTGGACATCGATCGGAACGTTTCCTCGGTCCTGGATGGCAAGAGCCCGATGCAGCACGGCTCCTCCGGGCTAACCCACGAGCAGGAGATGGTCCTTTCCTATTTTGATCACGCTCAGAGCACCTCGGAGGCCATCCAGGTCAGCCGCTACGAAGAACTGGACACCTGCAAGGCGGTCGCCGATCTCATCGAAGCAGGCCTGCTGGAACCGATTACGGGGGGCGCCCCCAAGGTGGTCCGCCCTTGGGTTACCGATGGGCATCCGGACCTGGCCCCCAAGGCCTGGGAAGCCAGTCCGCTCCTGTGGCCTCTGGTGGTCCTGGGGTTTCTCCTGCCCTTGGCCCTCTATGTTCCGCATCACCGCGGATCGATGAACATGGGATTGGCCAGCCTCCAGCCTGTGGATGTGCAGGTCGTGCCAGACGGGCCGACCCGGCTTCGCCAGGCCTGGGCCCTCCGGATGGCCTCTCCAAAAGACGGGGGGACCCTGCTGTCCAAGGATCTTGGTAGGCCCATGGATGGGAAGAACCCCGTTCCGGACCTCACGAAGCTCCCCGATCCGATGACACCAGTGGCTGCGCCGATTCCCGAGCTTGCCCCCACTCCAATAAAGAAGTAAGGATTCCCCATGTTTGTGCACCAGCGCCAGGGTTCCCTGGAGGTGATCTGCGGCCCCATGTTTTCCGGCAAGTCCGAAGAACTCATCCGGCGTATCAAGCGCGCCATCATCGCCAAACAGAAAGTCCAGGCATTCAAGCCCGCCCTGGACGACCGCTATGACCTTTCCGCCATCGCCAGCCACAGCGAACAAAAACACGGGGCGATCCCCGTCAAGGACATGGTGGAACTGGCCCGGCTGCTGGACCCTGAAGCCGAGGTGGTGGCCCTGGACGAGGTGCAGTTCATGGATGAGGGGCTCATTGCGATCATCGAGGATCTCGCCAATCGCGGGGTCCGGGTTATCGCCGGTGGCCTCGACCAGGATTCCAATGGCGAGCCCTTCGGCATCATGCCGCTCCTGCTGGCCAAGGCCGAGTATGTGACCAAGCTTCAGGCCATCTGCATGGTTTGCGGGGCCCAGGCGGGCCGCACCCAGCGTCTGGTCCATACCGGCGGCCAGGTGCTCGTGGGCGCCGCCGAGGCCTACGAGGCCCGCTGCCGACACTGCCACGAAGTGCCGCATGCCATGGGGCGGCGACTGCTGGAAGGCGACTGATTTTTCACTTCGTCAAGGCAATCCCTGGCATGACACCCATTCCAGACCAGGGACACGCTGTGTCCCTGGTCTGGCCTTGACGCGGCGGTAGACTGACTACGGCGCGCTGCTGCAGCGCCGTTTTCGCAACCCGCCCGAGGCTTCAGGGCACATCAGGAGGTCACCATGGCTGGCGCCTACGCCACCTTCACCCACATGACCGACTACATGGGCTTGGAAGGCCTGCTCACCGACGAAGAACGGATGATCCGCGAATCGGCCCGCAAGTTCGTCAACGCCGAAGTGCTGCCCATCATCGAGCAGCACGCTCAGGCTCAGACCTTCCCCAAGCACTTGATTCCCAAGATGGGTGAGCTGGGCTTCTACGGCCCCTCGCTGCCCGAGGAATACGGCTGCATGGGCGTCTCCAACGTGGCCTACGGCCTCCTGATGTACGAGCTGGAGCGCGGCGATTCCGGTCTGCGGTCCTTCGCCTCCGTACAGGGCAGTCTCGTGATGTGGCCCATCTATGCCTATGGCAGCGAGGGACAACGGAAGCATTGGCTGCCCAAGCTGGCCACCGGCGAAAAAATCGGCTGCTTCGGCCTCACCGAGCCCGACTTCGGCTCCAACCCCGGTGGCATGCTCACCAAGGCCGTGAAGGAACCCGGCGGCAAGTGGCGCATCAACGGCACCAAGATGTGGATCACCAACGGCACCGTGGCCGACGTGGCCGTGGTGTGGGCCCAGACCGAAGATGGCATTCGCGGCTTCCTCGTCGAGAAGGGGACTGCCGGCTTCAGCGCCCCCGAGATGAAGGGCAAGTGGAGCCTGCGCGCCTCCACCACCTCCGAGCTGGTGCTGGAGGACGTGATCGTGGAGGAGGCCAAATCCCTGCTGCCCAACGTGAAGGGCCTCAAGGGTCCCCTGGGCTGCCTCACCCAGGCCCGCTACGGAATCGCCTGGGGGGCCCTCGGCGCCGCAGATGCCTGCTACCAGTGCGCCCTCGATTACGCGCAGACCCGCATCCAGTTCGACCGGCCCATCGCCGGCTTCCAGCTCCAGCAGGAAAAGCTGGCCTGGATGGTCACCGAGCTCACCAAGGGGCAGCTGCTGGTCCTTCAGCTGGGTCGCCTGAAGGACAAGAAGACCTTCTCGGCCGCCCAGGTCTCCATGGCCAAGATGAACAACGTGAACATCGCCCGGGACATCTGCAGCAGGGCCCGTACCATCCTCGGCGCCAACGGCATCCTCGACGAATACCCCATCATGCGGCACATGGCCAACCTCGAGAGCGTCTACACCTACGAAGGCACGCACGATATGCACACCCTCATCATCGGCCAGGAAATCACCGGGATTCCGGCCTACCGGTAAGTGTCGTTCCCTGCTTCAGAAAACCTAGTGCGACTTTTCCGTCCGCACGACCAGCACATCACAAGGCGCCAGCCGCACCACGCGCGAGGCTGTGCTGCCGAAGAGCAGGCGCTCCAGCGTTGAGTGCCCCACCTGAGCCACCACCAGCAAGGTCTGGGGATCGGCTTCGGACACCAGTTCTTCGGCCGGCCCGCCCCATTTCACGATCACCGCGGCCCCGGGATAGGGCTTGACCCAACCCTCCAACTGTTCCCGGGCATGGTCTTCCATGGTGTGGAGCCAAGCGGGATCGGGCAGGGCGATCTGGGCCTCCGGCAGCATGGGCGCTGGGGGCTGCAGCACATGCATGACCACCAAGGGCACACCGCACTGAGCTGCCCAGACACCGCCCCGTTCTAGGGCCTGTTTCGAGGCCTCGGAGAAGTCCACACCCACAAGAACGCGCTTGATCACGGCAGCCTCCGTTGGTCCCCCAAAGATAAGTCCATGGTCTTCAATCGGCTCTATAAATTTTTGTGAAGGGGACTTGAGATAAGAGTTGCAACACATATAATGAATTCAGGAGGCGCCATGATCACGCTGAGGCCTGCCGGTTCCCGCGGCCATTTCGATTTTGGCTGGCTGGACACCCACCACACCTTCTCCTTCGGGGACTACTTCGACCCCGAGCACACCGAGTTCCGCGCCCTTCGGGTGGTGAACGAAGACCGCGTTCAGGCCGGCAAGGGCTTCGGCACCCACGGTCACCGGGACATGGAAATCTTGACCTGGGTGCTTTCCGGCGCCTTGGAGCATCGCGACAGCCTGGGTACCCAGGGCGTGATCCGGCCCGGCGAGGCGCAGGTCATGAGCGCGGGCACGGGCATCCGCCACAGCGAGTTCAACGCCTCCACCACGGAGCCCGTCCACTTCCTCCAGATCTGGATCCTGCCTGAGCACCAGGGGTTGGCCCCCCGCTATGACCAGGTGGCCTTTCCCGAGACCGAGCTGCGCAATGCCCTGCGGCTCATCGCCAGTCCGGACGGCGCGTTGGGTTCCGTCCAACTCTTCCAGGACGTGAAGGTCTATGCGGCCCGTCTCGATGCGGGGCACCAGCTTCAGGCTGCGATCGCGGCGGGGCGCTTCGGCTTCCTGCAAGTGGCGGTTGGGGCCATTACGCTCAACGGCATGGGCCTGAGCGCGGGGGATGGTGTCCGCCTCGAGGGCGGACCCGCCCTCGCTATCCGCGCCACATCACCCGCTGAACTGCTCTTCTTCGATCTCGCGTGAGGTAGTTATGACCATCAAGCCCGTCATGTCTCTCATATCAGGCCAGCCCACCGAAGACGGCAACCGCGTCCCGCTGACGCGCCTGGTGCCCGGCCAGGGTCAGCGCGGCGCCGAGGCCTTCCGCGTCATGGATCCCTTCCTGCTCATGGACCATTTCGGCCCCATGGTGCTGCCGCTGGGCACGGACGCTGGTTTTCCGCCCCATCCCCACCGCGGTTTCCAGACCCTCACCTACCTGATCCAGGGCGCCTTCCAGCATCGGGACAGCACGGGTGGATCTGGTCTCCTTCGGCCGGGCGGAGCCCAGCTCATGAACGCCGGTTCGGGCATCGTCCACGAGGAGCTGCCCGTGCCTGAACAGCTTGAGACGGGCGGCTCCATCGAGGGTGTGCAGCTGTGGATCAACCTCCCCACGGCGGCCAAGCGCTCAGCGCCGGGCTACACGGACCTGCAGCCTGAATCTATGCCATGGAAGGCCCTTCCTGGGGGCCGCATCCGTGTGCTGGCGGGCACTTGGGCGGGCGTGACCGGTCCGGCGCAGACCCCCGCGAAGATTGCCTACGCCCACCTGGAACTCGAGGCCGGTGCCCGGTTCGAACAGGCCATCCCAGCCGGCTGGACTGCCGCGGTGGTGCCGCTGAGCGGGTCGATCCGCGTCGTGGGCACCGAGATCCCAGCCAATGCCGTGGCCCTACTGGGCGAGGGGGACACCCTGGCCTTGACGACGGCGGCACCCACCAGCTTCATGCTACTGGCCGGGGAACCCCTCCGAGAACCCATCGTCCACTACGGGCCCTTCGTGATGAACACCCACGAAGAGATCGAGCAGGCCATCCTGGACTACCGGCAGGGAAGGATGGGGCATCTCGACTGAACTTCAGATAAGGTACGGGCAGCCGATGGAGTGATTAACTCACAGAAGGTCCTATGCCGCAGCCCGTTTCAAGGCCCACCATGGACGGTCCCGCCGAGAGCGGTTCCGCCCAACTCACCCAGGATCTCGCCGGCCTGGAGATGGTCCTTAATCGCTCGGCCGCCGGTGCGGCAAGAACCTCTGTCAGGGTGCAAACCTTGGCCCGCGAGATCCAGCAAATCCTTGACAGTGCCCAGTTCATCCAGGGCACCCTGGTCGGCTTGGACGGCAACATCTCCCAGGCGGCAGCAGCCGCGGAGGAGAGCGCCGAGGCTACCCGTCGCATGGCCGACCTGACGGCCCAGGGGCTCCAGGAGAGCGACCAGGCCGTGTCCACGGTCCGGCAGCTGCAGCAGCAGACGGGCCTCACGGCCGAGCGGCTCGAATCCCTGGTGGGCCACATCCTCCAGGTGAATGAAGTCTCGAAGGTGATCGAGGAAATCGCCGATCGCACGGGACTGCTGAGCCTCAACGCCGCCATTGAGGCAGCTCACGCTGGGGCTGCGGGACGGGGCTTTGCGGTGGTGGCCGACGAGGTGCGGAAGCTCGCGGATCGAACCTCCCGCCAGACTCAGGAGATCGCCGGACTGCTGGAGGCCATCCGGAAGGATCTGGAGCCAGCCCGCGAGGCCATGGACCGGAGTCTGGCCCTGGCCGCGGAGACACGGTCCAAGGTGGAGGCCGTGGAGCAGCGGTTTTCGGGCATCGCAGGACTGGCCGAGTCCACGGCGGGACACGTGGCCAGCATCGCCCGGTCGGCTACCGAGGAGAATTCGGCGGCCCGCACCCTGGTCGAAGCTTCCGGGCGCCTGCTCGAGTCCACCGGCACGTTGAAATCGGAGGCCGAAGCCGTGGCCCAGGATGCTTTCCGCCTGTCCTCGCTCACGGAAGTGGGTCACCGCCACCTGGCGGGCTACGATACCGGCTCCCTGTTCCACCGCGCCCTGGGCCTGGCCCGCGACCTCTCGGCCACCGCCGCCCAAGTGCTGGAGGCGCCCGTGACGGAAGGTCGGATCAAGGCCCAGGAGCTCCTGGCCCTGGACTACACGGAAATCTGCGGACCGGGCATCCAGAGTCTGTCGCGGTTCTTCAATGTGCTGCATGTGCCGCAAGCAGGGTTCACGCCACCGAAGTTCCGCACCGCCTACGATGCGCTGGTGGAGCGCCCTCTCCAGGAGGCTTTTGATCAGGTCATGGGTCGGGAATCGAGGCTCATTTTCGCGTTGATTCTCGACCTCAACAGTTATGCGCCTTCGCACAACAAACAGTTCTCCCAGGATTGGACCGGCCAGCCCGACAAGGATCTGGGGGGCAACCGCGTGAAGCGGTTCTTCACGGACAACCAGGTGTTGGTGCGCGGGGCGCGCTATGGCCTGGGCGAGGCCGCCGAAGCGCTGCCCGACCGGGCCCGTCGAGAGGATTTCCGGCGCGTGGCGGATCTGGGAGCGAAGGCCCTGACCCGGGAGGATTTCCTGGTCCAGACCTACGCCCGGGATACGGGCGCCATCATCACCGTCCTCACGGTGCCGCTCTGTGTCTGCGGCGAACGCTACGGCGCCAGCCTGCTGGGCTGGTCCGGAGAAGATTAGATCAATTTGGCTTCGAGCTTCCGCGCCAGGCCGAACCGGCCATGGGCCAGCTTGCCCAGGGCCCGCGCCAGGCCTTCGCGGCTGCAGGCCAGTTCCGTGCTCCAGGCCTCAAGGGGAAGCTCCCCGCCCTCGGGATGGGCAGTGACCCAGGCTTTCCAAAGGGCCGACAGGGCCGGGGCTTCGGGCTCCTGGCGGTCCCGCCAGCCGCGCTCCTGGGGGCGCTTGGGCACATAGAAAGCCGTGCCTTGCAGCTTCAGGGGAAGGAAGGCCTGCGCACGGTCGTAGTCGTCGTGGGAGTAGTGGTAGCCGGTCCCCCGGCCAGCCTGGCGGGCCGTGGCGGTGTGGGCGTCGCGGAGGGCCTCGGGAATTGGCGCGTCCTCCGCCGCCAGGGCCGCGTCGATGGCCAGGATGGTCGCGTTGCTCTTGGGGGCGTTGGCCACGTAGAGGACGGCCTGCGCCAGGGGGATGCGGGCCTCGGGCCAACCGATCTGCTCCACGGCGCGGCTGGCCGCTTCGCACAGGAGGAAAGCCTGGGGATCGGCATTGCCCACGTCTTCGGCGGAACAGACCATGAGGCGCCGTGCGATGAACCGGGGATCCTCCCCGCCTCGGATCATGCGACTCAGATAGTAGAGGGCCGCGTCGGCGTCCGAGCCGCGCAGGCTCTTCTGGAAGGCGCTGGCCAGGTCGTAGTGGCCATCGGCGCGGTCGAACATCATGCGACCGCCCAGGGCGCCCTGGAGGGATTCGAGGTCCGGGTCCGGCATCTCCATCCAGGTTTCCAGCCCCGAGAGCCCCGAGCGCAGATCGCCTCCGGCCCAGTGGGACAGCCACTCGATGACCTCTCTTGGCTCGGGTTCGTCGCCGCGCTCCTTGGCCCAGGCCCGCACCAGCACCTGCCGGATATGGACCGGGTCCAGGGCCTTGAGGGAGATGAGCTGGCAGCGGCTGCGTAGCGCGGGATTCAGGTAGAAGGCTGGGTTCTCGGTGGTGGCGCCGATGAGGACCGCCTCGCCGCGCTCCAGGAAGGGCAGCAGGATGTCCTGCTGGGCCCGGTTGAAGCGGTGGATCTCATCCAG
>JANYAS010000127.1 GCA_025361205.1 Holophagaceae bacterium
TGTTGCCCTGGTAAAGGATCAGGCCTTCGATCTGGTCGTCCTGGACATGATCCTGGAGCCGGGGATGGGCGGACGGGAAACCTACGAAGCCATTCTCAAGCGCTGGCCAGGCCAGAAGGCCATCATTGCCAGCGGCTATGCCGAGACCGACGATATCCGCCGGACCCTGGCGCTGGGGGCCCGGGAGGCCGTTCTCAAGCCCTATACCGTCGAGCGCATCGGCCGGGCCATCCAAGCCGCCCTGCGCAGCGGAGGCTGAAGGCCCTGGTCTTACGGAGGAAACGCCACTGGGTTTCCTCCGTGAAGATCCCGGCGAAAATCACCAGGCAACCCAAGAGCATCTTCAGCGTCAGGTGCTCATGCAGGTAAAGGACCGCGAAAACCCCGCCGAAGGCTGTTTCCAGGGTCAGGATCAGGGCCGTGCTGGTGGAGGAGAGGTGTTTTTGGGCCATGTTCTGGATCGTGAAGGCGATGACCGTGGTCACGATCGCCAGGTAGATCAGCGCCTTCCAGAGCTTTGGGATGAGCTCGATGCGGTAGGACTCGAACAGCCCAGTGAGCAGCAGAAAGCACACTGAGGCAACGGCAAACTGGATGATCGTCGAGGCGATCGGGTCTCCATCTCGCCCCAGTTTTTCAATGGCCACCATGTGGCAAGCCACGGAGAAGGAGCAAAGGATGGAAAGCAGGTCCCCCTTGTTCATGGCGAACGAGCTGTTCAGCGTCAGCAGCGCGATCCCGGACGCAGCCAGCAAGGCGCCACTGATGGCGAACCGGTCAGGCCTGCGGCCACTGATGATCCAGGCCAGGAACGGGACGAAGATGACACTGGCCCCCACCAGGAAGGATTGGTTCGAGGCCGTAGTGTGCTTGATCCCCAGGATCAGGGCGATGAAGGCCACGGACAGGAACAGGCCGATGATCGCACTGTTCCGGAACTGCCGCCCGGTCACCTGCCGCAGGCGGTGGCCGAAGAACATGGCCAGCAGGAGGGTCGACAACCCGAAGCGCAACATCATCAGGGTGAAGGGCGGGATGGTGTCGATGATGTCCTTGATGACCGCGAAGCTGGTCCCCCAGAACAAGGCGACCAGGCCGAGAGCTAGTGCTGAAATGAGGACTTTTCTTTCCTTGATGGGCATCGGATCCAGGCGTTTTTGCTCCGGTTCACGGCATTCCAGGACGGACAGAATGAAGAAGCGAAACATGTGATTCTAGCGGATCTGGCAGAATCAGGGCATGGCGCCCCTACCGGTCTTCAGAAACCGTCCCGCATCCTGGTTGCATAGGATTGCTGTGGGCCTGGCTGCCGTGGCTCTAGCGCTGCCCCTGGCAGCCTCCTACGCCTTCTCGCAGTTCGGAGACATCAAGTATCCGGCTGGATTCCACCACTTCGAATGGGCCAATCCAGACGCTCCCAAGGGCGGGGAGATCGCCCTGGTGGCGCCTACACGAATCACCCAGTTCGATAAGTACAACCCCTTCACCTTGAAGGGCAATACACCTCCTGGCGTCAGCGAATTGATGTTCGAGACCCTGCTAACGGGCACCTACGACGAGCCCACCACGGCCTACGGACTGCTGGCCGAAGATGTCGCCGTGGCCCCAGACCGGCTCTCCGTGACCTTCCGACTCAACCCTGCTGCGCGCTTCAATAACGGGAAACCGGTTCAGGCAGCGGATGTGAAACACAGCTTCGACACCCTGACCGGCAAGCTCTCCCACCCCGCATACCGGGCCTACTTCGCGGACGTGAAGGCCGCCACCGTGCTCGGCGAGCGTGTCATCCGGTTTGACTTCAAGCGTTCGAGCGCTGAGTTGCCCCTGGTCGTCGGCAGCGGCCTGCCGGTATTCAGCCAGGAGTGGGGGGCCGGCAAGCCCTTCGACCAGATCATCATGGAAGAGCCCATCGCCAGTGGCCCCTACAAAATCGGCCGGGTGAATTTCGGCAAGGACATCACCTATCAGCGGAATCCGAATTACTGGGCCCGGGATCTCAATGTGCGGCGGGGACTCTATAACTTCGAGCGCGTCACCTACAAGATCTACAAGGACAGCACCGCCCAGACCGAGGCCTTCAAGGCGGGCGAGTTCGACTACCTAGAGGTATTCTCGGCTCGAGAATGGGCGCGGATCTATACGGGCCCCAAGTTCCGGTCGGGCGAACTGATCCGGCGGAACCTGGAGAGCCACAATGCAGCCGACTTCCAGGGTTTCTATATCAATACCCGGCGGGAGAAGTTCTCGGATGTGCGGGTCCGCCAGGCCATCGGAATGGCTATGGATTTCGAATGGATGAACCGGCAGTTCTTCTACAACAGCTACACCCGCATCCGAGGCTTCTTCGATGCGAGTGATTTCGAGGCCAAGGGGCTGCCTGGGATCGAGGAATTGGCGGTGCTGGACCCGCTTCAGCCCAAACTTAAACCGGCGATCTTCACCCAGCCGGTGCCGCTGCCCCCCGCTACGGATCCGCCGCGAAGTCTGCGGGCCAATTTGAGGGCAGCCAAGGGTCTGCTGGCGGAGGCAGGCTGGACCTTCCGGGAGGGCGCCCTCCGGAATGCGAAGGGGGAGGCGTTCACCCTCGAATTCCTGGATAGCCAGGGCACCTTGGGCCGGATCGTCACGCCCTACATGCAGGCCCTCGCGAAGCTCGGCTTCCAGTGTCAGTACCGCGAGGTGGATTTCGCCCTGCTGCAGAAACGACTGGACGTCTTCGATTTCGATCTGACGAGCATCCGTTCCAGGGGCACCGAGGCCCCGGGGAGCGAGCTGAAGGACCGCTTCATGTCGGCGGCGGTCACCAGCGAAGGTTCCAGCAATCTCATGGGCGTCAAGGATCCTGCTGTGGACGCGCTGGTGGAGCTTGCGGTCTCGGCCAATACGCGCCCCGAGCTGGTGGCGCGCTTGAAGGCCCTGGATCGCGTGCTGCGCCATGGCTACTATTTCGTGCCGGAGTGGTACAGCAATGCCTTCCGCATCAGCTACCGGGCCGGCAAGTTCGAGGAACCGAAGGTGGCGCCCCGTTACTTCCAGGCCGAGGGCTGGGTGATCTCGACGTGGTGGGCGAAGCAACGCTAGGAGGATGCCATGTGGACCTACATTCTGAAACGTCTCCTGCTGATGATTCCCACCCTCTTCGGGATTCTCACTATCACCTTCGTGGTGATCCAGTTCGTTCCAGGCGGACCCGTGGAACAGATCGTTTCTCAGATGCAGGGCCGGAACGCCGGGGGCGAGGGACCTTCGACGAGCGGCATAGGGTATCGCGGGCGCCAGGGGGTTGACGCCGAGCGCATCGCGGAGATCAGGACGCTGTATGGCTTCGATAAGCCTGCCTCGCAGCGCTTCGCCCAGACCATGGGTCAGTTCGCCCGCTTCGATCTGGGCAAGAGTTTCTTCCATAACAAGGACGTCTGGCAGTTGATCCGCGAGAAGCTGCCCGTCTCCATCAGTCTGGGCCTGTGGACTTTCTTCCTCACCTACCTGGTCTCGGTGCCTCTCGGCATCGCCAAG
>JANYAS010000142.1 GCA_025361205.1 Holophagaceae bacterium
GGCATGGGCGAAGTCTACAAGGCGAAGGACACGCGGCTGGATCGCTTCGTAGCTGTGAAGGTATTGCCAGAAGACTTTGCGAAGAACCCTGATGCCCTTGCCCGCTTCGAGCGCGAAGCCAAGGCTGTGGCAGCGCTGAACCATCCCAACATCCTGGCCATTTTCGATGTGGGGCGGCAAGAGGGCACCGCCTACATAGTGATGGAACTGCTCGAGGGCGAAACCCTGCGCCAGCGGCTGGGCGGCGGGGGCGTCCCCTGGCGCAAGGCCATCGACCTCGCCATTCAGATGGCCCACGGCCTGGCCGCGGCCCACAGTAAGGGCCTCATCCATCGGGACCTCAAGCCTGAGAACCTGTGGATCACCTCGGATGGGCACCTCAAGATCCTCGACTTTGGCCTCGCCAAGCAGGTGCAGCCACTCGACCCAGGATCCCAGTCCCTTCTGCCCACCAAGGCCCTGACTCAGGGGCACCAGACACAGGATGGCCTAATCCTGGGCACCTTAGGCTACATGAGCCCTGAACAGGCGCGGGGCGAGCCCGTGGGTTCCAGCAGCGACCTCTTCGCCTTTGGAGTGGTGTTCTACGAGATGCTCACGGGCCGCAAAGCCTTCGCCCGCGCAACGGCTGCGGACACCCTCGCAGCGGTTCTGAAGGAAGATCCCCCGGCCATGGACTCCACTCCGGGTGGCCTGCCGCCGGGAGTGGACCGCATCGTCCGGCATTGCCTCGAGAAGCGCCCAGAGGCGCGTTTCCAGTCCATGCGTGACCTGGCCTTCGCCCTGGAGTCCCTTTCCGACGGGGCTTCCCAGGCCGCACCCCAGTCCCAGGACGCCACGCCTTCCATCGCAGTGCTGCCCTTCAGGGACATGAGCTCCGGCCGGGACCAGGACTACTTCTGCGAGGGTCTGGCTGACGAACTGATCCACGCCCTGACGCGAATCCCCAACCTGCGTGTCGCCTCCCGTACCGCCTCCTTCCGCTTCAAGGAAAACGGCGGGGACGTGGCTGCAATCGCCCAGCAACTGCACGTGACCACCATTCTCGAAGGCAGTGTGCGGAAGGCCGGGGAGCGCCTGCGGGTCTCCGTCCAGCTCATCAAGGCATCCGAAGGGTTCCATCTCTGGTCGGACCGCTATGACCGCAATCTGAGCGACATTTTCGCCATCCAGGATGAGATCACGGAACAGGTGGTGAAAGCGCTCCGCCTCGTCTTGACCGACCAGGATCGCCAAGCCCTCGCCCGGACGCCAACCCAGAGCGTCGAGGCCTATGAATGCTACCTGCGCGGCCGGCAGTTCCTTTACATGATGGCGCAGGAGGGAATGCTCGATGCGATCCGGATGTTCCAGATGGCCGTGGACCTCGATCCCCAGTACGCCCTTGCGCACGCAGGCATCGCGGATGCAAGCGCCTACAGCTACTACTACTATGGCGGACAGGCAGAGGACCTGGACCGGGCGGACCAGGCCAGTCTGAAGGCCTTGCGCCTGGCCCCTGACTACGCCGAGTGCCACGCCTCCCGGGGGTTTTTCGCCAGCCTCAGCAAGCACTACGACGAGGCCGACCAGGCCTTCCGGACGGCCCTCGCCTTGAATCCGAAACTCTACGATGCCAACAACCTCTATGCCCGCAGCTGCTTTGCCCAAGGCCGCCTGGAGGACGCCGCCCGGTTGTTCGAGGCCGCCGAGCAGCTTCGGCCTGAGGACCAATCCCTGCCGGGCCTGCTCTCGGTGGTCTACGCGAGCCTGGGCCGGGCCGAGGATGCGGAAGCGGCGACCCGGCGCTGCCTGGCGGCCGCGGAAAGGAACCGGCGAATCACTCCGGAAGACCCGCGCCCGGTGTATTACGGGGCCAACGCGCTGATGCGTCTGGGGCACCGGGAGCGGGCCCTGAAGTGGGCGTCGGAGGCCCTGGCCATGGGGCCAGAGGACACCGCAGTGCTCTACAACCTGGCCTGTTTCTATGCCCAGGCCAGCGAGCCGGATACCGCCCTCGACTGCCTGGACCAGGCCGCACAGCATGGGTTCATTCACTGGCAGTGGATCGAGAACGACTCTGATCTCGTGTCCCTCAGATCCCTGGATCGGTACAGCATCATCCTGGGACAAATGAAGGAGGGTCGATGAGCCTCGCCTCCGGCACCAAGCTCGGCCCCTACGAGATCCTTGCTCCCATCGGCGCGGGCGGCATGGGCGAGGTGTACAAGGCCAAGGACACCCGGCTGGATCGCATGGTGGCGGTGAAAGTGCTGCCTGAGGATCTGGCGAAGAACCCCGATGCGTTGGCACGCTTCGAGCGGGAAGCCAAGGCGGTGGCGGCGCTGAACCACCCGAACATCACGGGCATCTTCGACATCGGCCATGTGGATGACACCGTGTTTGCGGTGATGGAACTGCTCGAAGGTGAATCCCTCCGGGACCGCCTGCTCGAGGGACCCTTGACACCTCGCGTTGCTACC
>JANYAS010000190.1 GCA_025361205.1 Holophagaceae bacterium
TGAAGTTCGCGGATCTGGGCCTGGTGGTGATCGACGAGGAACAGCGCTTTGGCGTGGGCCACAAGGAGAAGCTGAAGAAGCTGCGCCTCAACGTGGACCAGCTGGCGCTGAGCGCCACGCCCATCCCCCGCACCCTGCACATGAGCCTCACGGGCCTGCGCGAGATCAGCCTTATCGAGACCCCGCCCAAGGACCGCCTGGCCATCGAAACCGTGGTAGCCCCCTGGAGCGACGAACTGGTGCAGACGGCGATCCAGTTCGAACTGCGGCGGGGCGGCCAGGTCTACCTTGTCCACAACCGCGTGGAGTCCATCGTGGCCATCGCCGAGCGCGTGCGCCAACTGGTGCCGGATGCCCGCGTGGCGGTGGGTCACGGGCAGATGAGCGACGAAGCCCTGGAGCAGGCCATGTTGGCCTTCATGGAGGGCCGGGTGGACGTGCTGGTGGCCACCACCATCGTGGAGAACGGTCTCGACGTGCCCAATGCCAACACGCTCATCGTCCACCGGGCCGATGCCTTCGGCCTCAGTCAGCTCTACCAGCTGCGGGGCCGGGTGGGTCGCAGCGATGTGCCGGCCTATGCCTACTTGCTAATCCCGCCCAAGCACGAGATCAGTGAGGACGCCCGCAAGCGCCTCCAGGCCCTGGAGGATTTCTCGGAACTGGGCTCGGGCTTCCGCGTTGCGGCCATGGACCTCGAGCTGCGGGGCGCCGGCAACCTGCTGGGCGGCGAGCAGTCGGGCCACATCCACGACATCGGCTTCGAGCTCTACGTGAAACTGTTGGAAGAAACCCTTCAGGAACTGCAAGGCCAGCCCAGCGGCACCTTCGACTTGAAGCTCGACGGGCTGTCACCGGGGGCCCAGCTGAGCCGGCGCTGGATCGACCAGGCCAGCGAGCGGCTGGTGGCCTACAAGCGCATCTCGCGGTTGCGGAACGAGAAGGACCTGGAGCTGTACAAGCTGGATCTGGAGGATCGTTTTGGCCGCATCCCCGAGGACGAGGGCGATACGTTGCGCTTCTTCGAGCTGCTCAAGGTGAAGCTGCGGGCCCAGGTACTCGCCGTCTGCGAAGTGGCCGTGGACAAGGGCATGCTCAAGTTCCGGCTCAGTCCCCAGACACCGCTCGACCCGGTGAAGATGATGGCCTGGGTGGGGCGGCAGAAGGGCGCCAGCCTGAGCCCCGACGGCGCCGTGCGCCTGCCCATTCAGGGCACTCAGGATGGGCCCATCCTCCAGGCCCAGCGGGTGCTGGCGGAATGGGCGGGGCTGTGACGGTGAGTTGAAGGCCGCGAGGAAGGGCCTGCCAAGGCTCGGGGTGTTCAAACCCTTGGGCAGCCTCCGGGTCCGTTCGCCGGTGGGGATCCGCCGTTCACCGATCTGGTCCAAACTGGCCCCGGCAAAGGGTTAGCTTGGAATCATTCCGGGGGTTTCCATGCTGCCGTTCCTGATGTCCGAAGCTGCCGGCCTGGTCCGCGTGATCCAGGCCTTGGCCGTATTTGTGCTCCTGGCCTCCTTCGCCCCGGTGGTTCTGAAGGGTGCAGAACCGCGCATCGTGGCCCTGCATGGTCTCGAAGCCGCCGAGGTGCGCCAACAGGGGTTCACGCTGCCGAAGGCCATGAAGGTCCACGTCTATGCGCGGGGTGCCGGGCTGCGGGGCTTGCGGCACCTCGGCCCCGCCGCCGAGGACAGTCCGCTCTTCGCCTATGGCTGGATCCTCAATGCCGCCACGCGCGAAGTCGTTTGGCAGATGGATGGATCGAATACCAAGCGGAACTGGGAATACCGGATCGCAGATCAGTATCTGGACCTGCCCGCGGGCAGCTATGAGGCCTACTTCGCCAACCATGGCTTCGGCCAGAGCCTCCTCTTCGCCCAGTGGACCCGCAACATCGACCGCCGCGCACTCCAGGCCCAGGCCAACCCGCGGCCCCACGGCTTCCTGGCCGCCTTCGGGGCGGACGACGCCAGCCTGCTGCGGCACTGGGGGGAGCAGGTGGGGAACTACGGCATGGAGCTCTACCTGCCTTCGGGCGACCCTCGCGAGGTGGCGACCTTCGAGGCGCCCCTGCGTTGGAACCACGTGGCCATCGCCCTGGCCGCCACCGCCGACAACGGCGAGTGGAACCAGGCCTTTCATGTGCAGCGGCAGGTCTCCCTGCACATCTATGCCGTGGGTGAGGGCTCGCACCGGCGGATGAACGACTCCGGCTGGATTCTCGACGCCCACACCCGGACCCGCGTCTGGGAGATGACGCCCGGAAAGGCCCAGTATGCGGGTGGGGCCCGGAAGAACCTGCGCCAGGTGGAAACCATCCAACTCCCACCGGGCGACTACGTGGCCACCTTCGTGACGGACGACTCCCACTCGCCGGCGGACTGGAACGCGGCGCCTCCCTGCGATCCCGGGCTCTATGGCCTGACGCTCTCCTTGCCGAAAGAAGGAGACGTCAGCGCGCTATCACTGCGGCCCATGCCGGACTCGGGGCCCGTGATGGCCGAACTGGTGCGCGTGGGGAACCGCGAGGACCGAATTGCTGGGTTCACCCTGGCCCGGACCCAGGCCGTGCGGATCTACGCCATCGGCGAGGCGGACGACGACGAGATGGCGGATACGACCTGGATCGAGGATGGGGCCGGGAAACGCGTGTGGGAGATGGAGCCGAAACGCACCCACCATGCCGGGGGCTCCAGCAAGAACCGGTGTGCCGACGAGGTGATCAGCCTGCCCAAAGGCAGTTACACCCTGCACGTGAAGACCGATGAATCCCATGCCTACGGCCACTGGAACAGCGCCAAGCCCCGGGATCCCGAGCACTACGGCGCGACGGTGTACGCAGCCAAGTGATCCCCGGGATCGTGCGGCAGGATGCCTCGCGGGGACCGGAAATAGGCGAAGGGCGTGGCCAGGAGGAAGTTCGACACGCGGCTGGTGTAGATGTCGGCATAGCGTTCGATCTGCCGGGTGAGGTGGCTCTTGTCGTTGCCGGCGCGGGTGAGCAGGCCCCAGCGCGGATTGGTCAGCTCGGTGCCGACCTGGGCCAGGGGGCCGATTACCGCGTCGAGGGCCAGCAGCTGGGTGCGGAGGTCCTGCACACCGGCCTCCACCATGGGCACGCGGGTATCGGGGGCGGGGCCGTAGCCCGCATGCAGGCGCTGGAGGGCGAGCCGGGCCTGGGACAGCCGGGCCTCCAGCACGCGTTTGTTCTCCATCAGGGACAGGAGGCGCAGCTCGGTGGGCCGGAAGGCCTCCAGGGCCGTTACCTCGGCCTCCATCTCGCGCAGCACCAAGGCCGTGCGCCAGCTGAGGGTGCGCTTGCTTACGTGGACATCGCCAAACATGTGGTCGCCCACGTACAGGATTTCGTCGCCGGAGACGCCCAGGTCGCGCTCCACCTGGGATGCGCAGCCGCCCAGGTAGATGCCGCCGCTCCGCAGGGGGCCCGTGACCGGGCGCAGGAGCCCCTCCTCGTCCACCACCTCGAAGAAGGGTCCCCGTTCGGTGAAGAAGGTGGGCTTGCGGGCGCTGACGATCACCACTTCGAAGAGCTGGCGCCAGGTCATGCCTTCCGGCAGGTGGCGGTCGAAGGCGTGAGTCATCATCTTCGACGTGAAGGTCCATTCGGAGTTGGTGATGAGCAGCAGCTTCTTGCCCGCGATCTTCTGGTCCAGCAAGGCCATGGCCGTTTCGGGATCCTGCACCACGTAGCGATCCGGGGCCGCGGCAATCTCGGCCTTGAGATGACCCTCGATGTGCTGCGCATCTACCCCCGCCCGCACATGGCGGTACAGACTCCCGTACTCGAAGACGCGGGGCAGGGCCCGCCGGTCCAGCAGATCCACGGCCTGGGCGTAGAGGCAGCCCTCCGACAGAGAAAACAGAGTGTTCAAGAACACCCACCGGGGGTCGTTCAGGTCCACCAGCACCTGAGCGTAGGCCTCCCTCTGTTCGGCATAGCCGAGCATCCGCGTGCCGTGCATGGCCCGCTTCACAAAGCCGAAGCGGTCGGCCTTCACCAGGTTCCCCAGTTCGGTGTCGATCACCAGACCCCGCGTCACCATCTGCGCATCGAATTCGAGTCCATCCACCGGCCACCCTTCGGCCGCCAGCCGCTCCCGGGCCTGGGCGTAAACCATGTGCTCGAAGGCATCCACCCGGTAGTCCACCAGGGTGTAGTCCATGTCATAGCCGATGGCCCGCACCGAGCGTAGGTTCAGGGTCCGGTTGCAGAAGATCCCCCGGTCGCGGGGGGCCTCAGGAAGCGTGGGATTCAGCATGGTCCAGGATAGCAAGGCGCAGGGTGGGGTTTGGGGCTCTCAGCATCTCCATGCGATTCTGAAGGTTCTTGTCCGGAGGTTTTCGTGTTTCTGCTGCACCGGTTCCTGGTTCCAGTCCTCATCGCCATCACGCCCGCCATGGCGGTGGAGAAGCGGGCCTTCTCCATCGAGGACCTCTACCGGCTCAAGGGCGTGCAGCACCTCGCCCTCAGTCCGGACGGAACCAGGCTGGCCTTCGAGGTCTCCAGCCAGGACCTGAAGGCGGCCAAGCGGAACACCCAGCTCTGGGTGCTGGAGACGGCCAGCGGGGCGGCGAAGCAGCTCACGTTTTCCGGCAAGGCGGATACGGCGCCCCAGTGGTCGAAGGATGGCAAGACGCTCTTCTTCCTCTCGAATCGCGAGGGCGGCAGTCAGTTCTGGGCCCTGGACGCCAGCGGCGGCGAGGCCCGCAAGCTCACCGGGTTCGAGCCCGGCGTCGGGGCACCGAAGCTGCTGGCGGGCGGGAACCAGGTGGTGTTCGAGGCTTCCGTGTTCCCTGAGGCCATGACGGACGGTGCGAAACACAAGGAACTGAGCGAGAAGCTGGAGAGCGGCCCCGTGCAGGCCCACCTGGCCGATTCGCTGCTCTACCGCCACTGGACCGAATGGCGCGACTTCCAGTACACGCACCTCTTCACCAGCACCTTCGACTGCAAGGTGGAGGCCATCACGTCCGGGAAGCAGGACTATCCGGGCTTCTGGCAGAGCTGGGACCTGAGTCCCGATGGCAAGGAGCTCTGTGTCACCACGAACACGGATCCCATGACGGCCCGCACCACCAACAATGACCTCTTCCTCATCTCCCTCGACGGCGACCGCACGCCCCGGTGCATCACTGGCGACAACCCCGCCGCCGATAGCGACCCGAAGTACTCGCCGGACGGGCGCTTCATTGCCTACAAGCTGCAGACCCAGCCCGGCCATGAATCCGACCGTTTCCGGCTCGCGGTGTACGATCGCGCCGCCAAGACCCGTAAGGTCCTGACCGAGGCCATCGACAACTGGGTGGATGCCTTCCAGTGGTCCGCGGATGGCAAGACGATCTGGTTCACGGTGCAGGAAAAGGGCCGCTGGCCGCTGCACCGGGTGGACGTGACCACGGGCAAGATCACCCGCATGCTCGAAGGCCAGAGCATCAAGGAATTCCTCGTGAGCCCAGATCAGAAGGCGGTCTTCCTCACCAAGACCCGGGTGGGCGAGCCCGTGGAGATCTGGCGCTACGGCTTCGAGACGCAGGCATTGAAGCAGCTGACGGCCTTCAACCAGACCGTGGCCGAGGAGGTGGACCTCCGTCCCGCCGAGGAACAGTGGGTGAAGGGGGCCGACGGCAGGGACATCCAAGTCTTCCTGGTGAAGCCCCACGGCTTCGACCCGGCGAAGAAGTACCCGCTGATCCTCAACGTCCACGGGGGTCCGCAGATGATGTGGTCCGACACGCTGCGGGGCGACTGGCAAGTCTATCCCGGCGCGGGCTACATCGTGGCCTTCCCCAATCCCCACGGCTCCACGGGTTACGGCCAGGCCTTCACGGACGCCATCAGTGGCGACTGGGATGGCAAGGTCATGACGGACATCGAGAAGGTGACGGACCACCTGGCGGCGCTGCCCTACGTGGACAAGGACCGCATGGGGGCCATGGGTTGGAGCTGGGGCGGCTACGCCATGATGTGGCTGGAGGGCCACCCGACCCGGTTCAAGGCCCTGGCCGCGATGATGGGCGTCTACGACCTGCGCTCCATGCACGGCGCCACTGAGGAATTGTGGTTCCCCGAGCACGACCTCACGGGCACGCCCTGGGACAAGGCCAACGCCTACGAGCGCATGAACCCCAGTAGCCACGTGCAGGCCTTCAAGACGCCCTGCCTGATCCTCACCGGCGAGCGCGACTACCGGGTGCCCTACACCCAGAGCCTGCAGTTCTTCACGGGCCTGCAGGAGAGGGGCGTGCCCAGTCGCCTCATTGTCTTCAAGAACGATGGCCACTGGCCAGACGCCCTGAAGTCCATGCCTGTCTATTACAACGCCCACCTGGAGTGGTTCCAGAAGTACCTGGGTGGCGCTTCCGCCCCCTGGAAGACCGAGGACCTGGTGCGGAACCTGACCTTCAACAAGACCGAGAAATAGGCTCGGATTCGGACCGCCCCGTCACCACGGCTTTTCAGCCCGGTGACGGGACGGCCTAGAACCGCTGCTATTTCTTCTTTTTCGCCGGAGCGAGGGCGGACTTCTTCGCAGCATCGGCCAAGGTCCCGGCGAGTCCCCCTCCCTTGGACGTGGCGCCGTGTACGACTGGCGGCTTGGCTTTCTTGGGTTTCTTATCGTTGCCCATAAATCCTCCTTAGCGGGCCCCCGTTTCATTTGGGTTCGGGCCCTGGTCCCATCCTTGGGCGATTCAAGTAGAAATCAATGAAATTCTTTTACCGAATTATCAACCTTCGATCTTGACGTGGGAGGAAGGGAAGGGGGTGGTGATCCATCGGTCGTCTGCCTTGAGAAGGGGTCTACCATCGGGGAATCACCGTCCCTGGAGAGCTCCCATGCGCCGATTCGCTGGTTCGACCTTGATGCTCGTACTCCTGCTCCTGGCCTGCGACGAGAAGCCCGTGGCGGCGCCGCCTGCCGATACACCCGCAGTCCAGCCCGCCGCCCAACCCGTCCCTGCATCCGCCGAGCCGAAACCGGAAGCGCCACCCGCAGCGGTGGCCGAGCCCTCCGCATCCAAGACGGCCACCTCGGCTCCGAAGGCGAGCGCCCCACCGGTCCACGCGACCCCCCCGGTACCTGTGCCGGCCCAGCCTCTCCCGGCCGCTAAAATGGCGCCGGCCCCAGCCCTGACATCGGCCCCGGCACCCGCTCCTGCCCCCGCGCCGGTGGCCTCCGCAACGGTACCGGCGAACCCGATGCCCTCCCTCGCGAACAACGGCCATGCGGCCGTGGGCCCCGAGAAGTGCAAGCTGTGCCATCGCACCCAGTTCGATTCCTGGTCGGCCACGGCCCACGCGAAGAAGGGGCTCGACTGCGAGTCCTGCCACGGCAACGGAGCTGACTACAAGGCCATGCCCGTCATGAAAAATCTGGCTGCGGCGAAGGCCGCCGGGCTGGTCCTACCTGGCCTGGAATTTTGTCGGAAGTGCCACGGCGCCAAGGCCGATGCGGCGCTCCTGCCGCGGGCGCACGCCCATAAGGGCGCCTAAGCCGTCCTAATAAAACAACCCTTCTCGAAAATGGCGAGAACGCCATAAGGGGCCGTAACAGAATGACGAACTCAACCATGGTTATTCCGTCACGGTCCCTCAGGGCGCCCCCGCAACACAGTGGGGGCGAGACGTACGACGTTGCACCTTCAGGCGACACGGCGTTCGTGAAAGTGGACCCTTCCCCTACTTCTTCGTGAGATCCGGCTGGGGCGGCGGGGTCATGGGCAGGTCCGAACTGAAGCTGTCGTAGATCGCCTTCCAGGAACCATCCGCCTGCCGCTTCCACACCTCGAGGTACTTGCCCTTGTCATTCATGGCGAGCTGCGGCGTGGCCTGGATGGTCATTTCGTAGGTGCCCTTGACGTAAGCAGTGCCGCCCTCCCCGTCGATGGTCTCGATCTTCGGTGCGAAGGCCGTGATGGGTGGGAAGGTGTTCATGAACTTGGTGATGGCCGGAAGCCCCTTGATGGCGGGCTCGTTGGCAGCGAGCAGGGTGGCGTTCTCGGCGTAGTACAGCGCGCAGTAGGCGTTCCAATCCTTCACCTGGGCATTGGCGGGCACCTTGCCCAGCCGCAACGCCGCGTCCAAGGTCGCCCGTATGGCGGCGCGGTCCGCTTCGGCAAGCCCTGCGGCAGGTTTGGACTGGCACCCAGCGAGCACGAGGACCACGGGGAGGGCGTAGATCCAATTCGCCTTCATGACTGCCTCCAGGAGAGATGATTGAGGTTGAGAACCGGTTGGACTATATCAATAGAATCTATAGCAAAGGTCTGTTTATGAACCCCATGGACAAACCTTGCCTCGCATGATGATGCTATGGTGATGAATGCATTCCCCGGAGTTCCCATGCGCACGCTTTCCGTCCTGGCCGCTCTCATGACCCTGCCCGCGCTTGCCGCCGATCCTGCTGCTGCCGCACCCAATCCCTTCTTCGCGGATTGGAAGACGCCCTTCGGCGTCCCGCCCTTCGCCGAAATCATAGAGGACCACTTCCTGCCGGCCCTGAAGGAGGGCATGGTGCGCCAGAAGGGGGAGGTCGCGGCCATTGCGGCACTCCAGGCGGCGCCGACCTTTGAAAACACCATCCTTGGCCTGGAGCTTTCGGGGCAGTTCCTGGACCGGGTGGGCTCGGTCTTTTTCAACCTCACTGGCGCCGAGACCAACCCGCAGCTGCAGGCCGTGAACCGCGCGGTGATGCCCCTGATGGCGGCCCACCGCGATGACATCCATCTTAACGCGCAGCTCTTCCAGCGCGTCAAGGCGGTGTGGGACCAGCGGGCGAACCTGAAACTGGCGCCCGACCAGGCGCGGCTCCTCGAAAACACCTACAAGGGCTTCGTGCGGGCCGGAGCGGCCCTGACCCCCGAGCAGCAGCTCCGCATGCGCGCCATCAACGCCGAGCAGTCGAAGCTGGGCGTGGACTTCAGTGATCGCGTGCTCAAGGCCACCAAGGCGTTCCAGCTCGTGGTCGAGACCCCCGCCGACCTCGCGGGGCTGCCCGAGGGGGTAAGGATGGCCGCGGCGGCGGCTGGCAAGAAGGCAGGCAAGGACGGGAAGTGGCTATTCACCCTGGACGGTCCCAGCATTTGGCCCTTCCTCGAGTACGCGCAGAACCGCGCGCTGCGGCAGCGCCTCCTCACGGGCTATCTGGAGCGCTGCAACCAGGGCGGCGACACTGACACCAACGCCATCGTGAGCCGCGTGGCCTCGCTGCGGGTGGAAAAGGCGCAGCTGCTGGGCTACAAGACCTGGGCCCATTTCGTGCTCGAAGAGAACATGGCCAAGAATCCCAAAGGCGTTTACGGCCTGCTGGACCAGATCTGGATGCCCGCGCTGGAGGTCGCCAAGAAGGAGCGTGCCGAGCTGCAGGCCATGATGGCCAAGGATCTTCCCGGTACGAAACTCGAACCCTGGGATTGGCGCTACTACGCCGAAAGGGTCAAACAGGCCAAGTACGACTTCGACGAGGAAACGGTGAAGCCCTACTTCGCCATCGACAAGGTGCGTGAAGGGGCCTTCGCCGTCGCCGGGAGGCTCTACGGCATCACCTTCACCGAGGTGAAGACCATTCCGGTCTATCAGAAGGACGTTCGCTGCTTCGAGGTGAAGGAGCAGGATGGCCGGCACCTGGGCCTCATCTACGTGGACTACCATCCGCGGCCGGGCAAGCGCGGGGGCGCCTGGATGAGCAACTACCAGGGCGCCTGGATCAAGGACGGGAAGAAGGTCGATCCCGTGGTGGTGAACGTCTGCAACTTCACCGCCCCGGCGGGGGACCGGCCCGCGCTGCTGACGTCGGATGAGGTGCGCACGCTCTTCCACGAGTTCGGCCACGGCCTGCATGGCCTCTTCTATGCGGGCCGCTACCGCGGCACGGCGGGCACGCCTCGCGATTTCGTGGAACTGCCCAGCCAGGTCATGGAGAACTGGTCCATGGAACCCGAAGTGCTGAAGCTCTACGCCCGGCACTACAAGACGGGCGAGCTCATCCCGGATGCCCTGGTGGCGAAGATGAAGAAGGCCGCCACGTTCGGCCAGGGCTTCGCCACGGTGGAGTACATGGCGGCCTCGCTGCTGGACATGGACTGGCACACGCTGACCGACCCCAAGCCCCAGGACACGGCCGCCTTCGAGAAGGCCTCCCTGGCAAAATGGGGCCTCCTGGCCGAGATCCCGCCCCGCTACCGCAGCCCCTACTTCAGCCACATCATGGGCGGCTACGCGGCGGGCTACTACAGCTACATCTGGAGCGCGGTGCTGGACAGCGACGCCTTCCAGGCCTTCAAGGTGAAGGGCAACCTCTTCGATCCCGCCACCGCGGCCAAGTTCCGTAACGAGGTGCTCTCCAAGGGCGGCACCGAGGATCCGGCGCTGCTCTACCAGCGCTTCCGCGGGCGTGACCCAAAGGTCGAACCGTTGCTCGAAAAGCGCGGCCTGAAGTAGGGTTCGTCAGAACCGCCAACTGGCGCCAAGCGTCAGTCCCGTGGCGGTGAGGTTCTTTTCGATGGGGCTCCAGAATCCCTTCATTTCCGCACCGAGGTGCGGGGAGAACTGGTAGCCGATGCCGCCTGCCAAGCCCAGGCGCGTGGCCGAAAGGGTCGAGGGGCTGCTGCCGGTGGCGCTCACCCGCCACTGCTGCCCGCCGATGGAGCCGATGAGGTAGGGTCCGTGCTCGGGAGTCTCGCCCGGGAACCAGAGGGCATCGAGCATGAGATCCACTGAGGTCACGCGGGTCTTGGTGCCGGCCAGGCCCAGGGTGTCGCCCTTGGGAATCTGCTGGGCGCCGAGGGTAGGTCGGAGCCGGATGCCCTCACTCACTGGGACCTCCACAAAGACGGAAACCCCGAGGCCCAACTGGCCGTTGGTGAGGTCCCTCAGGTCGCTCATAGGGACCAGGCCGTGGACCTTGAGGCCGATGGCGGCGTCCTGGCCGCAAAGGGGCAGGGCGGCGAGCAGGAGGAGGGCCAGTCGGCGGGGGATCATCCAGTGACTCCGTAAGTAGACAGGATGTCGGCCCAGCGGCCCTGGGCCTTGAGGATCCGTTCAGCCACGGCCCGCAGCAGGCCGTGGCCGCCGGGAACATCGACCACCCAGTGGCAGGCGGCCTTCACTTCGGTCACGGCGTCTGAAGGGCAGCAGGCCAGGCCCACACAGCGGAGCAGGGGCAGGTCCGGCAGGTCGTCGCCCAAGTAGGCCACCTGGTCGTAGGCCAAGCCGTACTTGGCGCACAGCTGATCCAGCACGGGCTTCTTGTCGAGGTGACCGGCAAAACAATCCTCCACGCCCAGATCCTTGGCCCGGTTCCGGGTGGCCCCGGCATCCAGGCCGGAGATGAAGGCCACGGGGATGCCGGCCCGCTGTAGCCACTTGATGGCCGCGCCGTCGCGGACATGGAAGGCCTTCGTGTGGCCGGGTTCCGCGCCGTAGTTCAGGGCGCCGGTGGTGAGTACGCCGTCGATGTCGGTGCAAAGCAGGCGGATCTTGGCGGCGCGCAGGTCGAGGTCGTTCACGGGGCATCTCCTAAGAGCGCCTAACAAAACCCCACATTGCCGCGCGAGGGGTGCCGGGCGAACGAGGCGAGGAACGCGAGTCAAAGCGTAGCAGGTACTACGCGCGACGAGCGTGACGCTGCATCGAGAAGCCCGCCACCCCTCGCCCGGAGGGATGAAGCCAGCCGGGCGCCCCGCGGCGTCA
>JANYAS010000009.1 GCA_025361205.1 Holophagaceae bacterium
CGTCCTGAACGTCCGGTTGGCGTGACTTGAGTCCCGCCTATCCCGCCCTCAGGAAACCCTCCTTCCACGCCGCGATCTTGTGGGCGGTGACCCCAAGCTCTCGCGAGAGCACCTCCAGGTCCTCACCCCGCAGCAGCCGCAGGAGCCTTCCCATGCTTCTTCATTGGCACCTTCCTATGGGGATTCTTCCCCAATTTGGTGTCCAAGGAAATCGGGGGGCGGGAGACTCCCCATTGGTCCGTGCACGGGCGGCGCGGTCGAGAGTCGGGCCAGGGTACCCACCTTGAGTTCCTCGGCACTGAACACGCCGCGATCCAGCACGAGACTTGTGACGAGCTCCACCGGGGTGACGTCGAAGGAGGGGTTCCAGGCGGGCACGCCGACCGGGGCCCAGCGGAGGGCTCCGTAGCCGCGCACTTCGGCCTGGTCGCGTTCCTCGATGGGGATGGCGGCGCCATTGGGGCAGGCCAGATCCACGGTGGAAAAGGGGGCCACGGGATGGAAGGGCACGCCGTGGAACCTGGCCTGCACGGCCAGGCCGTAGGTACCCACCTTGTTGGCAAAGTCCCCATTGGCGGCCACGCGGTCGGAGCCGACCAGCACGCGCTGCACCCGGCCGTCGCGCAGCAGCAGGGCCGCCATACTATCCGTGATCAGGGTCGCGGGGATGCCGAGCCGGGTCAGTTCCCAGGCGGTGAGGCGGCCGCCCTGGAGCAGGGGGCGGGTTTCGTCCGCGTACACGTGGATGTGCTTGCCCTGCTCGTGGGCGCGGCGGATGACGCCCAGGGCCGTGCCGATGCCTGCGGTGGCAAGGCCACCGGTGTTGCAGTGGGTGAGGAGGCCTTCGCCATCCTGAATGAGCGCGGCGCCGTGCGCGGCCATGTCTTCACACAGCCGCACGTCCTCAGTGAAGATGGCGTAGGCCTCGGCCATGGGCTCAACGGCGTCCTTCATGCGATCCATGGCCCACATGAGGTTCACAGCCGTGGGTCGGGCCGCCCGCAGGGCCGCACAGGCGATGGCGAAATCGGATGCGGATGCGCCGCGACTGGCGAAGGTCGCCAGGCTCGCCGCCGCCGCCACGCCGATCAGGGGCGCACCGCGTACCGCCAACCGCTTGATCAGGTCGATCATGACCTCGGGCTGGCTGCCGTCCAGCCACACCTCCGCATCGGGAAGCTGAGTCTGATCCAGCACCCAGAGGGAGCGGCCGTCGTGTTTCAGACCGAGGGACTCGAAGGGGTTCATGGAAAGCCTCTGTTGATTAACCGCAGATGACGCAGATTTCGCAGATGAAAAGGTGAGCGGCCAGCATTTCTATCTGCGTCATCTGCGGTTTCAATTCAAATAATTTTCGGTCCAATTTTCGACCTCAGTGCCCGCAACTCCTCGAGTTCCTCTGTGGACAGGGGTTTCGCGCCACCCAGGGTTTCGGCCTTCCACAGGATCTCCGCCACCTGCTCGAGCCGCTCAATGCCGCCGACGGCCTCGTCCAGGTGCTCGCCCCAGCAGAGACCGCCGTGGCGGGCCAGGATCATGAGGCGATGGGCCGGCAGGAAGGGCAGGAGGCTCGTGCCCATGGCTTCCGTGCCTGGCATGGCCATGGGCACGATGGGGATGCGACCCGCGGCCAGAATGACCTCGGGCAGGCCGTCCGAGGGCAGTTCCTTCAATTCGGGCCGCGCCAGGGACCAGGCGATGGCCGTGGGCGGATGGGCGTGGACCACGGCCCTGGCCTCGGGCACGGCGCGGTAGATGGTCAGGTGCATGGCTCGCTCACTGCTGGGGCGGCCCGACAGGATGGTTCCATCGAGCGATACATAGGCCAGATCCTCCATCTTCACCCTCGTCTTGGGTACGCCGCTGGGCGTCATGGCAATACGGCCATCCGGCAGGCGCAGGGATAAATTCCCGTCCGAAGCTGCCAGCAGACCGCCCGCGTGAAGGCGGCGGCAGGCGTGGAGGAGGTCGTGCAAAAGGGGTTCCATCCCGGCATCTTCGCATGGCTCCAGGAACGGCCGTACAAGCTACTCCTGGAGTGACTTTGAGCACGATTCCCCAAGGTAACTGGAAATAATACACCTAAAGGTAGAGAATTCCTGTGCCGATAGGTTCTCCAAGAACCGGCCACCAGATCTTCCCCATCCGAAAACATGCTTCTGAGGGCTTTCTCATGGCGCTGTTGGCTCAGGACCTTTTTCCATCCCTGCCCACCACCGGGTCCGACTTAGCCTTGACGCTTTCGGAACTGGACGCAGGGGACGCGACCGCCGGGTTCGAGGGGGCTGTTTCCAACCTGACTCTTTCGGATGTGATCCAACTCGAGGGGCAGAACCGCTTCTCCGGATCCGTCCTGGTGGTCTACCAGGAGCAGGAAGGGCAGGTCTTCTTCCTGGACGGTGAAGTCGTCCACGCTGAGGTGGGGAACCTCATCGGAGAAGAAGCGTTCCATCGGATCATGAGCTGGCCCGGCGGGAGTTTCCGACTCCATCCCAACGTGACCTGCCTCCGCCACTCCATCCAGAAGCGCCGGGAGCACCTGCTTCTTTCCGCACACCAGTGGCTGGACGAGTCCCGTCACGGGGTTCTGGATCCGCGTGTCAGCACCCCACCCGAGGCAATCTCCGCCCACGTTCCGGCAACCCGGTCCAAGGACATCATGCAGACCATTTGCGAGGTCCCTGGGGTTTCCCTAGCGGTATTCATGGAGAAGAACGGGGTGCCCCGGGGGGATGTCGGAGCGCGCGGGGAGGCGCTTGCCGCCAAGGGGCTTTACCTGGCCACCATGATCTGCACCCCGATCGGTGAGGTCCTCGGACTGGGGGATATGAAGGCTGCTGCAATGCATGCGGGGCCCGAAAAGGTTCTCTTGTTCAAATCCAGGGGAACGTACCTCTCTGTCAGCCTGACCCAAGAGGGCTCACCCGAGGAAGTGGAGTTAGGGATCCGACAGGCGCTGTCGGCCCGCAAGGATGGGCAGTGAACACCATGCGCGACATCCTCCAGCAGGTTCTGAACATTCCGGGCGCAGTGGGTGCGCTGACCTACAACACCGAAGGCACCATCCTCGCCGCCCATTTTCCCGACCAGTACGAGGCCAGTGCGCTCCAGCGGATGGCGCGGCTTCTCTCCGAGGATTTCCTCGTGCAGCAGGCCATGGAGGGCGAATCGGGCGGGCTGGACCTGAGATACTTCGGGGGTCGCATCATCCTCAGGCCCTTCTCCCGTGGGGCAGTCCTTGCGCTGTGTGCCGCCACGGCCAACGTCCAGTTGGTGAATCTGGCGCTGATCCAGGCGGTTCACCGGCTTGAAAAGGTGTTGCCCGAACCCGGCTCGGTAGCTGCGCCCAAGGCCCCGCCGAAGGCCCCTCCCGCAGCGGCCGACCTGGTCCATTCAGGTGTCCTCGGGGCGCTGAAGCAGACTTTCCTGGGTCGGATCGGTCCGATTGGGGAGCTGCTCTTCACCCAGATTCACAGCAAGTGGTCATCGGAGTCCGGTCGGGACGACAAGCGACTTAGGGAGTTCATCACCCTCCTTGCGAAAGAGCTCGACGATCCAGACGACGAAAAGGCATTCATCCGTGACACGCGAAACATCATCGGCTGAGGTCATCGGCCACAGGGAGGTAGCACATGGACTTCGGGGCTCTCAAACGGAGTATCCGATTCAAGATGCTGGGCGGCATCCTGATTCTGGAACTGCTGATGGTGATCGTCTATTCGGGGATCATGTTTGTTTCTGCCAGGAACAGCCTGGCCCTGACTGCGAAGACGGCCGTGGAGCGCTCCCAGGGCGTCTACAACCTCATTCTCCAGGGCGACACGAAGATGCTTTCGGCGGCCATGGATAGCTTCGCCACGAACGAATCAGTGCGGCAGACCTATGTGGACCACTCGGACCGCCTGAAGCTACTCGGCGTGGTGCAGGACCTCTACCGGGCGAACAAGGCGCGGCATGGCATCACGCACCTCTACTTCATCGACAGGGACGGTATCTGCTACCTGCGGGCCCATGATCCCGGAAACTTCGGCGACACCATCCAGCGCGATACCTTCCTGCAGGCCCGGGCCGCCGGCAAGACCGTGAGTGGGATCGAACTCGGCAAGACGGCCTTCGCCCTGCGTGTGGTCAGTCCCTACATCCACAACGGGGCCCTGGCCGGGTACCTGGAATTCGGCGAGGAGATTGACCACTTCGACCAGCTCGTGAGGCGGGAGACAGGCGTCGATGTCGCGGTACTGGTGGACAAGCAGTACCTGGACGAAGCCCAATACCGGAAGACACTCAAGGCCGCCGGAAAACCCGACAACTGGGATGAGCTAAAGGGCTATGCCATGGTCAGCACGACCCTTCCCAATGCCAAGGCCGCAGCTGCCATGGCTGGCGAAAGCGAACTCCGCAAGGTGCTGGCCCCCGAATACCTCGGCACCATCACCAATGACTCGCGAAGCCTCGCCAAGGGCGCATTTCCCCTGAAGGATGCCGCCGGGAAACAGGTAGGCGTGGTCCTGACACTGAACGACGTTACCGACCAGGTCAGGAACGAACATCTGGCCCTGCTGATCCTCATCCTCGTCACGGCCCTGGTCTTCGTAGGCAGCTTCATCGCCGCCGCGGCCTACCTTCGAGTGGAGGTCGTCGGCCCCCTGGTCCATCTCACCGAGCAGGCGAAGGAGATCAGCATGGGGAATGTTGAACTGAAGCTCGAAACCGACCGGGAGGATGAGATCGGCCTACTGATCAAGTCCTTCGAGCGGATGCGGGTGAGCCTCAAGAAGTCCATGGCCATGCTGACCCGCAAGGACTGATCTCCTGCGTTAGGCACAAAAGAGGGGCGGCTCATGGCCGCCCCTCTTTTGTGGAAGGGAAGAGACTACTGCTTGCGCATGCCCTCGCGAATGGTGGCCTTCACGGCTTCGGCTTCGGGATTGACGGTGGTCGATAGCGGCACGCCCGCCAGCTGACCGGCCTTTTCGCTGAGGAGGAGGCCCAGCAGGCTTTCGATGAGACTGCCACCGCCCTGGGCGCCGCCGCCCATGTGGATCTTGGGCACCACGTCCACCTGGGACTTTTCGATGGCTTCGGCGAAGCGGTTCATCACCTGCTGCACCAGCTGGAACTGGGGGCCGCCGTAGGCGCGGACCTGTTCCTCGATGGCCATGGCCTGGGCGATGCCCACGCGGGCGGCCTGCTCGGCCTGGGCTTCGGCCATGACCTTGATGCGCTTGGCCTCGCCCTCGCCCATGAGGCGCACCTTTTCGGCCTCGGCGCCCGCCAGGGTCTGGATCTGGGCGGCCTGCTGCTGGGCCTTGGCGTATTCAGCCTTGCCCTGGTTGCTTTGCACCTCGATGCTGATGGCGGATTCCGTGAGCATGGTCTGCTGCTTGGCTTTGGCCTCAGCTTCCCGCAGTTCGCGTTCCTTGATGGCCGCGTTTTCCTGGCGGCTATAGGTCTCCACCTGTTCGTTGGCGATCTGGCGGCTGCGCAGCTGGACGAGGATCTGCTCGATCTGGCCACCGGGGGCGCCGCTGGTGGGGGTCCCGATCAGGACTTCCTGGAGTTCCAGGTTGTACTGGGCGAACTTCTCCTTCATCTGGACACCGCTCTGCTCCTGGATGGCGCTGCGGTCCTGGATGAGTTGGATGAGCGTGCGGGTCTGGCCGATGTTCTTGAAGTAGGCGCTGACCATGGGATCGAGGGTCTGCTCCACGAGTTTCTTGATGTCCCCGAACCGCTGGATGACCAGGGGCGCCTTGCGGTAGTCGATATGCACCACGACGCTGAGGGGCAGGCTGGGCTCGAAGGCGTCCTTGGTGATGAGGCTCACCTCGGAGAGGTTCTCGTCGAACTTGTGGCTGCCCACTTCGCCCCTCGTCCACTTCAAAATGAAGTTCGTGGTGGGCACCATGAGCACTTTGCCGGCGTAGGTGTTGAAGGCGTACTTGCCCGGTAGCAGGGGATCGCTCCAGACGCCGCGCTGGCCGTTGGTCACCAGCTCGCCGTGCCGATACTCCAGACCGCTGATGTCCGCCCCCTTGGCTCCGGTGTAGCTCACGACCACGCCCACCGTGCCCACTTCGACCGTGGTCTTGGGGATGAGCTCCACCGTGGCGAAGAGGCGGTTGATGTAGTAGGTGCCTTCCACCAGCACCTGGTACTGGCGGCCCCGAAGCCCACCGGCAATCAGGAACTTGTCCGCATCCTGGAAGTTGTTATGGTAGCTCCGGGCCTCCTTGGAATCCTCGCCCACGGTGGGGGCGATGATCTCGCCACTGGGCAGGGAGGGACCATCATGCACAGTGATGATGCCCACGGCGTCGTCCGCGCCGCGGATGATGACGGGCCGCCAGCCGGCGCGCTCCGCGATGATGGCGCTCATCTTCTGGAAGGTCTCCAACTCGCTCTTGTCGAGGGGGAGGTAGTACACCTGGTCCTCGGTCAGCACCACGAACTGAACCAGGTTGATGGCGTACATACCTTCGCGGAGGATCTGGCGCTGGGGGCCCTTCTCACCGCCGTTCTGGAGGAAGGCCACCAGATCCTGGAAGTCAGAGCCCCGGACGTTGCTGGCCAAGGCCTGCGTGGGGGGCAGGTCCTTGCCGTCGCGGGCGAAGACGTAGCCGATCTTGCCCTGGGGGATGGTCACCAGGGGCAACTTGTGGATGCGGTATTGGAAAGGCGTGAGGAAGTGCCAGCCGCCGCGCAGCAGGTTGGGCTGGAAGCCCGCCTCGCCGTTCATGGCGATGAGGCCAGATTTCACGGAGCCCTTGCCGCTGATGAGCTTCTCTACGACACCCACGCGGTTGTTCGGAATGTAGCGGATCCACTTGCTGAGGAGGATCAGCAGAAAGACGGTGATAAGAAGTGCCAGGAAGGTCAGGCCGGGATTGGCGGCAAACGATGAAATATCCATGAGAACTCCAGTGGGGGGGTTCCGGGCAGTGTAGCGGCCCGGGGCGTCGTCCGGGCCCATCGCCGTGACGGGCATCACCCTTCCCCGGCTACGCTGGTCGGATGGATGAATGGCTCGACTGGCTTCGGGAGCGCTGGGGAACCCTGGTGCTGGCGGTCCTCCTTGGCCTGATGGGGATCACGTGGTGGCAGAGCCGGCCGATATCCCAATCTGCAGGCATCCTCGCGCCGGCGGAGCCCCTCCAGTCCAACCCGGTCTCTGCGGTCGCCTGGACCTTCAAGCAGCACACGATCACACCACTCGCCCAGTTCGAGCTCCGGGCGCGGGTGCTGAGTGCCGAGCGTTACCGCTTCGACCGGGCGGCAGAGCTCTCCCCCGTGGATTTCGCCCTCGGTTGGGGGTCCATGTCCGATTCCCGAATCCTCCAGGCCTTCGCCATCCAGCAGCGGGATCGCTGGTATTTCTGGAGCGCCTCGCGCATGCCGATCTCCGCCTCCGACGTCATTGCCCACAGCGCGAACATGCACATGATCCCCGCGACGGAGGCCGTGGCCAAGCGCCTGCTCGCGGTGAAGCCTGGGCAGATGGTGGAACTGAGTGGACAGCTCGTGCGGGTGGACGGCAAGGACGGCTGGCACTGGGTGAGCAGCCTCAGCCGCACGGATACGGGCGATGGTTCCTGCGAGGTGGTCTGGGTGGACCGGGCCAACGCTTCAAACCAATGATCCCTCGCAGATCGAGAGGTCCCACCACGCCCGCGCCGGGCTGCAACGTGAGTATGATGCGGTGGCCCCATGGATGAACACCCGCTGGCCTGACCGGACACAGGCGACGGCATCGGCGGCTGAGGCATGCCTGGTCATAAACCACCTCTAGGTTATAACAATGGAAATGTAATGCCGGCGGGCCTCCCGCGCGACCTTTTGTGATGGCCATCAAGCCCAAAAATCCAGGATTTGGGCGCCCGGCTGGTACACTCGCAGCCTGGAAGGCTCGACGCTCCCGGGATCCCCGCCTGGAGCCCCCATGCCCCCGGAGTCCCATGTTTGACATCGAAGCCTCCCTCGACAGCCGCCTGCTGGCCGCGCCCCGGAACCGCCCCACGGTGGTGTTCCCAGAGGCCCTGGACCCCAGGACCATCGAGGCCGTCTGCCACCTGGGGCGGTTCATCCGCCCCGTGTTCCTGGCCTCTGAGGCTGAAGTGCGCGCTATGGCCGAGCAGCTGCTGGACCGCCTCGGTGCGGACCGGGTGGCCTACACCCTATCCGAGAGCGCCTTCGTCGATCCCGGTTCCCGTACCGACCTTGTGGCGGCCTTTGCGGCCGCCTGCAGGGAGCACGGCCGCAGCCAGGGCCGCGAGGTGGACCTCGAGGAGGCCCGGCGGATGGTCTCCGATCCCTGCCTTTTCGGGATCTGGGCCGTGAAGCTGGGCCATGCCGACATGGTGGTGGGCGGCGCCATCCATGAGCCCAAGGCCTTTTTCCGCCCCATGGTGGACTTGCTGGCCCAGCGCAGTGTCAGCTGCGAGGCGGGTGTCTTCGTCCTGCCGGACTCCCATCCGGAGGAGGTCTATCCCCACAACATCGTGGTGTTCGGCGATGTGGGCGTGAATGCCACCATGAATCCGCGCATCCTGGCGGAAGTGGCAGTTGGCACCTGCGCCGTGGCGCGGGACCTCATTCCCGAGGACGTGCTGCCCGAGATCCGCTGCGCCATGGTGTCCTATTCCAACCGCGGCAGCGACGAGGGCCCTTCACCGGAGCTGGTGCGCCAGGCGGCAGATCTGGTCCCCGGCATCCTGGCGGAACGCATCAAGCACGCCCAGCGCTATGCGAGCATCCATATCCGTGGCGAGGTGAAGGTGAGCGTGGCGCTGTCGCGCCGCTCCGCAGACCTCTATCACGCGGATGGCCTGCCCTGGGAGGGCGGTCCCAACGTGATCGTCTGCCCCAACCTCGACATGGGCAACCTGCTCTATCACCTCTACGCCACCCGGTTTCCCGAGGCGAAGAAGTTTCCGGTAATGTTCGGCCTCTGGTTCCAAGGTGTGGACCTGCCCATGGACTGCACGCCAGAGGACATCCGCTTGGCGGTGAAGGCTTCGGTGATGCGCCTGCACCACTACGGCGAGTGGCAGCGCACGCCCAAGGACACCTTCTTCCGCCGCCACCGCGTGCTGGTGCTGAACCCCGGCTCCACGTCCACCAAGACCTCCGTCTTTGAGGGCGACGAAGAGCGCTTCTCCGAGGAGATTCAGCATCCGGCCGAGGCGCTCAAGGCCTTCGAGGGCCGGCCCATCACCGACCAATTCGCCTTCCGCAAGGAGGCCGTCCTGCGCTTCCTGGCCGACAGGGGCCTTGCGCTAGGCGACGTGGACGCGGTGGCCGGCCGGGGCGGCCTACTGCGGCCCATCCCCCACGGCACCTGGAACGTAGGTCCCGCCATGCTGGAAGATCTGAGGGCCGGTCAGCGCGGGGAGCACGCCTCGAACCTGGGCGCCCTCATCGCCTCCGAACTGGTGGCGGGTACCGGCAAGGCCGCCTTCATCGTGGATCCGGTGGTGGTGGACGAGGCCGACCCCAAGGTGAAGGTCACGGGTTTGAAGGAACTGCCCCGCCGCGTGATCAGCCACGCCCTCAACCAGATCGCCACGGCCCGCCGCTACGCCGAGGAACACGAAACCTTCTACGAACGCATCAACGTCATCGTGGCCCACCTGGGCGGCGGCATCACGGTGGGCGCCCATCGCAAGGGCCGCTACATCGACGTGAACAATGGCCTCGATGGGGAAGGGCCCTTCTCGCCCCAGCGCACGGGCACCCTGCCCGCAGGCCAGCTCATCGACCTCTGCTTCTCCGGCAAATACACCAAGCCGGAGTTGAAGCTCCTGAACATAGGCAGGGGCGGCCTCATCGACCTGTTGGGCACTGCCGATATGCGCGAGGTGGAGCGGCGCGTGGAGGCCGGGGACGCCGAGGCCAAACTGGTCTACGACGCCCTGTCCTACCAGATCGCCAAGGCCATCACGGCCCTCGTACCCGCCTTTGACGGCGATCACATCGACGCCATCCTGCTCACCGGCGGCATGGCCCGATCGCCGAAGCTGGTGGGCGAACTGCGCCGTCTCACCGCGGCCCTCGGCTGCGGCGTCCAGGTCTATCCCGGCGAGAACGAGATGGCCGCCCTCGCCAAGGGCGCCCTGCGGGTGCTTTCCGGCCGGGAAGTCGCTAAGGACTATCCGCCTGCCTGAAGGCTGAAGGAGCTGGTCGCGGCAAGCACGGTATGAGGCGCGAAAGGCGCGGAAGAAAAGAGCAGCTCCATTTTTTTCGCGCCTTCCGCGGCCAGCACTTTAGGCCAGCAGCGCCGCCAGGGCGATAGAGCAGAGCTTGGTCTTGGCGGTGTCGCCCCGGCTGGAGAGGATGCAGGGGACCCTGGCACCCGCCACAACAGCGGCGATCTCCGCGCCGCCGAGTTTGGTGCCGGCCTTATAGAAGGTGTTGCCCGCTTCGAGGTTGGGGAAGAGCAGGCAGTCCGCGTCCCCGGCCACGGGACCGCCCATGCCCTTGATGCGGGCGGATTCGGGATCGATGGCGCCGTCCAGCGCCATCGGGCCATCCACCAGGGCGCCCTGGATCTGGCCTCGGTCGGCCATCTTCGAGAGCATGGCCGCCTCGGCGCTGGATCTCAGCTTTGGCTGCACTTGCTCGGAGGCAGAAAGCACGGCGACCTTTGGCGTGTCGATGCCCAGGGCCTTGGCGGTCTTCACGAGGTAGCCGAGGATGGCCAGCTTTTCCTTGAACTCGGGCTCGGGAATCACTGCCACGTCGCCCGCGATCAGCAGCTTCGGGTGGCCAGGGTGCTCCATCACCGTTACGTGGCTGAGGATGGCGCCGGGCTCCAGCAGACCCTGATCCTTGTTCAGGATGGCCTTCATGTACAGCTCCGTGCTGAGCAGGCCCTTCATGAGGAGATCGGCCTCGCCGAAGCGGACCATGGCCACGGCCTGGGTGGCGGCCTCCGCATCCGTGGAGACATGGACCATCCGGAAGCGTTCCTTCGGCAGCCCGTGCTCCTGGCAGATTTGCACCATGACGGGCTCATCGCCCACGAGGATGGCCTCCACCAGGCCTGTTTCCACCGCGGCATACACGGCCTCCAGTGTGTGGGGGTCATTGGCCCAGGCCACCACCAGGCGCTTCCGGGGACCGTCTTGCACGGCGCGGAGCAGGTCGTCGAGGGTATTGATCCGCATGGGGGATCCTGTCAAAAAGACGCCGGGCGCCCCAGCGGTACCGTTGAAGGAGGGTACCATGTCGCCATGGCCGTCTCTGTGAGCTTCCGCACATACCTCCTGGAACAGATGGGGCAGATTCGCTCCGTGACCTCCCGCCCCATGTTCGGTGGTCTCTGCTTCTTCGCCGAGGGCCGCGCCTTCGCCCTGGTGGCCGGCGACGTGCTGTATTTCAAGGTCGATGCCAGCAACCGCGGGGACTTCGAGGCCGCGGACATGGGCCCCTTTCTGCCCTTCGGCGATCCGGACAAGCCCATGCAGTACTACGAGCTGCCCGCCGAAGTGCTGGAGGAGCCGGACGAACTGGCGGTCTGGATGGCCAAGGCCATTGCCGTGGCGGCGAGGGCCAAGGTCAAGGCCAAACCGAAGGCTCCTTCGAAGGCGAAAACCTCTGCCAAGCCGAAGGCCAAAGGGAAGTAGCTGACTGTGTCCCTCGTTCACATTCGACCTGCCGTCCTCGAGGACGCCGAGCTGCTGGCGGGCCTGGGTGCCTGTACCTTCCGGGAGACCTTCGAGGCGATCTGTTCCCCGCAGGATCTTGCGTCCTTTCTTGCCACGGCCTACAGCGAGGCGTTGCAGAGGGACGAACTGGCAAATCCCACCAGGCCGGGCCTGGTGCTGGAGATCGCTGGCGTCCCTGTGGGGTTCGCCCAGCTTCGCCTGGGTCACCGGGAGCCCTGCGTGCCCGGGCAGAGTCCGGCCGAACTGCAGCGCATCTATCTCCTGAGGAGCGCCCAGGGCGGGGGTCATGGCACGACCCTGATGGCGGCCTCCGTGGCGCTGGCCCGATCCCGAGGGGCGGACCTCCTTTGGCTGGGCGTTTGGGAACACAACGACCGGGCCCTGGCATTTTATGGGCGCTCGGGCTTCCGGGAAGCGGGCGACCATATCTTCACCATTGGCCAGCAGGTCGACCGGGACCTCATCCTGGTGAAGGAACTGTTTTGAATCTCGTGCTGTTGTTCGAGGAGGATCTGGTTGCGCCGAGCTGCGCACGCCTCTCCGGGCGTCGGCTGGCCCATGTGCGGGAAGTGCATCGAGCCAAGATCGGTGATGTATTAACCGTGGGTCTGCTGGGGGGGCGCATGGGACGGGGGCGCGTGCGGCGTTTGGATGCAGAGGCCCTGGAACTGGATCTGGAACTGGATCAGGACGTACCGCCCAAACTGCCGTTGACCCTGGTCATCGCCGTGCCCCGGCCCAAGGTGCTCAACCGGGTCGTGGCCGCGGCCACCAGCCTGGGCGTCGCGCGCATCGTCCTGGTGAACGCCTGGAAGGTGGAGAAAGCCTACTGGGCCAGCCCCCGCATGCAGCCCGGAAACCTGCGTGAGCAGATGCTGCTGGGGCTGGAGCAGGCCAAGGATACGGTGCTGCCCGACCTGCGCCTCGCCCGGCTCTTCCGACCCTTTGTCGAGGATGAACTGCCGGGCCTGGTGGGGCAGGGCACGGGCGTGGTGGCCCATCCGGGCACTGGCGAGGCCCCTCCAAAGGTTCGGGCCGCGCCGATCACCCTGGCCATCGGCCCCGAGGGCGGCTGGATCGAGGCGGAATTCCAAAGCCTATTGAAAGCTGGTCTTCGTCCTTTGGATTTGGGTCCCAGAATCCTCCGCACCGAAACCGCCCTGGCGGCTCTGGTGGGGCGGTTGTTCTGACCTTCTGGGTCATAAGTTGGGTTGGGAAAAGGGTTGTTTAACCGCAGATGTCGCAGAGGGCGCAGATGTAAAGTGGGTGGATTTTGAGCACTTCATCTGCGAAATCTGCGACATCTGCGGTTTCAAATTCCCCACTTTTGAAAAACACTGGATTGAACAGACCCCGGCTTATTCATCGTTAAACGATGTATGATTGGCCCATCCGTCTCCGGAGTCTTTAATGCTGAGCTTTCGCACTTCCGCCCTGCTCCTTTTGGCCTGCGCCCTCGCGGCCCAGGAGCGTGCCCCCCGGTTCGTCAGTTCCCCGGATGTGCATGGTGATCGTGTGGTGTTCACCTGGGAAGACGACCTCTGGCTCGGCTCGCTGAAGGGGGGACCGGCCCGCCGGCTGACCACCCACCCGGGTTTGGAGACCTCGGCCCGGTTCAGCCCGGACGGGAAGTGGATCGCCTTCAACGCCCAGTACGACGGGGCCACCCAGGCCTATGTGATGCCAGCGGAGGGGGGTGCACCGAAGCGCCTCACCTGGACGGGTTTCGTTACGGTTCAGGGCTGGACGCCGGACAACCAGAAGGTGGTTTTCAAGACCATTTCGGATCATGACTTTCGCCCGGTGGAGGGGCTCTTCATGGTGGATCTCGAGGGTCACGAGCCCGAGGCCCTGGCGGTCCCGCGCGGGGTGCAAGGGACGGTGTCGCCGGACGGCCAACACCTCGCCTACAGCACCAAGGGGGTGGTGGAGTATTACTGGAAGCGCTACAAGGGTGGCCGCCACCAGGATCTGTGGCTGGCGGACCTGAAAAATCAGCGCTACGAGAAACTCACGGACTACGTGGGCCGCAACGGCGCCCCCATTTGGGCCAACGGCAAGGTGCTCTTCATCTCCGATCGCGGCAGCAACGGCATCACGAACCTCTATTCGGTGGATCCCGCCACCAAGGCCGTGGAGCCGCTGACGGACCTCAAGGACTTCGACGTGCAGCAACCCAGCACCGATGGCCACACCGTGGTCTTTGTGCAGGGCGGGCACCTGCAGGCCCTCGACCTCGCTACCAAGGCCGTGCGTCTCGTAGACATCACCACCAGCAGTGACGGCTGGAAGACCGCGCCCCGTCCCTTGAATCCCAAGGAGTGGATCCAGGCCATGAGCCTGGTGGGGAGCACTGCCGTGTTCGAGGCCCGGGGCGATGTGTTCTTGGTACCCACAGATGCCACCAAGCCTGCCCAGAACCTCACCAAGACGCCGGGCGTGCGCGAGCGCATGCCCCGCCTCTCGCCGGACGGCAAGCGCGCGGCCTACTTCAGCGATGCCAGCGGCGACTACGACCTCTACGTGCAGGCCGTGGATGGCGCGCCCGAGCGCATCCCCACGGGCCTGAAGACGGCCCTCTACCACCTGGAGTGGAGCCCCGACGGCACCAAGCTCCTGTT
>JANYAS010000024.1 GCA_025361205.1 Holophagaceae bacterium
CTTGAATCGCCGAGTGGAACTGGAGGGCTGGGATTTGGAGGTGTCGTTCCGGAAAACGGCTGCGCGCGTCACCAAGGCCCTGGGGCGGAGCGTGGCGGTGTTTCTGCTGGCGTTCTCCCTGTTCGCGCCGATGCGGCTCCAAGCTCGGCCCAGCCCAGAGGAAGCTCTGGCCGAGGTGCTCAAGGATCCGGAATTCCAAGTGAAGCAGAAACAGAAAGGCCTGCACTGGAAGGGCCAGAAGCAGGCGACACCTGTGACCACCCGCTCCCAGCCGGATCTCGCCGCCCTGCTCCAGTGGCTGGCGACCCTAGCCAAGTGGGTCCTCATCGTGGTGGCCGGGTCCGCCATGGTCTACATCCTCTGGCGGAACCGAAAAACCCTTACGAGGCAGTTCCGGGTGACTTCAAATTCCGTACTGCCGGAAACGCTCTTCGGCATGGATATCCGGCCCGAATCCCTCCCCGCAGGCCTGGAAGGCGCCGCCGCCGAACTCTGGGCCGCAGGACAGATCCGCGCAGCCCTGGCCCTGCTCTATCGCGGCGCCCTGGCCCACCTCGTGCACCACTATCGGGCTCCGCTTGCCAAGGGGGCCACGGAAGGGGATTGCCTGCGCAAGGCCCAAGCGATCCTGCCGCAACCCTCCGCAGAGTATTTCGAGCGCCTCACCCGGAGCTGGTTGGAGGTGGCCTATGCCGATCTGCAGCCCGCGCCTGGAGCGATATCTCTTTGCCGAGAGTGGCACCAGCACTTCCAGGACAGCCCCAAGGAGCAGCAACCATGAGATGGATGCGCCTCCTGACGGTCCTGGGCATGCTCCTCGCGGTGGCGGGTTTTGTGACCTGGGCCCTGCGGGACAAGCTGGAATGGTCCGAAAGGGACGTGTGGGTGGGTTACTCCGGAGCAGCCAGAAGCAATGATTTCCTTGCTTCTCAGCGCCTGCTGGAGCGCATGGGGCAGCGCGCCGCATCAATCCGGGGGCTTCCTATCGGCAAGGAAATGCCGGGACGGAGCGATGTGATCCTGCTTCCGCGCCGGCAGACCCGCATCACCCCTGGGCAGGCGGAAGCCTTGATCGCCTGGGTGCGGAAGGGTGGTCAACTGATCACGGAAGGTCTCACAGCGGAACCTCGCGAGGCCCCGGAGACCCAAGATCCCCTTTTCCGCGCCGTTGGCGCCCGCATGGTCTGGCGTCCGGAGCGCCCCGTGGGCGGGATCGGTGTTGGCGCAAACCGGACGGATCCGAAGGTCTTCGACGAGACCAACCGGAATGTCCGCGTGCAGCTCGATGGCCGGAACTACCAGGTGCGGCTCGGGGCCTGGCAAGAACTGCTGGATCTGGGCGGCGCAGCTGTCTATAACGCGCAGAACGCTTCGGGAATCAAGCTGCTCCAGTACGACCTGGGCCAGGGCCGGATGATCCTCTGCACGGAGCTATCCTGCCTCGCCAATGGCAACCTCGCCGAGGAGGATCACGCGGGCTTCCTCGCGGCTCTGGTCTTGGGCTGGGGGCCCGGTAACCGCGCCTGGATCGTCTACCGCGAAGAACCTCCTACCCTCTGGTTCTGGCTCCGAGACAACGCCTGGAGGGTGCTGGTCGCCCTAGTCCTCCTGATCGGAACCGGGGTCTGGAGCGCCGCCGCCCGCTTTGGCCCGCGCATTCCCGATCCCCCTGAGGGCCGTCGCAGCCTGCTGGAACACCTCACCGCCTGCGGGCGTTTTCAATGGGTCCAGCGGGATGGCATCGCCCTGCTCAGGTCCTCCCGGGAAGCTGCCCTGGCCCGGCTCCAGCGCGTCCATCCAGGCTGGGAGCAGCTGAATTTCCAGGAGCTCTGCACACGTTTGGCCGAGCTCTCAGGCCTGAGCGAGGCACGCATCGCCCATGCACTCCGTCAAGAAGTCATCACTGATCCACGCGAATTCACCGCAGCCATTCAGACCCTCGATCTCATCAGGAAGCAGCTATGACCCTTGCCGCCACCTCCACTTATCATCTCGAGCCCGAGCGCCTAGCCTGGGCCTTGGCACTCACCGGGCGTCTCAGAGCCGAAATCCGCAAGGCCCTCGTGGGCCAGGTAGCCGTCGTGGATCAGGTCTTGGCCAGCCTGTTGGCCGGCGGGCACGTCCTGCTGGAGGGCGTTCCCGGGCTAGGCAAGACCCTGCTGGTGCGCGCCTTGGCCAAGGCCTTCCAGGGCAGCAACGCCCGCATTCAGTTCACGCCTGATCTGATGCCTTCGGATGTCATGGGCCACGCCATCTACGACCCCAAGACCGAGCGTTTCAGCATCCGCCAAGGCCCGGTCTTCACGCACCTGCTATTGGCGGACGAGATCAACCGCGCCCCTGCCAAGACCCAATCGGCGCTGCTGGAGGTCATGCAGGAACAGCAGGTGACCATTGAAGGCAATCCCTTCCTGGTGCCTCGCCCCTTCATGGTCCTAGCCACCCAGAACCCGATCGAACAGGAGGGCACCTATCCCCTGCCCGAAGCCCAACTGGACCGTTTCCTCCTCAAGGTGGCCATGGCCTATCCCTCAGAGGCTGAAGAACACCGCATGGTGCAATGGGTGACGCAGGGTCAGGTGGGGGAAGGCCTCAATGTGGAAGCCATCCTCCCGGTCGCCAACCCCGAGGAGATCCTGGAACTGCAGCGCATCGCGGCCTGCGTGAGGGTGGATGAACAGGTGCTCCAGTACGCCGTGCGCATCGTGCGCACGACCCGAGATTGGATGGGCATCACGCTCGGCGCAGGCCCGCGCGGGGCGATCGCCTTGATCCGTGCCGCCAGGGCCCACGCCATCCTCGA
>JANYAS010000032.1 GCA_025361205.1 Holophagaceae bacterium
CGACGCCGAGCCGCGCGACGAGCGGGCCTCCCGCGACACGCCCCGTCCCGACCTGCGCGAGCGCGATCTCGGGCTCGCCGCTCCGCCGTCCGGGCTCTCGGGTCTGGTCGCGCGTGAGGAGCGGCTGCTCTCGGGGCTGCACGCCGCCGAGCCTGGCAAGGGGCCCGACGCCTCACACGGCCCGCGCACGCAGGCCCCGCCGCCGCATGTGGCCCGCTTTGCGCTCGACCCGCGCACCTTCCCTTGGCTGACCACGCACGGGCGCAACCTCTCGCTGGCAGCCGCGCTGGGCGAGCTCGATCCGGCCATCGGCCGCGAGAATGAAGTCGAGGAGGTCCTCGACATCCTCGGCAAGCGCCGCGCGAACAACCCGGTGCTGGTGGGCGAGCCGGGCGTGGGCAAGACCGCCATCGTCGAAGGACTGGCCCGGCACATCCACGAAGGCACCGTGCCCGATCCCCTCAAGGCCTCGCGGATCTACGCCCTGGATCTGGGCGCCCTGCTGGCGGGGAGCCGCTATCGGGGGGACTTCGAGGAGCGGCTCAAGGCCGTGCTGAAGGCCCTGGGCGAACAGCCGGGCGCCATCCTCTTCGTGGACGAACTGCACACCCTGGTGGGCGCCGGGGCCACCGGTGGCGGCGCCATGGACGCGGCCAACCTGCTGAAGCCAGCCCTTGCCTCCGCGGAACTTCGCTGCATCGGCGCCACCACCTTCCAGGATCTGAAGGGCTCCCTGGACCGCGACCGGGCCCTGTCCCGACGCTTCCAGGTAGTGGAGGTGAACGAGCCTTCCCCGGCGGACGCCCTGAGCGTGCTGCAGGGCCTGAAGGCCGCCTATGAATCCCACCACGGAGTGAAGTACTCAGACGCGGCCCTGGAGGCGGCTGTCCGCCTGGCGGCCAAGCACCTGACGGACCGCAAGCTGCCGGACAGTGCCCTGGATGTGCTCGATGAGGCGGGCGCCGCCCAGAAGCTGCTGCCCAAGAAGGGCCGCGTGAAAAAGGTGGGCCCCCTCGAGATCGAGGCTGTGGTGGCCCGCATGGCCCGGGTGCCGGTGGCCTCCGTGTCCGCCGACGACCGGGCGGCCCTGGCGAGCCTCGAGACGGTCCTGAAGGGTCAGCTTTTCGGTCAGGACGTGGCTTGCGAAACGGTGGCGGGAGCCATCAAGCTGGCCCGCTCGGGGCTGCGGGATCCCCTGAAACCCATGGGCTGCTTCCTGTTCGCGGGGCCCACGGGCGTGGGCAAGACGGAACTGTCCAAGCAGCTCGCCAAGGCCCTGGGCATCGCCTTCCTGCGCTTCGACATGAGCGAGTACCAGGAGAAGCACTCGGTGGCGCGCCTCATCGGGGCGCCGCCGGGCTACGTGGGCTATGAGGAGGGTGGCCTGCTCACGGATGCCGTGCGCAAGCAGCCCCACGCGGTGTTGCTGCTGGACGAGCTGGAAAAGGCCCACCCGGATCTCTTTGGCGTGCTGCTGCAGGTGATGGACCACGCCGCCCTCACGGACAGCCATGGCCGCAGCGCCGATTTCCGCCACACCGTGCTGGTGATGACGACCAACGTGGGCGCCCGGGAGCTATCGGCCCGGCAGGTGGGCTTCGCCGAGGCCGGGGCGCGGAAGTCGGCCACCGGCACCATCGAGAAGGCCTTCAGCCCCGAGTTCCGCAATCGGCTCGACGCCATCATCCAGTTTGCCCCCCTGGGCCGGTCCGAGATGGAGCGCGTGGCCGACAAGCACCTGCGGGAACTGGAGACCCAGCTGGCGGAGAAGGCCGTGACCCTCGTCTGCACCCCCGCGGCCCGGACCTGGCTGGCGGAAAAGGGCTACGTCCCGGCCTTCGGCGCCCGGCCCATGGCGCGGCTCATCGAGCGGGAGCTGCGGCGGCCCCTGGCGGAGGCCCTGCTCTTCGGCCCCCTGGCCAAGGGCGGGAAGGTCCAGGTGGATCTCATGGACGGTCGGCTGTGCCTGTCTTTCGACTGACCAAGAAATGGCTCTTCCCGGATCCAGAGCTGGCGGAGGACGGGCTGCTGGCCATCGGCGGCGATCTCAGCGTGCCCCGGCTCCTGCTGGCCTACCGCAGCGGCATCTTCCCCTGGTTCGGCGAGGAGGATCCCCTGCTCTGGTGGTCGCCGCCCGAGCGGGCCCTGCTGAGGCCCGGCCACCTGCACCTCTCCGCCCGCACCCGGCGCAGCCTGCGCCAGCGGCCCTTCGACATCCGCTTCGACACCGCCTTCGAGGCCGTGATCACCCACTGCGCGGCCCTGCCCCGCCCCGGTCAGGATGGCACCTGGATCACGGAGGAGATGCGCGCGGCCTACACGGCCTTGCACCGTGCGGGCCACGCCCACAGCGTGGAGGCCTGGCGGGAGGGCGAACTGCGGGGCGGGCTCTACGGCGTGTCCCTGGGAGGCGCCTTTTTCGGGGAGAGCATGTTCAGCCTGGAGCCCGAAGCCAGCCGGGCCGCCTTGGCGGCCCTGGACGCCCGGCTGAGGGCCTGGGGCTTCACCCTGATCGACGGCCAGCTGCCCCACGAGGGGCTGTTGGGCTACGGGTTTCGGGTGGTGCCCCGCACCCTGTTCCTGGTGGAATTGGAGGAGGCGCTGCGCGGGGAAGGCCGCGTGGGCAACTGGTCGGAGGAAGGGGCCTTCCGGAATGCCACGCCAGGGCTATCATCCTCCTAAGCCGTCGTAATAAAACAACCCTTCTCGAAAAGGGCGAGAACGGCATAAGGGGCTGTAACGGAATGGCGAATTCAATCAAGGTTATTCCGTAACAGCCCCTAAGCTCAAGGATTCCCATGTTGACAATCGCCGAATCGCGACTTTCTCCGCGGCACACCATCGCCCTCGTGATGGCTGGGGGACGTGGCAAGCGGCTGATGGATCTCACGGACCACTTCGCCAAACCTGGCCTCGATTTCGGGGGCAAGTACCGCATCATCGACTTCACCCTCTCCAACTGCGTGAACTCCGGCTTCCGGCGGATCATGGTGCTCACCCAGTACAATTCGCACCGGCTGCTGGAGCACCTCCAGTTCGGGTGGACCTTCCTGGCGGGCAAGCTCAACGAGTACGTCCATGTGCTACCCGCCCACCAGAGCATGGACAAGAATGCCTGGTACAGCGGCACGGCGGACGCCGTCTACCAGAACCTCGACAACCTCCAGGCGGCGAATCCCAAGACCGTGTTGATCCTGGCGGGCGACCACATCTACCGCATGGACTACAAGGTATTCCTCCAGGACCACCTCGACCACGAGGCCGATATGACCATCGCCTGCCTGGAGGTCCCCCGGGACGCGGCCCGGGGCTTCGGCATCGCCCAGGTGGATGCCGTTGACCGCATCGTGGCCTTCGTGGAGAAGCCCGAGGATCCCCCGGCGATCCCCGGCAAGCCCGACCGCGCCTTCGCCTCCATGGGCATCTATCTGTTCAACGCGGACTTCCTCTACAAGGCGCTCATTCGCGATGCCGCGGATCCGAACTCGGGCCACGATTTCGGCAAGGACATCATCCCCCGACTCGTAACCGAGGCGAGGGTCTACGCCCACCGCTTCGACAACAGCTGCATCCCCAACGTGGGCCACCCCGAGCCCTACTGGCGGGATGTGGGCAGCGTGGATTCCTACTGGGAGGCCAACATGGATCTTACCACCGTGCTGCCTGCCTTGAACCTTTACGACCAGAACTGGCCCGTCATCACCCATCAAGAGCAGCTCCCTCCCGCAAAGTTTGTCCATGCGGGCGAGATGCGCAACGGGGTGGCACTCTCCAGCCTCGTCTCGGGTGCCTGCGTCATCTCCGGCGCCCATGTGCACCATTCGCTGCTCTCCAGCCGGGTCTCCGTCCACTCCCACGCCCGCCTGGACGGTACCGTGGTGCTGCCGGACTGCGACATCGGCCGCCATGCCCGGTTGCGCCGCTGCATCGTGGCCAGGGACTGTCGCATCCCCGCCGGGTTCGTAGTGGGGGAGGATCCCGAGGAGGACGCCCGCCGCTTCTTCCGCACGCCTGGCGGCGTCACCCTCATCTCCGCGCGCGCGCTGAGCCAGTTGGAGCCCTAGCGCTTGCGAGTCCTGTTCGTCGCCTCCGAGCTGTTCCCCTACGTCAAGGTCGGCGGCCTGGGGGATGTGATGGCCGCCCTGCCCCGGGCCCTCCGCGCCCAGGGCGCCGATGTTCGCCTGCTGGTGCCCGCTTATCCCGCCCTGCGCGCGGCGGTCGAGGTGCAAGGGGTGGCTGCGGCCTTCCCTGACCTCATGGGCGGCGGCGCAGCCCGCATCCTCAAGGCCGAGGCCCCCGGCCTGCCCCTGTACCTACTGGATCAGCCCACCTTTTTCGACCGGCCGGGCAATCCTTATGCCTTTACGGACGACCTGGCTTGCCGCTTTGCCGCCCTGGCCTGGGCGGCCGCGCACCTGGGCCGGGCCGGGGACGCCGAAGGCTGGCGGCCCCAGGTGCTGCACGGCCACGACTGGCCCACGGGGCTCATGCCCGCCTATGTGGTCTACGGGGAGGGCCCGCGCCCGGCCACGGTGATGACCATCCACAACATCGCCTTTCCGGGACGGTTCCCCGCCGCGCAGCTCAAGGACCTGCAGCTGCCGTCCGGGGCTTTCACCCCGGAGGGCGTGGAATTCCACGGGGACATCGGCTTCCTCAAGGCCGGCCTGTACCTCGCGGACCGCCTCAGCACCGTCAGCCCAACCTACGCCCGCGAGATCCAGCATGCGGATGGGTACGGCCTGGAGGGCCTGCTGTCCCACCGCCGCGACAGCTTCCGGGGCATTCTCAACGGCGTGGACCGCACCGTCTGGAACCCGGCCAGAGATCCCCACCTGGTGAGCCACTACGACCTGCGACACCCCGCCCGGCGCGGGCCGAACCGCCCGGTTTTCCAGCGCCGCATGGGCCTTGAGGAGGATCCTGCCGCGCCCCTCTTCACGGCGGTGAGCCGCCTAGATCCGCTCAAGGGCCTCGACCTGGTGCTGGACAACGTAGATCACATCGTCGCTCGCGGCGGGCAGCTGGCCCTGATCGGCTCCGGCGAGCTCCCCGCCGAGGCGGCGTTCCGGCAGGCGGCCCGGCGCCACCCGGGCCGGGTCGCCGTGCACATCGGCTATGACGAGGCCCTGGCCCACCAGGCTTTCGCCGCGGCCGACGTCATCCTGGTGCCCTCGCGCCAGGAGCCCTGCGGCCTCACACAGCTCTACGCCCAGGTCTATGGGGCCCTGCCCCTGGTGCGGCGCACGGGCGGATTGGCCGATACCGTGGTGGGCGTCACGCCGGCCACCCTGGCGGATGGCAGCGCCACCGGTTTCCAGTTCAACGTCGCCAGCGGCTGGGCCTTGGGCGAGGCGATCAACACGGCCCTGGACCTGTTCGCCGATCCGCTGGCCTGGCGGCAGGTGCAACGGCGCGGGATGGCGACGGACTTCGGCTGGGAAGGACCCGCCAAAGCGTATCTGGCGCTCTATGCGACCATTCCACCGAAGGAGCTTTGATATGGATATCCGTGCGCTGTGGCAGGCCGTGGTGGCCCATCCCATGAGTGGATGGCGCAAGGTGACGGAGCCGGCCCTACCCCTCCTCGATCCAGCCCAGCGCCTGCTCTGGTGCGGCATCGGAGGCTCCCTGCTGCCTTCGGAGACCCTGGTTCGGGCCTTTGGGGATGACCGGGCCCACCGAAACTGGGTGCCCCTGGCCTCGCCCGAACCGGCCCAGGGCTTCCGCCTTCAGCCCGGCGATCAGCTGGTGCTGGCCTCGAAAAGCGGCAAGACCCTGGAACTCTGGACCTGGATCGCCCGCCTGCGGACCCTGCCGGGCTTCGCGGAGCTCGCCGCACCGATCCTCATCACCCAGGACGACGCGAATCCGCTGGCCACCTGGGGCCGGGCCAACGGCTGCCGCATCCTGCCCATCCCGGTCGAGGTGGGCGGGCGCTTCTCCGCTTTCACGCCCATCGGCACCCTGCCCCTGGCCTGGCTGGACCGGGACGCCGCGGCCTTCCTCCAGGGCGGGCGCGAGGTCGTGATCCAGCTGGAGGCCGGCTCGGGCCCCTGGCACGACCGCATTGCCGCCACAGTGGAGCTATTGCTGGACGCCCACCAGCGGGGCATCACCGAATGGGTGCTCATGCCGTACGCCCAACGCCTGGACAGCCTGTCGGCCTGGTGGGTGCAGCTGGTGGCGGAATCGCTCGGCAAGGTGGCGAAGGACGGCATCCGCAAGGGCTACACGCCCATCCGCGCCGTGGGGCCCGTGGACCAGCACAGCCAGCTACAGCGCTGGATGGCCGGTCCCCGCAACCTCGGGGTCATTGTGATGACCGTGGACGGCGCCGACGTGCCAGAGGAGCTGGATCCGCCGCCAGGATCGCCCTATCCAGGTCTGGCCGGGCTGCAGGGCGGCGACATCCTCCGCGCCCAGGCCGAGGGCACCAGCGGGGCCCTGGAGGCCGCGGGTGTGCCCGTCCTGCGTTGGTCCCTGCCCGCCCTCAGCGAGCGGGAACTGGGCGCCTTCATGATGGCCTGGCAGGCCACCATCGGCGTCCTCGGCTTCGCCCTCAACCTGGATCCCTTCGACCAGCCGGAAGTGGAGGATGGCAAGAAGCGCACCTTCAAACGGCTGGGGCTGGCTTAGTTCACTAATACCAACAGACGTGCAAGACGATAGAAAGAAAAGCTTCACCACCAAGGCACCAAGGGCACCAAGAACTGCCTGATACGGGCTCGCGTTCAAACCGGTAGGAAAGGCGCTTTCACCACGAAGAAGACTCATCCAAATTCGTGGTCTTCCCGTCTTCGTGGTGAATTTCTTTGGGTGGACCGGTTATCTTTTTGAACGCGAATCGGTATGAGTATTGGCTTCTGCTTTTCTTGGTGTCTTCGTGTCTTGGTGGTGATCATTTATCTTTTTGAATGCAAATTCGTATAGCTCCCTATGCCATGGCCTGCTGGAACAGGTTCGAGGCTGCTGAGGCGAGGTTCTCAATCAGGTCGATGGACCCCGCCGTGAGGCGGCCGGGGCGCGGGTCATTGCACTGGATCAAGCCGTAGGTCACGCCCTCCCGGCGGATGGGGAAGAGGCCGACGGTCTCGTAGCCGGCCACATGGCACCGGTTCCGGGTGGACCCAGGGGTCTGGCGGGCTGAAACGGAGGCCAACAGCTCGCTGGTGGAGGGCGTCACGAAGCTGCCCCGGTCGGTGAAGCAGGGTTGGGTACGATCCACCCGGCCCGTCAACACCTGGCCGCAAAGGCAATCCAGGATGGGCTGCCGACGGGTGTCCCGCAGGAGGTGGCCGTCCTCGCTACGGGCGCAGAGGTCATCCTCCTGGGCTAGGAAGGGCTCTGGAAAGCCCAAGCCCGCGGCATAGGGGTAGCCCGGTCCGGCCTTCAGCCGAATGGCCACGGCCTCGCAGCCGGACAGGTAGCGGGCGAGTACCACCAGCTGGCGGGCGATCGACTCCGGCGCGGCCATGGTGTTGGTCATCCGGAGCAGATCGAGAAAGGCCCGGCGCTCCAAAGCCAGGCGCTTGGCGGTCGAGGGGGCACGAGGAATTCCTACCATGGCAGACGCCCCAAGATTCTAATTATAGGCCGCTCGCAGTACGGGGAGGAGGGGCTCCCGGGAGTCGGAGTTCCGTTCCCCGGGTTGCGTTCAGTCGGGCGGCATCTGGCAGCTGCTGCTGGTGGCGGCGGGCACGTAGAGGTGCCGGACGTAATCCTGCACCATGCGGTCAGCGTTGAAACGCCAGGCCAGGGTCCGGATGGAATGCTTGACGCGACCCACCCAGCAGCGGGGGACCCCGGCGGCGTTGCGGTTTTCGTAATAGAGGGGGATCACTTCCTCCTCCAGCACGCGGAACAGCTCCTCGGCATCCCGCCGGTCCTGGATGGCCTGGTCGACGTGGGTCTCACCGGTACCGATGGCAAAACCGTTCTCGCCGTCGTAGGCCTCGGCCCACCAGCCGTCCCGCACGGAGATGTGCAGGCCGCCGTTGAGCACCACCTTCATCCCGCTGGTGCCGCAGGCCTCCAGGGGGCGTTGGGGGGTGTTGAGCCAGGCGTCGATGCCCTGGTAGAGCATGCGTCCCACGCGAATGTTGTAGTTTTCGATGAAGACGATGCGATGGCGGAACCGGGGGTGGTCGATGATCTGCACCACCTTCTGGATGAGGGCTTTCCCCGTGTTGTCCGCCGGGTGGGCCCGGCCGGAAAAGACCAGGTTCACGGGCCGCTCGGGGTGGTTCACCAGGCGGTCCAGGCGAGCCAGGTCCGTGAAGAGCAGGTCAGGCCGCTTGTAGGGCACGAAGCGGCGGGCGAAGCCGATGGTGAGGGCATCCGGATCCAGGGGGGGCGGATCGATCTCCGGCAGGCCCAGCCGCGTGCGCGTGATGGCGCAATGCTCCCGGAGGAAGCGGATCGTCCGGGCCTTCAATACCTGCTTGGTCTCCCAGATCTCAGCGGGGGACACGGACATGATCTTCATCCAGGTGTCCGGCCGGGTGAGGGCGCTCGGGTAGGCCACGCCCAGGTGCGCCTCGTAGAGATGGTTCATTTCGGTGGCCAGCCAGGTGGGCAGGTGGACCCCATTGGTGACGTGGCCGATGGGCACGGCCTCCTCCCGCAGGCCCGGATAGAGGTGGTTCCACATGTGGCGGGACACCACGCCGTGCAGGGCAGAGACCCCGTTGGCGCGGCGGGACAGTTTCAGGGCGAGCACCGTGGGAAGGAACGGTGAGCCGTGATCGTGGGGGTTCACCCGGCCCAGGCCCATGACCTCGTCCAGCGGCAGCTTCAGGCCCTCGGCCAAAGGGCGCAGGTGCTCGGCGGCCAGGTTCGCGGGGAAGCGGTCATGACCCGCGTCCACGGGCGTATGGGTGGTGAACACCGTGGCGGCGGCGACCTCCTGCAGGGCCTTGTGGGGGTCCATGCCGTCCATCTGAATGCGGTACCGCGCCCGCTCCAGGAGGGCAAAGGCCGAGTGGCCTTCGTTGAGATGGAACACGCTGGCGGTGATGCCCAGGGCACGCAGGGCCCGGGCTCCGCCCACGCCCAGTAGCAGTTCCTGCTCCATGCGCATGCGCTGGTCGCCGCCGTAGAGGCGCGCCGCGATGGCCACGTCCCGGGGATCGTTGCGCTTGACCCGGGTGTCCAAAAGGATCAGGCGGATGCGCCCCACTTGGACCTCCAGCACGGCCGCGTAGACAGTGCGTCCCGGCAGCTCCACGCTGACATACACGGGTTCACCGTGGCGGTCCACGGTGTGAACCAGAGGCAGGTCCGCGATGTCGAAGGGCTCTACCACGTCCTGTTGCCAAAGACTGGCGTCCAGCACCTGGCTGGTATAGCCCTCATGGTAGAGCAGGCCTACCCCCACCAGGGGAATGCCCAGATCCGAGGCGGCCTTCAGGTGATCGCCCGCCAGGATGCCCAGGCCGCCGGAATAGATGGGCAGGGATTCGTGGATGCCGAATTCCATACAGAAGTAGGCGATAGGCCTCGACCGCATGGCCCCTGCGTGGGTGAGACCCCAGGTGGTGACGGACGTGAGGTACTCGTGCAATTGCCGCAGGGCGCGATCCACCCGGGCGGGCACGTCCACATCCGCCGCCCGCTGCTCCAGTTCCTCCGTCGAGATCTGCTTGAGTACGGACATGGGATTCTGGTGGGCCTTGTGGTACAGCTCCAGATCGAGGTCCCGGAAGATCGTGCGCACCTCGGGTTTCCAGGTCCACCAGAGGTTCTGCGTAAGTTTTTGCAGCTTGGGGAAGAGCTTGTCCATGGCACGTCCTAGGAACGGGGCGGAGAGGGTATCCCTTCGGGCCGCAGGAACAGCGCGGCAAGAGGCGGCAGGGTGAGGTAGAGGGACTGGGGAAAGCCGTGGGCAGGGATGGCTTCCGTCACGACCCGTCCGGTGTTGCCCTGGTTCCGTCCGCCGTAGTGCGCGGAGTCGGTGTTCAGCAGTTCGGTGTAGGCGCCCGGCGCAGGCACGCCGATGCGGTAGTGGTGCTGAGCGAGGGCGGTGAAGTTGAAGGCGATCACCAGGAAGTCCCCGGGGTCCGAAGCCCTGCGAAGCAGCGTCAGCACACTGTTGAAGCGGTCCCCACAATCGATCCAGGAGAACCCGCCGGCCTGACAGTCCCCTTCATGCAGGGCGGGGAAGCGGCGGTAGAGGCCGTTGAGGTCGCGCAGCAGGTCGTGCACGCCCTTGTGGGCCGGTTGATTGAGCAGATCCCAGTCCAGGGCCGTGTCATGGTTCCACTCCCGCCCCTGGGCGAACTCTCCGCCCATGAAGAGCAGCTTCTTGCCGCCGTGGGCGAAGAGCCAGGCGTAGAGCAGGCGCAGGTTGGCCATGCGCTCCCAGGCGTCGCCCGGCATCCGCCCCAGGAGGCTGCGTTTTTCGTGGACCACTTCGTCGTGGGAAAGGGGCAGCACGTAGTTCTCGGCGCCGTGATACACCATCGAGAATGTGATGCCGTCGTGGTGATGGGGCCGGGCCATCATGCCCTGGCCCAGGTAGCGCAGGGTGTCGTGCATCCAGCCCATGTCCCACTTGAAGCCGAACCCAAGCCCGCCCTGGTCCGTGGGCCGTGACACGCCGGACCAGGCGGTGGACTCCTCCGCGACGGTGAAGGCGTCCGGGAACTGGGCGTAGCAAACCTCGTTCAGGCGGCGCAGAAAGGCCACGGCCTCCAGGTTCTCCCGGCCCCCCAGCCGGTTGGGAATCCATTCCCCGGCCTTGCGGCTGTAGTCCAGGTAGAGCATGGAGGCCACGGCATCCACCCGCAGGCCATCCACATGGAACTGGTCCAGCCAAAAGAGGGCGTTGGAGATGAGGTAGTTCTGCACCTCCATCCGGCCGTAGTTGTAGATCAGCGTGCCCCAGTCCAGCTGGCGCCCTTGGCGCGGATCCGCGTGTTCGTAGAGATGCGTTCCGTCAAACAGGCCCAGGCCATGGGCATCCTCGGGGAAGTGGGCGGGCACCCAGTCGAGGATCACGCCCAGGCCCGCCTGGTGCATCGCGTCCACGAAGGCCTTGAAGTCTTCCGGCCCGCCGAAGCGGCTGGTGGGGGCAAACAGACCCAAGGGCTGGTAGCCCCAGGAGGGATCGTAGGGATGTTCCATGACCGGGAGCAGCTGGACATGGGTGAAGCCCAGCCAGGCCACATAGGGGGCCAGCTGTGCGGCGATCTCCTGGTAGCTCATGAAGGACCCGTCCGGCCGCCGTCGCCAGGAGCCCAGGTGCAATTCATAGATGCTGAGGGGCGCCGTGTGGGGCTTCGCCTTGCGCCGCCCCTCCAGCCACGCCCCGTCGCCCCAGGCGTAGGCGGGAAGGCCGTGGACAATGGAAGCCGTGCCCGGGGCCCGCTCGCAGCGAAAGGCGAAGGGGTCGGCCTTCAGGGGCTGCAGGGCGCCGTCCGGTCCGTGGATCTCGAACTTGTAGAGGGCGCCCGGGCCCAGCGCCGGGACGAAGGTCTCCCAGAATCCGTTGGGCCCCACCGGGCGCAGGGGATGGCGGTGGCCATCCCACCCGTTGAAATCCCCGACCACGCTCACGGAGCGCGCATTGGGCGCCCAGACGGCGAAGTCGACTCCGCCTGTGCCATCCACCACCCGAGGATGCGCGCCCAGCTTTTCGTAGGCCCGCAGGTGGGTACCCTCGCCCAGCAAGTGCAGATCCAGGTCGCCTAAGGGTGAGGCGGGACGGGGGGGTGCCATGGGTCATTCTAGCCACACATCTGAGGCTCGACCTTGAACCTGCTCCGGCATCGACCAGAGATGAGGTGTCGCCGCACAGGGCGAAAAAATACAGCGCGAGCCATTCGGAGTTACTGGACCACGAAATCATCCAGATTAAGACGGGCGAGGGGCGTGCCGTCCACGGCCACCTTGAAGCGGATCGGCCCCGTGAGGGGGAGACCACCGAAGGTCGCTGTGCTCAGCGTGTTGGAGCTGGCCGTCACGGATGAGCCCATCTTGGTCCATGTTGCCCCTTGATTGTTCGAGTAGTAGAGGGAGAACGAGGCGGTCTTCCCATTGGTAGCGTCGCTAGCGTAAACGCCATAGGCCACGCTGACGGATGTAACCGGTGTGGCAGAGGTTCCGTAATCAAAATTCGTGGCGACGGAACTGCCGGCTAGGGCTTTCATCCGGAGGCCCTGCCCCCCGTTTTTCGCATCGCTCGTATCCGTCTTTTGGCTATTGGTCGTAATGAAGTGCCAGGACCCGCTCACAAGGGTGTAGTCAGCGGTACCGTAGGTTGTGCCATTGCCAGCCCAGGTGAAGTTTTCGGTGAGCCCGGGGGGCGGGAGAGCCACACCCACGGAGAGAGTGATGGTCTTGGTGCTGGCGGCCCCATTGCCATCCGTGACTGTGATCGTGACCGTGATCGTGCCGGTGGCACCCGTGGCGGGAATGAGGTGGAGAATCTGATTGGAACTGGTGCCCGTGAAGGTCAGTCCGGCATTGGGCACGACGCTCTCATTGCTGGAGGATGCCGTGAAGGTGACAAACAGGGGCGTGACATCGTCGGTCACCGTAAAGGCAAGGTCCAGCGGGGTATCGGCGGCCGTGGATGCGGTCGAACTCAGGCCGGTGACCGTGGGCGCGGTGTTGCCTCCCGTGACGGTGATGACCCGCGTGATGGTATTGCTCACGCCCAGGGCATCCGTGGCGGTGAAGGCCACGTTGTAGGTACCATTCGCGGCAAAGGTGTGGGAAGCCGAGGTGTTCGCGGCCGTGCTGCTGTCCCCGAAGTTCCAGCTCACGGAGGCCACGGTGCTGTTGGAACTGGTGTAGTCCCCCCGGAACGAGAGGGTGGTTCCCACGGTGGCCGGGCTGTCCCAGCTGGGCTCGACCATGTGGACATTGGGTTTGGTTGTCACTTCGAAGGGCGCGCCCCAGCCCGTCACATCGACGGTGTTCTTGAACTGGGCGATCTCCGCCATAGTGCCCGGCAGGGACGGATAGAGGTTCACGCCGGAGAGGGTTTCGATCCGCTCCACGGAGGTCACGTAGTTCGCGATGGTGCTGTAGGTCGGCGTGGGCTCATGGGGCGTGAGAACCGCGAGGACTTTGGGTTTCCCGGCCACTTCCTTGACCATGATCTTGTAGAAGCCATCGGGGAGGGCCATCTGCTTGCCGGTGGTGTTTGTGGTTGTGGTGCGTCGCACCGGGGTGCGGGTGAACACGGGCCCCGTGCTGATCCACATGCGGTTGGTGGCGCCGATCAATCCGGCCTTGGACCAGGTCAGGCTGCCCACGTTGTAGGCACCCGAGACTTCTTGCTCCAGTGAATTCCAGAGGTTGTTGTTGTGCTCGGCGATCTGGGGCGCGAGGTTGGTGGTGAAGGAGCTATCCGTGCCGGCCTGGCCGCCGTAGCGCAGTTCCATATCGGACATCAGCACCTGGTGGCCGCGGGTGTAGCCCGTGTTGCTGAAGTCGCCATCCGCCACGCCGGCGGTGGAACGGGGATCGGGCCGGTAGTTTCGAACGCCCTGGGCGGTGAAGGGGACCGCCACTTTATAGGTGCAGTACGAGGTCCAGAGCGGGTTCATGAGGGTTTCGTGGTAGCCCAGCCGGAACGCTCCGCGGGTGTTGTAGGTCGTGACGTATTCCAAGAGATTGAGCGGCCCCACGGAGGACTGGGCCACGGGATCCCCGGCGTAGCAGGGATCGGGCTGGGCCACTGTCAGCGTGGCCGGGTTGCTGGTGACCGTCTGGCCGCCGGCCGTGACGTCCACGGTATAGGTGGCGCTCAG
>JANYAS010000096.1 GCA_025361205.1 Holophagaceae bacterium
GACAGCGTCACCAAGAGCAAGTTCGACAACCTCTACGGCTGCCGCGAATCCCTGGTGGACGCCATCAAGCGCGCCACGGATGTCATGGTCGCCGGCAAGATCGCCGTGGTCTGCGGCTACGGCGACGTGGGCAAGGGCAGCGCCCAGGCCCTGCGCGCCCTTAGTGCCCAGGTCTGGGTCACCGAAATCGATCCCATCTGCGCCCTGCAGGCCGCCATGGAGGGCTATCGCGTCGTCACCATGGACGAGGCCGCCGCCCAGGCCGATATCTTCGTCACCTGCACCGGCAACCTCCGGGTGATCACCCACGAGCACATGGCCCATATGAAGCACAACGCCATCGTGTGCAACATTGGCCACTTCGATAGCGAGATCGATGTCGCCAGCCTGGAGAAGTACACCTGGGAAGAGATCAAACCCCAGGTGGACCACGTGATCTTCCCAGATGGCCACCGCATCATCCTGCTGGCCAAGGGCCGCCTGGTGAACCTGGGCTGCGGCACGGGCCATCCCAGCTACGTCATGTCCTCATCCTTCGCCAACCAGACCCTGGCCCAGATTGAGCTGTGGACGAAGCAGAGCGCGTATCCCGTGGGCGTCTACACCCTGCCCAAGCACCTGGACGAGCAGGTGGCGCGCCTCCAGCTGCGGACGCTCAACGCCAAGCTCACCACCCTCCGCCCCGACCAGGCCAAGTACATCGGAGTACCGACGGAAGGGCCGTACAAGGCCGACCAGTACCGCTACTGAAACGCTGCGCCCTTCTGCATGCTGAACGTGGAAAGCCCTCAGTACGGCAACACTGTGGGCAGGGGGATCACGTCGGCGGGAACGGCCTCGGCCCTCAGCGAGGCCATGTAACCTTGAAGCTGGAGCGCGGAACCCCATGAGCGACGAGAAGAAGCAACCCTGGCTGAACCTGCTGGCCCTGACCACGGTGATCCTGGCCGTCTGCGCGACGCTGGCCACCTCCAAGGGCGGCGGCCAGTCCACCCGCACGGTGCTGAGTCAGAGCCAGGCCTCGGATGAGTGGGCCCACTACCAGGCCAAGGGCATCAAGGGCAACCTCTACGAAATCGAGGCCCTGCGCCTGAAGCGGGAAATCGAACTGGCGCCGAAGGCCGCCGTGCCCGTGCTCGAACGGAGCCTGGCCGACGTGGAAAAGAAGGTCGCGAAGTACGACGGCGAAAAGGCCGAGATCCAGAAGGTGGCCCGCGGCTACGAGGCCGCCAAGGCTGATGCCCAGACGCACGGGGCCGCCTTCGGAATGGCCGTGATCTTCCTACAGATCGGCATCCTGCTCTCCTCCATCGCCGCCCTGCTCAATCAGAAGCCCGTTTACTACCTGGGACTCGTCGTGGGGGTGGTGGGGATCGTCTACTTCCTCAATGGGTTCTTCCTGTTCATGTCCGCCTGATGTGGGCCCTCACCGTCGCCGCCATCATCGAGCGGGAAGGCCGCTTCCTGGTGGTGGAGGAGCGGGACGACCGTGACGGCCACCGGGTGATCAACCAGCCTGCGGGTCACGTGGAGCCCGGCGAGTCCCTCCTCGACGCCGTGCGCCGGGAGGTGCGCGAGGAGACGGGCCTGGCCTTCACGCCTGAGGCCCTCGTCGGCCTCTACCCCCTGCGCGCCGCCAACGGCAAGGACTACTTCCGCGTGTGCTTCACCGGAACGGTTCCCCTGGAGGCCGTCGCCCGCCCCGAGGATCCCGACATCCTCCGCTGTCATTGGCTCACCCGCGACGAGCTGGCCGCCGCGTCCCTACGCTCCGGCTGGGTGCTGCGCTGCCTCGATGACGCCCTGGCCGGGCGGCGGTTTCCCTTGGACCTCGTGGCCGAGATCCGGTACGAGCGGTGAGCTGAAAAGGAAAAACAATTAACCGCAGATGTCGCAGATGTCGCAGATAACGCAGATAAGAATTGGGTCATCCATCTGCGGCCATCTGCGTCATCTGCGGTTTCAATTGACTACTTCTTTCGCAACCAAACGGCCGCGACGATGGACGTGAAGAAGCCCGTCACCACGGTGCCGATGGCGCCGGCCATGGCGCTGGCGCGGGGGGTCTGCATGGGGGCCTGGAGCCGCACGGCGGTCTCGATCTGCTGGGCGCTCAGGCCCTGCTGCGCCATCATCTGGCGCCCCAGGACCTCCAGGTCCTGGAAATAGTGGGGGAACACCACGGTGGTGAAGAGCAGGCTGGCCCCGAAGATGATCATCGAGGCCAGCAGCGAGCTGCTGACGCCGTTCCACACCTGGCGGCCGTAGCCTGCGACCGGCGCCGTGCCGCGCAGGGCCCATACCAGGATCCCGATCTGCAGGGGGATCACCAGCCAGAAGAGGCGCAGCAGCCAGGGATCCCGGTACCAGCCTGTGAAGCCCATGACGAAGGTCCAGGCGGCCACGGCGAGGCCCAGGATGAGACCGGCGCGAAGGGTGGGTGGCATGGGCACCTCGGAAGCAATCCGAGGATCATACCTCCGCCCGGACTTCCACCGATCCGAGGGTCAGCCTGGACGCGTCACCAGAATGGTCAGAAGACGTGGCCGCCGCCGTTCACGGGGAGGGTGGCGCCGGTGACGAACCGGGCCTGCAGGAGGCCCACCACGGCCTCGGCCACATCCTCGGCCAGGCCATTGCGGCGCAGGGGCGTATGGTTCGCGGCCGCCTGCTTGTGCTGCTCGGGCACCTGGGCCGTGGCGTCCGTGAGGGTGAGCCCGGGGGCCACGGCGTTCACGCGGATGCCCATGGGGCCCAGCTCGCAGGCCAGGGCCCGCACGAAGCCTTCCAGGCCCGCCTTGGCCGCACTGTGGGCGCAGAATCCCCAGCCGGGATTGCGGGCCAGGCCGCTGGTGATGGCCACGATGGCGCCGCCGTGGCGCTCCAGCATCTGGGGCACCACGGCCCGGCAGCCGTGAAAGGCGGCTCCCATCTCGCCGAGCACCTTAGCCTCGAAGGCCTCCCAGGGATAGTCCAGGAAGCCGGTCATGGGAAAGCCGATGGCGGCGTTCAGCACCAGGATGCCGATGAGTCCCAACCCCGCCTTGACCGTCGTGGCCATGGCTTCCACTTGGGCCCGGTCCCGGGCATCGGCCTGCACGGTCATGGCCCGCCCGCCAGCGGCGTGGATCTCCTCCACCACCGCCTGGGCTGCGGCTTCTGAGCCGAAGTAGTTCACGGCGACGGCGGCGCCCTGTTTGGCCAGGGCCTTGGCCACGGCGGCACCGATGCCGCGGCTGGCACCGGTGACGAGAGCCACATTTCCGGTGAAGGGCATGGGACCTCCTGCAATCAACAGGCCGATTCTGCGCCTGCCGACGGAGCGGCTCAAGGCCCGATCAGAGGTCGAGGTCGGCGATGGCCATGCCCCCGGCAGAGGTGACAGCGCCGGTGAGGGCCCGGCGCAGGTAGCCCACCTGACCCAGGTGGAAGGCCAGGTGCACGGCCAGGTGCAGCAGGAAGCGTCCTGTCGCGGGATGGTGGCCGCCCACGGGCACGGGGAAGGTGGCCGCCACGGTCTCCGGCCAGAGGTCGCGCAGACTGGCTTCCGTCTCCGTCATGGCGGCCTCCAACTCGGCGACCACCGTCGCGCGGCTGCCCTCCCGCTGAGTGAACTCCAGGTCGCGCTGGCGGACGTAGCCCGTGCCGCCCAGCACGGTGCCCACGAAGTGCCGCAGGTTGCCCGCCACATGCAGCGCCAGATTGCCCGCGCTGTTGGCGATCCCCGGCACCGTGCACCAGAGCATCGCGTCGTCCGGGAACAGCTCGACCTCGCGGATGAAGCAGCGCAGGTCGCGGCGGAACAGCACCAGGAGGTCGGCGGCAAAGGGGGTCATGCCGCCCATCCTAATGCCTTCCGGGCCTCGTCATAGAAACGAAAAGAAGAACACCGATGAACACCGAGAAAAGAATGATGAACACCGAAAAAACACGGGATTCGAGGACAGACCGCACCCTCCGTTTTTTAATCGGTGTTCATCAGCCGTTATCGGTGTTCATCGGTGTTCCTTCTTTGCCTTCATCCTGTGGGATCCTGACGCCATGGACCTTCAAGCCCTCCTCGACGACCTGGCCGCTGAATCCGCCCCCTACGCGGCGCAGGGGAAGGTGGCGGACTACATCCCGGCCCTGGCGGCGGTGGACCCGGCGCGCTTCGGCATCGCCTTCGCCACCATGGACGGCCAGCTCTTCGGCAGCGGCGACTGGCGGGTGCCGTTTTCCATCCAGAGCGTGTCCAAGGCCTTCCTGCTGGCCCAGGTGCTGGCCCGGGACGGCGAGGCGCTGTGGACCCGCGTGGGCCGCGAACCCTCGGGCAGTCCGTTCAACTCGCTGGTGCAGCTCGAATACGAGAAGGGCATCCCCCGCAACCCCTTCATCAACGCCGGGGCCCTCGTCCTCATCGACCGCCTACTCTCGCTCACGGGCGATTCGCTGGGCAGCCTGCGGGATTTCCTGCGGGCCGAAAGCGGCAACCCGGCGCTGGATGTGGATGTGGAAGTGGCCGCCTCCGAGGCCGCCCACGGCCACCGCAATGCCGCCCTGGCCCATTTCATGGCCAGCTGCGGCAACCTGGAGAACCCGGTGGAACGGGTGCTGGATCACTACGTCCGCCAGTGCTCCCTCACCCTGAGCTGCGGGGATCTTGCCCGAGCCGGCCTCTTCCTGGCCAACCACGGGCTGCGGGCGGACGGCTCGCGCCTGCTCACCCGCAGCGAAGCCAAGCGCATCAACGCGATCATGCTCACCTGCGGCACCTACGATGCCGCCGGCGACTTCGCCTATCGCGTGGGCCTGCCCGGCAAGAGCGGCGTGGGCGGCGGCATCCTGGCGGTGCTGCCCGAGCGGGGCGTCCTCTGCGTCTGGAGCCCCGCCCTCGATCCCCACGGCAACAGCGTGGCCGGCGTCGAGGCCCTGGACCGCTTCACGACGCGCACGGGCTGGTCGGTCTTCTGAGCCGACGGAAACACGGACGAAATAATGGAACCGGTGATGAACAGTGATGGACAGTGATCACTGCTTTTCATCGCCGTGTATCACTGTGCACCACCGGTTAAAGGCTTTCCCGGGGTGCCATGGATTCAAGGATGGGACGACCTTGTCCTATCCTTTCAATCCTTCCATCCTGTTCGTCGTTTCGCCTTCGCGTCTAGACTGAGCCCGACGCGGCCACACCAGCCACCCCGACCAGGCGGTGAACAGGGCCACCGCCGCCAGGATACCGGCCAGGCGGGACCAGGGCTCGCCGTAGGCCAGGCGCTCCTGGACGCGCAGCCAGGTCATGCACCCCCAGACGAGCGACGCGAGGCCCAGCACGGCCGCCATCACGGCGCGGACCTGGGACCAGGTCACCAGCAGCGCCGCCATGAGCATCAGCAGCAGCGGGACGATCATGATGAGGGGGAACCCCAGGCGCATGAACAGGGCCGCCAGCAGCAGCAGCGACAGCTGGGCGGGAAGGACACGAAGGAAGGCCATGGAAACTCCCGCAACGGCTAAATCATACCGCGGTGTCCTAAACCTTGGATCACAACCCAGACCAGCGCTTCCGCCAGGCCATCTGCGCTTCCGGGCCTAGGAAGCTCCAGGCCACGAAGCGGCTCTGCTTCTGGCCCTGGGCCATGGGCACGGTGCGAATGTCCCCGGCTCCGGCCTGGCGCAGAGCGCGATGGATGGCGGGCAGCGTGGCGGAGCTGGACACGAGGGTGGTGAACCAGAGCACCTGCTCGCGGAGGGCGAGGCTTTCCTCGATCATCCGCTGGATGAAGCCCACCTCCCCGCCAGGGCACCAGAGTTCGGCCCCCTGGCCCCCGAAATTCCGCACGGCACCAGTGGCGCCGCGCCCCAGCTTCCGCCACTTGGTTTGCGAGGCCTCCCGGGCCTCCCGCAGGGATCCGTGGAAGGGCGGGTTGCAGAGCGTCAGGTCGAAGCCCTCCCCGGGCGCCACCACGCCCGCGAAGACGCCCTGCCGGTCCGCCTGCTGCCGCAGGTGGATGGCTTCCGGCAGGCCCGGGTTCGTCGCGAGGATCCGCGCCGCCGCGGCCAGGGCGACCCCGTCGATGTCCGAGCCCACGAAGGACCAGCCGTATTCACGGTGGCCCACCAGCGGATAGATGGCGTTGGCGCCCACCCCCACCTCCAGCACGCGCACGGCTGGCCCGCGCGGGATCGTCCCGCCGTTGGAGGCCGCCAGCAGATCCGCCAGGTGATGCAGGTAGTCCGCCCGGCCCGGGATGGGGGGACAGAGGTAGCCATTCGGGATGTCCCAGCCGCGGATGCAATAGCCCTCCGCCAGCAGGGCGCGGTTCAACGCCTTCACCGCCGCCGGATCCGCGAAGTCCACCGAGAGGCCGCCGTGGGGGGCGAACCTCACGAAGGGCTCCAGGTCCGGACAGGCCGCCACCAGTCGCGGGAAATCATAGCCCCCGGCGTGGCGGTTGCGCGGGTGCAGGCCGGGCTTGGTGGGCCGGTCTGTTCCCTCTGGTTTGCCTCGGCGGGTTCCCATCCCAGCAGTGTCCCCCGGGCCGGGGTCCGGCGCAGCAGGGAAGTCCGCTCGGCGGGGCTCCGGCGTTCAAGGGAAGGATCGTGTCCACCCCGGGTGCATCAAGGCTCGGTGTCGCCTGAAGGGTGTGGCTTCTGGGTTGAGTGCTCCTTGTCGGGCCGCGCATGGCTGGTCACGAACCAGAAGGTGGCCGCCAGGGCCACGGTGAGGCAGGCCACCGTGAAGCCCAGCGCTTGGCCGTGCCATAGGCTGTCGAACCACTGCGTGAACTGGGTGGCCAGCACGTTGGACTTCCCGCCCACGGTTTCCAGTTGGCGGAGGTACCGCTTGGTATCTTCCGGCTCGTAGCCCAAGGGGTTGGGGGCCTTGGGCGAGGCGGTCTGGTGGATGATGGCCGCGCTGCCGAGGCCCAGTACCAGGATCGCGCTGGTGATGCTGCGGATGCGGGGCCTCCGGGCTGCTTCATCTGCGCCGAGGAGGTGGCGGCTCCAGCGCCGGCCTTCGTCGACCTTGGCCCGATCCCGCCGCATCAGGTCCTCCCGGATCCGCTGCACGTCCTCGCGGGGAAGGGCAGACCCGCGTCGGCTGAGCTCCGCCAGCGCCGCCTCGACCGCCTCGACCTTATAGGCCAGAGGATTCCGCACGTACTCCCGCAGCTCGCCATCGGAGAGCGTGGGAATCCGCGAATGGAATGGTTCGACCATGGGTTCTTTGTGGAGGGCGCGGAGTGGATCGGCGATAACCCTTTGACTGAGCCTAAGACGAAATAAGAAGATTGGAATTGGAAACAGGGATCATGCAGCAGGGGTGATGCTGACATCGTAGCCGAGTGCCCGAAGCCTGCGGACGAGGTTTGCGGTGGCCTTGGTGGTGTCGAGACGATCGAAGAAGCCAGCGCCCAGGTCGAGGTAGGGGGTATTGCGGGTGAGGATGTAGTAGATGGCGCGGGGTAGGTCGGCCGCGATGGCGACGATGGCCTTCTTCACGCCACGGCGAGCCTTCAGCCGGAGAAACCGGGCTCGGAGGTAGCTGTCCTTCACGGAGATGGCAGGCCAGGCGCACTGGGCGAGCATGGTCTTGAGCCAGGGATCGCCCTTGCGGACACGGGTGCTGCGACGCTTTCCGGCGCTCTCGTGTATCTCGGGGCAAAGGCCGGCCCAGGAGACGAGGTGGCCCACATCGGGAAACCGGCTCATGTCAGGGCCGATCTCGGCGAGGATCACGGTGGCGGAAGTGGGTCCGATGCCTGGGATGGTGCAAAGAAGTCGCACCTGTTCAGCCAGTGGCGCGAGGAGGCCTCCGACACGGGCTTCGATCCGGGCAAGGGAGGCTTCGAGTTGCTCAACCTGTCCAAGGTGGAGGCTGACCAGGAAGAGCCTGGCCCAAAACCCGGAACCTACCCGACACAACGACGGGTCCGGCGATCATCAGGTCGTGATCGGACTCTCGGATTGATTGAATTTAAGCCCCGGCCAAGGCTGCGTGAGCCAGCGCCAGGTTGATCTTTTTGTCCGTCCTATTGGTGGCTACAGCGAATAATTTTTTGAAGTTGTGGGCCGCAGCATCCAGGGCCAATTCGATGGCCGCCCCCAGCCTTCCTCGAATCCGGAACTGCCTCAATCCGCGGGCTTCTTTGGTGTTCCCGTTGGTCGCCTCGATCCGCCCGGGCCGCTTCAACCAGTAGGACCGACGTTGGTTCAAGCGCTTCTGCTCTCGGATGAGGAGGCTCTTGGTGGCCCGCTTGGGCTGGGGGATCAGCAGCTCGTGAACATCCTTCGGGCCGATCTGCTTGAGGTTGGGTTCGCCGGAATAGCCTTGGTCCGCCAGCACCCGCGCGAGTTGCACCACACCCATGACCTGCTTGACCGCCAGGATGGCGAGGCGCCGGGATTCCGGATCGGTCGTGTTGGCGCGGGGCTCCTTGGGAATCCGAGTGTTCGCCAGCTTGGAGACCCGTTTGCGTGCCGCCTCGGAGGCGAGCTTCCAGCTCTTTTCCCGGGTTCGTCTCAGCCGCCGCTTGCCCGGCTTCGCTTTGGCCCGAATCCGAGCCTTGGCCCTTCGGATGAGCGCCTGGCGCACCTTCTCCGCCCCTTCCGCCCCCGCGATGGCGGCCTCGATGCGCTGAATTCGATCCTCCAGCGCGATCTTCTGACGCAGCAAGGGCCTGGGCTACCCATCGTCCCCATAACGTCCGTCCTCCTCAGCGTCCACGGCATCGGCCAACGCGATCAGGCGCTTGGCTTCGAGCTCGGCCAAGGCCTCCAAATCCTCCTGCTTGAGGCGCCGCAGGGTGGGCAGGCGTCGCGACCGGGCTTTGTTGGCCGAAGCCTGGATCGGCGTCCCGTCGACGATGACCGCCCCGAGATCGCCCAACCCCATGGTGTAGCCCACCTGAATAGAGCGCCTCAGCAGACGCTCGAACCACACCAGATTGGCCTTTTCGGAAACGGGCGATGGTGCGGTGGTCGGGGGTCTGGTCTCCTGAGATCGCTTTTTAAGCCAGATTCTCTTCTAAAAGTCGCTCTATTCGTGTGCTTTAATGAACACCACGCATATAGGAAAAGATCAGTACAATAGCCACCATCACGGGATGATAGGCGGATCTCCCACCCTCGGATTGATCTCGATTGACAAGGTTTTCATCCTTGGTTAACCGTCGAATGATATCGGCCAGAGTAAAGGCTTCATGGCCATCCGATAGCCAATCTCGTGGTTTGGGGGGAAGCAATAGTTCGATGTCGTAGTTCCAAGGACAAAAAGGCTCATTACTAATAATAGTCTACTAATTGGTTAAGGTCCAGTGAGATCGGCCCGATGGAACAACCTCATCGGCCCGCCATTTGCCCTCGTGGCGGAGTTTTGGGACAGGCTCGTCAGCAGCAGGGATGTGTTGAAATTCCCTGCGGTATCCCGCCGTCGCTGACTGCTTTGCAGCGGCTCAGATCCTGATCGTCGTTGCTCCATGGGTTACCCTTCCTGGTGGTCCAGGAAAATTGGGGGCGGCGCACTCTCAACTTTTCGCTACCTCGGCTCCGCTCAGTGCCTCGGTGCAGGCGGGGCCGGTCAGCTTTTTTCGTTAGCCCGCTTGATTATCGTCCCTTGACAAGTGTATCCGAATGGCTACACTTGGAATCATGAACACGCTACTCCAAACCGACGAATTCCACGCCTGGCTTGGGGAGTTGCGGGATATCCGGGCCAAAGCCGTCATTTTCAATCGTCTTGATCGCGCCACCAAAGGGAACTTTGGCGATGCTAAGGCTTTGGGTGGCGGTGTCTCTGAGATGCGGATCGACTTTGGCCCCGGCTTCGCATCTATTACACAAGGCGGGCCGAAACCGTCTACTTGCTACTCATTGGGGGCAACAAGTCCACTCAGGCTCGAGACATCCAGCACGCCAAAACCCTGCTCAAGTCTCTTCCCAAGGAGTAACCCATGGCCAAGCTCACACCCTTCGATGTTGCTGACTACCTCGACAATGAGGAACTCCTCTCCGAGTATCTCTCCGTTGCCCTCGAAGATCCCGACCCAGATATTTTCCTGATGGCCGTTCGAAACGTGGCACGGGCACGCGGCATGACTCAGCTCGCAAAAGATTCGGGTCTTGGTCGAGAAAGTCTGTACAAAGCTCTGAGCCCCGGCGCCAAGCCTCGCTACGATACCGTTCTCAAGCTGGTCGCGGCATTAGGTGTAAAGTTGCACGCGATCCCAGCACACTGAACACCCATTGCTCAATGCTGTCTCTTCGTGCGGCGCGGTCTAACCTCTCGCTCAACTCGGACCCCGCCTGCATTGTCTTTCGCCCTTTCTCTTCATTTCGCTATCTCGGCTCCGCTCAGCGCCTCGGTGAAGGCGTGGCCGGTTAGCTTCATTCGTTAGGGCTCCCCTTGACGGGTGAGAGACCTGCAATACACTGTATGTATGATCCGATTCGAATGGGATCAACCCAAGGCTACGGCCAACCTGAAGAAGCACGGGATCTCCTTCGAGGAGGCCCAGTCGGTCTTCTACGATGAATTCGCTACTCAGTTTTATGACGATGAGCATTCGTCATCTGAAGACCGATTCATCATGCTTGGCATGAGTTCCAGCGCTCGGGTGCTTGTTGTCTGCCATTGCGAGCGCGAATCGAGTGATCTAATTCGAATTATTTCAGCACGCAGAGCCACCAAGCGTGAGAGCGCATTCTATGGAGGTGAATTATCATGAGAGCCGAATACGATTTCTCCACTATGAAGGCCCGCAAGAACCCATACGCTTCGAAACTCAAGAAGCCTGTCACCATGCGCCTTTCTGAAGAAGTTGTCCTCTACTTCAAGAACATGGCGTTGGAGGCAGGGGTTCCCTATCAGAGCCTCATCGATCTGTACCTACGCGACTGCGTTGCTCGGCACCGAAGGGTCAAAATCGCATGGCCTGCCAAGCCCTAACCCTACGCTCAACTCGGACCCCGCCTGCATTGCCCCCCCGTTCTCTCTCAGCATTTCGCTATCTCGGCTTCGCTCATCGTCTCGGTGCAGGCGGGGCCGCTTAGCTTCATTCGTTGTAAGCGTTCACCCCCCCACCTGACGGCAGGCAATCCGGCGTAGGGCAGGCGAATCACCCTCGGAAAGCCGGGGCAGGTTGCTCTTCGAGCTTGGCCTGGAGGGCACGGGTGAGCCAGTCGAGGAGGTTGCTGCCTCGCCTGAGGGCGGTCCCCGCGAGGGTCAGCATGCGCTCGACGAAGCGGGCGCCATCCTCGCTGTCCACGCCCAGGCTCACCTTCCGCCAGAGCACGGCCTTGCGGATGCTCCGCTCGGCTTCATTGTTGGTCGGCACGGCGCCGTCGCGGTGGACATAGCTCCACAGGCTGGTCCATTGGCGCAGCAAATCCTTGGCGGTACCCCGCGCCTTCTTGGTGGTGTCAGGGCCATCCCGCAGTGATTCGAGCCGTTGCCGGAGCTCGGCATGAATGGGCGCCATCTGGAGGATCAACTCATTCCGGTCGAGCTCGCCCCGCTCGAACGGGTGCCACAAGTGGAAGGCCCGGTCACTGGCGAGTTTCAGCAGGCAGCCTTGGGTTCCGGTCTCGCCCAGGCTCTCCAACAGGCTCTGGAAGTCCCGCCGGATATGGCTGTGGCAGAGTTGGTGGGTCGCGCCGATCAATTTCTCGTACGGCTTCCATCGGTCACGGTGCAGGATGCCCGCGAAGTCCTCACCCAGCAGATCCTTCGCCTGCTCCAGGCCGCGCCCGGGCAGGAGGGGGAAGGCCTCGGCATCCGCGCTCGTTGCGCCCCACAACCACATGCGGTCCTTTCCGCAGCGTCCGAAGCCGGTCTCATCGGCATGGACCACCGCGGCCTGTTTCACCTCGGCGTGGCTGGTCTGGGTCGTCTCCGCCGCCGCCTCACTGACTGCCTGGCAGCAGGCCTGACCATAGATCCCCGCCAACGCATGCGTTGGCGGGGGCACCGAGCCCAGCGAGATCCGCACGCCGAATAGCGCCTTGCTCAGGCTCATGACCTCTCGGCGGGTCCTCCGGTAGCGCCCGCTCAGAAGCCCGATCCGGGCCTGCCTCCGCGGGCCGAAGGCGCCCTTCGGCGCACCCTCTGGCAGCTGGCCCCGGTTGAGCTGTCCGCACTTCGGGCAGCGTTTCTGCCACAGATTGAACTGCTGGATGAGGGCCTTGAACTCCGGCGTCTCGCAGACCTGGCGGATGCAGGCATCGAGCCGAGGCGCGTCATCCAGAGGTTCCCCGCAGCGCTCGCACTGCTCGGGGTCCTGGTCCACCACTGCAGCAACCTCCGACTCCGGCACCAAGTCCCGCGTCTTGCCCCCATGGCCAAGCTGCCCGCCCCACCTCCGGCCACTCGGTTCCACCGGTGGCTTGCGCTTGC
>JANYAS010000104.1 GCA_025361205.1 Holophagaceae bacterium
GGACCTGGCGCATGACCTCGGTATCGTCGGGCATCTCCAAGGTCATCTCCATAGAAAGGGTTACTGGAGGTTCTGAGAATCGTTACAGGGATTCTGGGCTTTGCCCCCCATCGAGGCCTGAGTCGATCACCTCATGGTGACAAGGCAGGACATCGCCTGGGCGATTCTGGCGCCCGGCCTCCAGCCTGCCGACATCCACCGTCATCCAGACGGCTAGGCCATGGGCCCACTCCTAATCCAAAGCTCAGTAATGTACGGGCGGGCCAGGTGTTTGCCGGAATCCCGAACTAGCGAGTGTCCTGAGACTGGCTGTCGCGAAGTCATCTGGCCGTGCTCACGAGGTAATGTACACGCTCAGTACACGCCGGACCTCAAACACCTGTCAAAAACAAAGAACTTATCTCAACATCCTTATACATCCCATAACACGAACCTCGAAACAAGAAAAAGGCCCGAAACCTAGTGGAGACGAGCCTTTGCGAGTACCACGAAATTCGTATTTTATACCTATTACACCCGATTACGAATCAGCTGCTCTACCAACTGAGCTAAGTTGGCGCTCACGGTCTAGTTTGCCTTGGAAGGGCGTTGGAATCAACTACTGGGCGAATCCGGGGGGCAGCTTCATGCCTAGGTTCTTGACCAGGAAGGCCCACTGGTCGGCGCGTTCGGCGATCTGCTTGGTGGTGGGCTTGCCAGCGCCGTGGCCCGCATTGGTCTCGATGCGGGTGAGCACCGGAGCCGGGCCGGCCTGGTCGGCCTGCAGGGTGGCGATGAACTTGTGGCTGTGGGCGGGCACGACCCGATCGTCGTGGTCGCCGGTGGTCACGAGGGTGGGCGGGTAATGCACGCCGCGCTTCAGCGTGTGCAGCGGGCTGTAGGTCATCAGGTACTTGAAGCCTGTGGCGTCGTCGGAACAGTCATAGTCGCTCTTCCACATCCAGCCGATGGTGAACTTGTGGAAGCGGAGCATATCCATGACCCCCACGGCGGGCAGAGCCGCGCCGAAGAGGTCGGGCCGCTGGGTCAGGCAGGCGCCCACCAGTAGGCCGCCATTGGAGCCCCCGTGGATGGCGAGCTTCGGGGTGCTGGTGTATTTCTCTTGGATGAGCCAGTCAGCGGCGGCGATGAAATCATCGAAGACATTCTGTTTGTGATCCAGCCGACCGGCCTCGTACCAGGCGCGGCCGTACTCGCTGCCGCCGCGCAGGCAGGCCTGGGCGTAGACCCCGCCCATCTCCATCCAGGCGAGGGTGGCGGGGCTGAACCCCGGAGCGGCGGGAATGTTGAAGCCGCCGTAGCCGTAGAGAAGGGTGGGATTCAGTCCATCCAGCTTCAGACCCTTGCGGTAGGCCAGGAACATGGGGACCTTCGTGCCGTCCTTGCTGGGATAGAAGACTTCCTTCACCTCGAAGGCGGCGGGATCGAAGGCCAGCTTGGGCTGACGGAAGACTTCACTCTTCCCGGTCGCGAAGTCATAGCGGTAGAGGGTCGTGGGGAGGTTGTAGCTGGTGAAGCCATAGAAGGCCTCCGTATGCTGACGGCGGCCGTCGAACCCCGCGAGAGAGCCCACGCCGGGCAGGCCGATCTCCCGTTCCAGTTTGCCCTTCAGGTCGTAGAGGCGAACGGTGTTCAAGGCATCGATGCGCCAGGTGACGGCGAAGCGGTTGGCCACCAGATTGACACTGGCCAGCACAGCGCGGCCGGGCGCTTCGGCGATGAGGGTCTTCCAGTCCTTGGGCTCGGGTTTCGACCGTTCGATGGCCATGAGCCGGCCGCGGGGGGCGCCCTGGTCCGTGAAGACGTAGAAGGTATCGCCGTCGTTGCCCGCCACGCGATAGGTGGCGTCGAACTTGTCGAGCCAGGGCTCCACCTTGGCGTCGGGTTTCATGAGGTCCTTCAGGAAGATCCGGCTGCGGCGGTCCGTGCCCTGGTTCTGGTAGATCACCAGCCACTTGCCGTCATCGGTGACGCCGGCGCCGAAGCCCCAGTCCGGCTGGTCCGGGCGCTCGTAGACCACGGCATCCTTCGCCACGGCCGTGCCGAGCTTGTGGAAGAAGAGCTGCTGGTTTTTGAAGACCCCGGTGAGGGCGCTGCGGTCCTTGGGCAGCGGGTAGCGGGTGTAGTAGAAGCCGCTGCCATCCTTGGCCCAGCTGTCCACGCCGTTGCGGCCCAGGGGCAGCTCATCCGGCAGGTCCTTGCCGGTCTCGACGTTCCGCACCTTCCACACGTTGAGGTCGGCGCCGCCCTTGGACAGGGAATAAGCCATGAAGCGGCCGTCCTCGGTGAACACGGTACCGCCCAGGGACACGGTGCCGTCAGTGCTGAGCGCGTTGGGATCCAGCAGCACCCTGCCCTGTTCCTTCAGGTTGGTCGTGACATAGAGGACGCCCTGATTTTGGAGACCCGTGTTGTGGGTGTAGACGTAAACCTTCCCGTGGCGGCTTGGGGTTCCGAACTTTTCGTAGTCCCAAAGGCTCGTCAGCCGCGCCTCGATGGCCTTCCGCTCGGGAATCTGGCCCAGGTAGGCCTGGGTCACCTGGTTCTGGGCCGCCACCCAGGCGGCGGTTTCGGCGGAGCGGTCGTCTTCCAGCCAGCGGTAGGGATCGGCCACCTTGGTGCCGTGGTAGTCCTCCACCACATCCCCCTTGCGGGTGGCAGGGTAGGTCAACGGCGCCTGGCCTGACAGCGCCGAAACCGCCACGGCCAACAGGCTGATCTGGAACAGGGAACGGGTCATGGAAGGACCTCCTGAAGAAACTGGGATGGTCCTTCAGGATACCTCGTAACACAATGTTAACCGCAAGAGATTCAGGGCAGCTTCATCCCGAGGTTCGTCACGAGGAAGGCCAGGACGTCGGCGCGCTCGGCGATGGCCTTGGCGGTGGGTTTGCCCGCTCCGTGACCCGCACTGACCTCGATGCGGGTGAGGATGGGCGCGGGACCAGCCTGGGCCACCTGCAAAGTGGCCGTGAACTTATGGCTGTGGGCCGGCACCACGCGGTCGTCGTGGTCACCGGTGGTCACCAGGGTAGGCGGATAGGCCGTACCGGTCTTGATGGTATGCAACGGCGAATACTTCATGAGGGTATCGAAGCCCTCCTTGGTCTCGCTGCTGCCGTAGTCGCTCTTCCAGCCGAAGCCGAAGGTGAACCGGTGGAAGCGCAGCATGTCCATGACGCCGACTTCGGGGACCGCGGCGCCGAAGAGGTCGGGCCGCTGGGTGAGGCAGGCGCCCACCAGCAGGCCGCCGTTGCTGGCCCCGTTGATGCCAGCCTCGGTGTCGAGGTGTAATTGTTCGCGATGAGCCACTCTGCCGCGGCGATGAAGTCGTCGAA
>JANYAS010000057.1 GCA_025361205.1 Holophagaceae bacterium
GCCTTTGAACCGCAGAGAACGCGGAGAACGCAAAGGAAAGAGCTGCTTTGTGCCACCCGGTCTTTTCCTTCGCGTTCTCTGCGTTCTTTGCGGTTTATCTGCTCTTTGAATTACCAAACGCAATATTCAGGATTCGATAGCCGTGGTCTGCAGGCGCGGGTCGTTTCAGCCAAGCTTCATCGGTGTCCATCGGTGGCAAATTCTGTTTCTTTCTTCGGTTGGAACTTTCACAGAAAAAATATGGCCACCGATGATGAACACCGATAAAAACATCCATTTCCGCATTTGAAATTCCTTACCCCTGTGATCTGCCACCCACCCATTTCCACAGAATCCAATTTTATAGCCGACCAAACGCTTCCTTGATTCACTCAATTCCCGGATGATCCAGAAATAACCTTGGCGATTGTGCGGAGCGCCACGCGAAGGCCGCCGCCCGCACCCGAAGGGCTGGGGCCAGACGCGTGCCCGACAGCGTTGAGTGGCTGGAAGGATGAACCACATCCCCCTTCGCCACTCGCCTTCTCGGTATCGCCTGCGGCGATACGCGAGACAAACCGACATCTGTCGGATCACGTGGCTGGCCTCCAGCAATCGTCAAGTTTATTTCTGAACGGACCCTTACTCCCAGGAGATGGTGACTGCGGAAAGGATCGGAGCCTTGCGTGTGAGGCGCCCCCGCAAATGGCCCCAGGCCCTACCCTGGAAGGATGCGCCTCCTTGCCGCCTTCCTCCTTGCTGTCATCCTCCAGGCCCAGGGCGCCTTCCTCGTAAAACCCTACCTGCAGCTGGGCGATGCGCCGCGGCCCGCCGCCCAGGAACGACTGGACCTGTTGTGGCACACGGAAGATCGCGTCGGCGTCTGGTCGGTGGAAGTGCGGGGGCCCCAACGCTGGGACGCCCAGGCCGCACCCACCTTCCGCCGCCTCGATGCGCCGCCGCTGCCCGCCCACCGCATCTACCGCGCCACGCTGCGGAACCTCCCGCCCGGGGTGCGGGTTCCCTACCGTGTCAGGCTGAATGGGGCGGTGGTGTTCGAGGCCGAGGCGCAGGTGCGCAAGCCGGGACCGCACCGTCTGGTGGTGTTCGGCGACGCGGCCAATGGCTCCCCCGCACAGGCCGCCATCGCTGGGGCCGTGGCGGCCCAGCAGCCGGATGCCGTCTTCATCGCCGGGGATCTGGTCTATGGCCGGGGCCGGGCCGCGGAATACCGCATGCACTTCTTCCCCGTCTACAACAGCGAGGCGGTGCCCCTGATGCGGCGCGTGCCCTTCCTGGGGGTGCTCGGCAACCATGATGTGCCCTTCGAGGCATTTCCCGATGCCTCCGCCTACTTCGCCTACTGGTCCCTGCCCCTTAATGGGCCCGCCCTGAAAGGGGGTGAGCCCAATGCCGCGCCCGTGACGGCGGGCGTCCATGACGCCATGGTCGTGGCCGCGGGACCGGCGTTCCCGCGCATGGCCAGCTACAGCTTCGACTGGGGCGGCGTCCACTGGACCGTGCTGGATTCCAATGTCTACACGGCCTGGGAGAGCCCCGCCCTGAAGGCCTGGCTGGAGGCCGACCTGCGCGCGGCCAAAGGCGCGGCCTGGCGCGTCGTGGCCCTGCACCACCCCCTGTTTCAGAGTTCCCGCAGCCACTTCGACGATCAGTGGATGCGCCCCATCAGCCCCATCCTCGAAAAGTACGGCGTGGATCTGGTCTTCGCGGGCCATGTCCACAACTACCAGCGCACCGCCCCGCTCAGCTTCCATCCGACCAAGATCGGCCCCCGCGGCAGGGCCGTGGACGGCGCGTTCACCGTGGACGAGGCCTTCAATGGCAAGACCGTCACCCGCGCCAAGGGCATCATCCATATCGTCACCGGCGCCGGCGGGGCCGAGCTGTATGACCCCTGGCAGACCGATGCCAAGGCCAGCTGGCAGCCCTGGACCCGCACCCTCATCTCCGACAAGCACTCCTTCACCGTCATGGATGTGGAGGCTCGGAAGCTGAGGCTGCGCCAGCTCGACGCCGAAGGGCGGGAGCTGGACGCCATCGTTCTGACGAAGTGACTACCGCCCGAAGCTGATCGAATACGTCAGTGGCTTGGGGAGTTTGGGGCTCTTCACGGTGGCGGAGAGGGTGAGGGACTTGCCGTCGGGGCTCAGCCTGAAGACGTTGGTGCGCTCGCCCTCGTCGTTCTTGAAGGTCTGGATCATCTGATCCTTGGAGACCTGGGCGGCCACCATGAACTTGTCGCCATCCTCGCGGGTCCAGGGGGCGGGCTGGCCGCCGGGCGGCATGTGGATGGCATCGCGCTCGTCGAACTTCACCAGCACCTCTTTGTCGGAGATCGTGATCACCACCTTCTTGTAGGCGGCATTCAGCTTGGTAAGGCGCCCCCGGGCGATGGGCCGCTTGATGAAGCTCATGTCCGCCACGGTGTTCTGGATCGCTGCGGCGATGTCATCGGTCTTGGTTTGCTTCCAGGTGCCTGACAGCGGCGATTCCTGGGCGGCCAGAGAGAGAACCGCGAGTACAGGGACAAGAAAGAGTCGGGCCGCGCGCATGGTGCCTCCGATGGATGGATGAGTGGTCCCACGATAGCACTTGATAACGTAGAAATGGCCCCGAACGGGGCCATTTCTACGCCAGGGGAACCCCCCTCACCCGAGGGTGGCCACCATGACCGCCTTGATGGTGTGCATGCGGTTCTCGGCTTCGTCGAAGACCACGCTGTGGCGGCTGCGGAAGACCTCGTCGGTGACTTCGCGGATGTCGTGGCCCAGGGCCTTCTGCTCCTTGGCCAGCTTGGTTTCGAAGTCGTGGAAGGCGGGCAGGCAGTGCAGGAACTTTACCTCGGGGTTGCCGGTTTTCGCGACCATCTCCATGGTGACCTTGAAGGGGGTGAGCAGGCGCACCCGCTCGGGGATCTGGTCCTCCTCGCCCATGCTGGCCCACACATCCGTGTAGAGCACGTCGGCGCCCTCCACGGCTTCGTCCACGTTATCGGTCACTTCGATGATCGCGCCGGTCAGCTTGGCGGCCTCCCGGGCGGCCGCGAGCACCTTGGAATCGGGCACCAGCTCCTTGGGGCCCAGGGCCACCATGTGCATGCCAGTCTTGGCGGCGCCGTACATGAGGGCGTAGCTCATGTTGTTGCGGATGTCGCCGCAGAAGACCAGCTTTACCTTGTGCAGGGGCTTGGCGATGTGTTCCTCGATGGTGAGAAAATCCGCCAGGATCTGGGTGGGGTGATCCGTGTCTGTGAGGCCATTCCACACAGGCACACCGCTGTGCTTCGCCAGGGCCTCCACGACCTCCTGCTTGTAGCCCCGATACTCGATGCCGTCGTAGAAGCGGCCCAGCACCTTGGCGCTGTCCTCGATGGATTCCTTCTTGCCCACCTGGGAGCTGCCCGAATCCAGGAAGGTCACATGCGCGCCTTCCTCCAACGCGCCCACCTCGAAGGCGCAGCGGGTGCGCGTGCTGGCCTTCTCGAAGAGCAGGACGATGTTCTTGCCCTTGAGCAGGTCGTTGTAAATGCCCATGCGCCGCTTGGCCTTCAGGTCCCGGGACAGGTCCAGGAGGTAGCGCACTTCCTCCGGCGAGAAGTCCATCAGCGTGAGAAAACTGCGACCCTTAAGATTGACGGCCATGTGGTCCTCCGGCAAAAAACACTGGCCCAGATTAGCGTCGAGCCTCTGGCTCTGCGATTTGAAAAGGCTAATTTCGATCAATGCTTTACATAGTGTTAGACCAGCGCCGAGCAGGCCGGTCTTCGGGTGCGATGCGTTGGTGAAAGCTCAATCTCGCCCGAATGCGACCGATTTTAATCATCACGGCTAGGAAGCGGCCGAAAAGAAGGCCATGACCGCCAAAGAAGAGCCTCATAAGATGACCGCAGAGTAATCACTTCTTCCACGCCATTCCGGAATCACCATCATGCTCCAGGCAGACGCTCAGAGAGTCCGGATCCAGGGCCACCATCTGGCCTACCACCGGCAGGGGCATGGAAGCCCGGTACTGCTGGTGCATGGCATCACGACCTATTCCTTCATCTGGCGGAATCTCATCGACGGCCTGGCTCGGCATCACGACGTGATCGCGGTGGATCTGCTGGGCTGCGGTGACTCGGACATGCCCCTGGATCCGAGCTACGGCGTCGCCGCGCACGCAGAACGGCTCGTGGCATTCACTCAGGCGCTGGGGCTGGGGCCCTTCGCCTTCGTCGGCCATGACATCGGCGGCGGAATCGCCCAGCGGATCACCGTGAAACATCCCGACCTGGTGACCCATGCGGTCGTCATCAATGGCGTGGCCTTCGACTACTGGCCTGTCCAGCCCATCATCACCATGCGGACGCCCATCGTCCGGCAGATGGCCATGGCCACCCTGGATATGGGAGCCTTCAAGTTGATCGTGCAGCGGGGCGTCTTTCACAAGGAGCGCGTCACTCCCGAGTTGATGGCGTATTTCTGGAAGCCCATGCAGACTCGCGAGGGACGCAAAGCCTTCCTGCACTTCGCGGAGTCGCTGGACAATCGGGATCTGACGGATATCACCGATGACCTTCGCAGGACCAAGACTCCATTCCTGATCATCCGTGGCATGGACGACGTCTATCTCAGAGCCGAAAATTCCCACCGGCTGCATCGGGAGATTCCGGGCAGCCGTCTGGTGGAGATTGCCGAAGCAGGTCATTTCATCCAGGAGGACCAGCCGGACCGCCTGGTGGAGGAACTGAACGCTTTCCTCCGGCCTAACCCATGACGCCGGATGCGGAGAACCTGGAGGACCTCAGGGACCGCCTGCGCGTGCTTGAGAAGGAGAACGAACTGCTGGCGGAGCGGGCCGAGGACATCTCCATGCTCGGGCTGGTGGCCGAGCAGACCGGTACCAGTTCCGACCCAAGGGAGTTGCTGGGCGCCGTGCTGGAACGGGTCTGCATCCTCAAGGCGATCCCCTACGGGGCCTGTCTGGAACCCAACGGATCGTTCCTGCGGGTCACGTCGGCCTATCATGTCCGAAGATCAGAGGAAGCCTCGACGGATGATTTCCAGCTTCGGGATCCTGCGCTTTGGCCCCCAAGGAAGACCGTGGCGCTGGATCCGGAAGAATGCGGGCGCCTGTTCAAGCGGATCGCCATCGAAGGGCAGGGCCCTGCCCCCATTGCGGTGGCCCTGGTGCCGCTGCGCACCAGCGAGCAGCCCGGTGCCTGCCTCCTGTTCGCCGACGATGGGCGGACCTCGGAGGAGCTGGCGTCCCTGCTCCCCCTGCTTGAGCGCGTGGCCGACCTGACGCAAGCGCGGCTGGATAACCTGTCCCTCATTGCCCGGCTGCAGCGGCTGAACATGAACCTGGATCTGGATGTGGCTGAACGGACCGAGTCGCTCCGGCGCAGCGAAGCACGCTATCGGATTCTCTTCGACCACGTGCCGGATGGCGTCCTGCTGGTGGATGCGGATGCCGAAGGCAGCTTCGGCCGCATTGAGGATGCGAACGAGGCCGCCGCCGTCATGCATGGCTACAGCCTGGAGGAGCTGCAGGAACTCCATATCGAGGCACTGACTGCTCCGGGGCCGGGCTCGCGCCTGGATTCCTTTGAAGCGCGGATCTGGCGCCTCCGACCTGGCGAGACGGTCCAGGAAGAGGTGTTGCATCGCCGTAAGGACGGTTCCACCTTCCCGGTCGAGGCCATCGGAACGCTGATCAATCTGCATGGGCGGCAGTACGTCCTGGGGTTCTCCCGCGACATCACCGAGAGGAAGGAAGCCGAACAAGCCATGCTCATGACCCAACGCACAGAAAGCGTGGGCGTCCTGGCGGGCGGCATCGCCCACGACTTCAATAACCTGCTCACAGCGATCATGGGGCAGACCAGCATCGCCATGGACCGGATGGATGAGCAGACCCCTGGCCGTGAAAACCTTTGGAAAGCCCTGAATGCCGCCGAAAAGGCGGCGACCCTCACCCAGCAGATGCTGGCCTATTCGGGACGTGGAAAGTTCACCATCCAATCCGTTTCCATCAACTGGTTGATCCAGGAGAACCTCCAGTTCCTGGCGGCGGCCATCACCAAACACGTGTCTTTCAAACTGGATCTCGACGAGCGCATTCCGCCCGTCACGGGGGATCCCAGCCAGTTGCAGCAAGTGATCATGAATCTGGTGATCAATGGGGCCGAAGCGATTGGCAATGCGCCGGGGACCATCACCATCCGCACCCGGGACGTATGTGTGGAGCAGGCCGATCCGACGCAATGGCCCCTCAGCGGCCAGAGTCTGGCTCCCGGAGCGTTCGTCCAGGTCGAGGTGGTGGACACCGGGTGTGGCATGAGCCCAGAGGTCCGGTCGCGGATCTTCGATCCTTTCTTCAGCACCAAGGCCAAGGGCCATGGCCTGGGCTTATCGGCCGTGCTGGGGATCATCCGAGGCCACGGGGGGGGGCTGGCTGTGGACAGCGTGCTGGGCGCCGGCACCACGTTCAGGATCCTTCTGCCCGCCGGCTTCCCCGACTTGTCCTCCAAGGAAACCGTGTCTCCGGGTACGCCCCGGACCGCCCGGCGAACCGTGCTCGTCATTGATGACGAGGACTACATGCTGGAGGTGGTCCATGACACCCTGGCAACCCGGGGCCATGAGTCCCTGCTGGCCCAGAGTGGCGAGCAGGGGATCGAGATGCTGAGCCTCTGCAGGGATCGCATCGACATGGTGCTGCTGGACCTCACCATGCCGGGGCTTGGGGGCGTGGAGACCTTCCATCGGCTGCGAACCGTGGCTCCGAAAGTGCCGGTGGTGCTGAGTTCCGGGTTCGCGGAGGAGGAGGCTACGGCGCAGATGATGGGGATGGACCTGGCTGGGTTTCTCCAGAAACCCTATCTCGTATCGGAGTTGATCCGCGTGGTGGAATCACTGCCGACCAGCAGTCGCCAGGAGTAGTTCGAGGCCGCTGTCATCAGCCCGGCGCGTACGGTTCGCCTACTCGAACTCCACCAGCAACTGCCCCTTGGTGACCATGTCGCCCGGGGCGACCAGAAAGGCCTTGATGATCCCGCCTTCGGGGGCGGCGATGTGGTTCTGCATCTTCATGGCCTCGAGCACGAGGAGGCTCTGGCCCCGCCGGACCGGATCCCCGGGCCCCACGAGGAGGTCGAGGATGAGCCCGGGGATGATGGCCGTGAGGAGCTTCGGGTCCTTCGGCGCGTAGGGTTTCCGGTGGGCGAACTTCCGCGTGAAGGTCGTTTCGTAAGCCGTGTCGTTGAGGGTGAGCGTGTGGCGGGTGGTCATGGTACCTCGCATCGCAGCGGTCAGAAGGGCGGTACGCCGTGCTTCCGGTCGGGCCGCAACTCGGCCTTATGCTCCGAAATCGCCAGGGCATGGAGCAGGAAGTCCCGGGTCTGGTGGGGGGCGATGACCGCGTCCACATGGCCATTGGCGGCCGCCACATGGGGGCTGGCGAACTTCTCGGTGTACTCCCGGACCTTTTCTTTCCGGAAGGCCTCGGGATCCGCCGCGGCGGCGATCTCGCCCTTGAAAATGATGTTGGCCGCGCCCTCGGGGCCCATGACGGCGATCTCGGCGCAGGGCCAGGCGAAGACGAAGTCGGCGCCGAGGTGCCGGGAGCACATGGCGATATAGCCCCCGCCGTAGGCCTTGCGGAGGATCACCGTGATTTTGGGGACGGAGGCCTCGCTGTAGGCATAGAGCAGCTTGGCGCCGTGGCGGATGACGCCCGCATGCTCCTGGTCCACGCCGGGCAGATAGCCCGGCAGGTCCACGAAGGTCACGAGGGGGATGTTGAAGGCGTCACAGAAGCGGATGAACCGGGCGGCCTTGTCCGAGCTGTCCACGTCCAGCACGCCCGCCAGGACCATGGGCTGGTTGGCGATCATGCCCACGGTGCGCCCGTTCATGCGGGCAAAGCCCACGACGATGTTGGCCGCCCACAGGGCCTGAACTTCCATGAAATCGGAACTGTCGCAGACGGCCCGCAGTACATCGCGCACGTCGTAGGGCTTGTTGGACTCGGCGGGGATGATCTGCTCGAGCCCGAGCTGCCCCTGGGGCGGGGCGGGCTCGATGGGGTCCGCCTTCTTCCGGTTGTTCCAGGGGATGTAGGTCACCAGGCGCTTCACCTGCTCGAAGCACTCGGCCTCGTTCGGGGCGAAGAAGTGCGCGTTGCCCGAAAGCTCAGCCTGGACCCGGGCCCCGCCCAGAGCCTCCATGGAGATTTCCTCGCCCAGCACCGTTCGGATGACCTCGGGTCCGGTGATGAACATCTTGGAGATCTTGTCCACGACGAAGACGAAGTCCGTGAGGGCCGGCGAGTAGACGGCGCCCCCGGCGCAGGGGCCGAGGATGATGGAGATCTGCGGGATGACCCCGGAGGCCAGGGTGTTGCGGTAGAAAATTTCGCCGTAGCCGGCCAGGGAGTTGACCCCCTCCTGGATGCGGGCCCCGCCGGAATCGTTGATGCCGATGAGGGGAATGCCCAGCTTGATGGCGTGGTCCATGATCTTGGTGATCTTCCGGGCGTGGGCCAAGCCCAGCGATCCCCCGGCCACGGTGAAGTCCTGGGCGAAAATGGCCACGGGGTGGCCGAGGATGGTCCCGGTCCCGGTGATGACACCATCGCCCGGCAGCTGCTTCTTCTCCATGCCGAAGTCGGAGCACTTGTGCTCCACGAAGAGATCGTACTCGTGGAAGGAATCCCCATCCAGGATGGCGGTGATGCGTTCCCGGGCCTGAAGCTTCCCCTGGGCGGCCTGCTTCCGAGCCGCCTCCGGGTGGGGTTCCGTGGCCTCGGCGTGCTTCGCCGCGTGATCCTTCATCTTCTTGGGCAGGGACATCGGGGTTCCTCGGGGGTTCCAGGGGCAGGTCAACCAGGGCCGATGCAAGGAAAAAATGACTAGTACATCGTGAATAGACTATGCCAGGAGGACCCTGCGGCATTGATCACGGTTCCAGGGACCCGGGTGATGCATTCACTATCCCGATCGCCAGGTCTTGGCCGTATAGTCAGGGCCACGGATCCAACACCCACCACCGGGGCCTGAGGGACAAGGGAGGCAGCGATGCGACCATTGAAGCAGCTGATTGATGAGAAGCGACCCCTGGTGTCAGTGGGGCCTGACGCCAAGGTCTTCACGGCCCTGACCCTCCTGGCCCAGTTCGACATCGGCGCGCTGCTGGTGCTGGACAAGGGCAGGCTGGTGGGGCTCTTTTCGGAGCGGGACTATGCCCGCAAAATCATCCTCAAGGGCAAGGCCTCCAAGGACACAACCGTCCGGGAAGTCATGAGCGATCGGTTGAGCTGTGTGACCCTCGACGAAACCGTCGAGGAGTGCATGGCCCTCATGACGGACAAGCACATCCGCCACCTCCCCGTGACCGGGGCCAACGACGAGGTGCTGGGCATCGTGTCCATCGGCGATCTGGTGAAAGAAACCATTTCCGAGCAGAAGTTCACCATCGAGCAGCTGGTGCACTACATCCAGAGCTGAGGGATCTGAATCAACTCTTGGCCTTGGACGCTTCCCGCCAGGCGGCGATGAGCTTCGCTTCCTGCGCGGCGCTGGGGCCCGCGAGTTTGTTCCGGCCCTTCTCCATCTTCTCCTGGGTCTTGAACCAGGCGAGGGTGTCCTTGGCGGTCTGCTCTGCGGGACGAAAGCGCAGGCCGGCCTTCACGGCGCGGTCGTTGCGCCAGGTGTGGAAGCCCTTGGTCTCGCCTTGGTAGGCGGCCCAGATGGGGAACTCCAGGTCCTTCTGTTGGGCCACGAAGTCAGCCGGAATCCACACGGGCTTGCTGCCGGGATTCCCGGCCGACCGGCAGGCTGCGACGAGGGTGCCCCAGGCCAGGCGCTTCTCGGGGCCGCAGGCGTTGAAGACACCGGTGGTGCCCCGTTCGACCATGAGCACCAGCCAGGCGGCTAGGTCGCGCACGTCGATGATCTGCACGGGGTCAGTGGGGGCGCCGGGCACGGCGATCTCCCCGCCCCGGTCGAAGCGCACGGGCCAGTAGGTGAAGCGGCCCGTGGGATCGTCAGGGCCCACGATGTAGCCGGGCCGGATCACCGCCGTGCGATCGGGCAGGGCCTTCTGGGCCGCTTGTTCGCAGAGGGCCTTGAGCCCGCCATAGTTCCCCTCGCCGATGTCTTCGACGGTGGGATCGGTGAGCCCGGCCAGGGGTGCGTCCTCGGTGCCGTTCTCGGGGTTGGGTTCCTGGTAGGCGCTGATGCTGGAGATGATCAAATACTGCTTCACCCGGGGCGCCAGCAGGCTCGCGGAGGCGGTCACCAGGCGCGGGTAGTAGGCGCTGTTGTCGATGACGGCATCCCAGGTGCCGGTTTCGAGAGCCTTCAGTCCTTCGCCCTTCTTGGGATCGCGGTCCCCGTGCAGCTTCTCCACGCCGGGGAAGAGGTTTGGCCGGGTCTTCCCGCGGTTGAACAGGGTCACCTGATGGCCGCGGGCCTGGGCGATTTCGATGGTGGCGGGGCCCAGGAATCCCGTGCCGCCCAGGATGAGGATCTTCTTGGGCGAGGGTTTGGCCGGAGCGGCGGCCAGATCGAGGCCGGTGGCCGCCAGGGCCGTGGCAGCGGCGGACCATGCGATGAAATCACGACGAGAAACAGTCATGGCGACCTCCAGCGGATGGGGTGGGCTTAATACATCGTGAATCGATATATACTCTTTCCCGTCCCTTCCGCAACCGCCTTTCCTGATTTTCGACGAGACCCCGCCTGAAGAATGCAGGATTCAAAAATGAAACCGCGGATGGCGCAGATGACACAGATGAGCCCAGATACAGAGCCCATGCTTGCTAAGCGAAACCCCAATGGGCAGTCCACGACCCCTGGTTTCAATCTGTGTGAATCTGTGAAATCTGTGGACCCACTGCCCTTTCTGCGTCAACTGCGCAATCTGCGGTTAAACCCTTTCCCGGACGGCCGATGACGCCCGCCCGTCTCCTCCGTCGCCTGGTGCTGCTGGACGAGGGCGAGGCCCCGGCGCTGCTGTGGTCAACCCTGTATTTCTTTTTGCTGCTCTTCGGGTTCTACCTGCTGCGGCCCGTGCGGGAGGCCATCGGCATCGCCCGGGGCGCCGACAAGCTGCCCTGGCTGATGACAGGCACCCTGCTGGCCATGGTGCTGGCGAATCCGGCCTTCGCGGCGCTGGTGTCGAGGCTGCCGCGCCGACGGTTCATTCCCCTGGCCTACCGTTTTTTCGCCCTCAACATGCTGGCCTTCTTCCTGGCCTTCCGGTTCCTGCCAAACCACGGCGGCGCGGCCCTGGGCTGCGGCTTCTACATCTGGCTCAGCGTCTTCAACCTCTTCGTGGTCTCCGTGTTCTGGGGGCTGATGTCCGATGTGTGGTCCGAGGTCCAGGGCAAGCGGCTCTTCGGCTTCATCGCCACGGGTGGAACCCTGGGCGCCATCGCGGGCGCGGCGCTCACGGGGGCCGTCACGAAGGGCTTCGCCCTGGGTGGACTGCATCTGAAGGTAAACCCCCTGTCGCTGCTGCTGCTCTCAATGCTCACGCTGGAAGGGGCGGTGTTGTGCGTGAAGCGCCTGGCGGTCCTCTTCCATCTGGGCGACGTGGCCCATGGCGAACGGGAACCCGGCCCCGGTCCCCTGGAGGGTCTGCGCCTCATCGTCACCTCGCGGTACCTGCAGCTCATCTGCGCCTACATGCTGTTCTTCACCATCACCAGCACCTTCCTCTACCTGCAGCAGGGCGCCATCGTCGAGCGGACCTTCACCGGCACTGCCGCGCGCACCGCCGCTTTCGCAAGGATTGACCTCTGGGTGAACGCGCTGACGCTGGCCACGCAGGTCTTCCTCACGGGGCGCATCATCACGGCGTTGGGCATCCCAGTGGTGTTGTCCATCCTGCCGGTGCTAACGCTCGTGGGCTTTGGCGCCCTGGGGGTCTGGCCTACCTTCGGCGTGATGGCCCTGTTCCAGGTGCTGCGCCGGGGCCTGCACTACGCGGTGGACCGCCCCGCCCGGGAGATCCTCTACATTCCCCTGGGCCCCGAGGAACGCTACAAATCCAAGCCCTTCATCGACACCTTCATCTACCGCGGGGGCGACCTGCTGGGTGTGTGGGCGCCCACGGTCCTGGCGGCCCTGGCGGTGCCGGTGATCCTGGGAGCCCTCGGTTGCTCGGGCCTGTGGCTGGGCAGCAGCCTGGCCCTGGGACGGCAGACGCGCGCCCGCAGTTGACATTTCCCCGCCAACCCGGATGATGGCGGACATGCTCTTGACCTTAGACAACCTCTCCGGCGCCGCGCAGATTCCCGCTACGGACGGGCTGCTGTCTTTTAATACGAGCAACGGTACCACCACGACCATGACCGTCGCGCGGGGCACCTGACCTGATTCCCACCCTCAGATCTAGCCCCGCGACTTCCATCGCGGGGCTTTTTCGTTTCGCCATCCGGGAGCCTCCCATGCAGCCCAGCGCCATCCGCGTCATGAAGTTCGGCGGCACCAGCCTGGCCGGGGCCGACCGCCTCCGGGCGGTGGTGGACATCGTGGCCGCGGCCCGGGCCACCCACCGCGTTTGCGTGGTGGTTTCGGCCATGTTGGGCGTCACCAACCTGCTGCTGCATGGGGGCCACGTACCCGACCGCGAGGAGGCCGATCGACTGCTCGCGAGCTTCCGGGAACGGCACGCCGAGGTGGTGGCGGCGCTGGCAGAGGATCTGAGTCGTGAGGTGGCCCCGGTGCAGGTCGAACTGGCGGCCCTGGAGGCGCTGGGGCACCGCCTCCTGCACGGCATGGCGCTCCTGGAGGAGGGCCCGCCCTCGGTGCTGGCCCAGGTCTCCAGCCTCGGGGAACGGGCCGCCTCCGCCATCCTGCTGGCCCTGCTGAAGGCCCGGGGGCTGACGCCCCACTACCTGGACCCGGTGGAGTACATCCGCGTGGAGGGCGATCCCCTGCAGGCCCGGCCGAGGATGGCCGACATCGAGGCGCGCTTCGCCACCGTGAAGACGGGCCCTGAGGGCCTGTGGGTCCTGCCTGGCTTTTTCGGCGGGGACGCGCAGGGTCGCATTCTCTCCCTGGGTCGGGGCGGCTCGGACCACAGCGCCGCCCTGGCCGCCGCGGCCCTCGGCGCGGATCTGCTGGAGATCTGGACCGACGTGGCGGGCCTCTACAGCGCCGACCCCGGGCTGGTGCCCGAGGCCTTCCCGCTGCCCGAGGCCAGCTTCGAGGAGGCCATGGAGCTGTCGTACTTCGGGGCCAAGGTGCTCCATCCGAAGACCATCCCGCCCGTGCGGGAGCGCGGCATCCCGGTGCGGGTGTGCAGCAGCTTCGATCCCGCCCACCCGGGCACGGTCATCCGCCGGGCGGTGCCGCCCCCGCCCAGTGGGGTGCGCGGGCTGTCGTTCCTGCGGGACCTCTCCGTGGTCAACCTCACGGGCCCGGGCATGCCGGGCGTGCCGGGCATCGCCGGCCGCGTGTTCGGCGCCCTGGCCCAGAAGGGCATCTCCGTGGTGCTCATCACGCAAAGCTCGTCGGAACTCTCCATCTGCTTCGCCGTGCGCCGGGCCGATGGTCCCGCCGCGGTGGCGGCCATCGAAGAGGCCTTTCCGGCGGAGCTGTCGGCGGGCTTCATCGACCCGGTAGCCCTGCGCACGGGCCTCGCCGTGCTCAGCATCGTGGGCGACGGCATGCGCACCCGCTCGGGGGTGGCGGGCACCTTCTTCGATGCCCTGGCGGAGGTGGGGTGCAACATCGTGGCCATCGCCCAGGGCGCCAGCGAACGCATCATCTCCGCCGTGGTGGAGGAATCCGACGGCGCCCGGGCCATGGCCCACATCCACCGGCGCTTCTTCCAGACCCAGGTGGTGCTGGACGTGCATCTGCTCGGCGCGGGCAATGTGGGCGGCAGCCTGTTGGGGCAGATCCAGCGGCAGCAGGCCCAGCTGGCGGCCCAGGGCCTCGACCTCCGGGTGGTGACCATCGCCACCAGCCGCCGCATGCTGATGGACCCCAAGGGCCTGGACCTCGCCCATTGGCGTGAGGAGCTGGCGCAGGCCGGGCCCATGGACCTGGACCAGCTCCTGGAGGCTGTGCGCGGCGGCCCGCCGGCCCTGTCCGTGCTGGTGGACTGCAGCACCAGCGGGGATCTCGCGGCCCGGTACCTTGACCTTTTCGATGCAGGCTTCCACGTGGTGGCCGCCAACAAAAAGGCCAATAGCAGCTCCCAGGCCTTCTACCGCGAACTGCGATTGCGGTCCAAGCGGCGGGGGCTCCGGTTCCTGTACGAGGCCAATGTCGGCGCCGGGCTGCCCATCATCGATACCGTGAAGAACCTAGTGCTCACCGGGGACCGGGTGCTGCGGGCCGAGGGCATCCTGTCGGGTTCCATGTCGTACATTCTCGGCCTGCTGGGCGAGGGCGTGCCGCTGTCCGAGGCGGTGCGCCGGGCGAAGGAAAGTGGCTTCACCGAGCCCGATCCCCGGGACGATCTCAGCGGCATGGACGTGGCGCGCAAGCTGATCATCCTGGCCCGGGAGCTGGGCATGGAGCTGGAGCTGGCGGATGTGGTGGTGGAGGGCTTGCTGCCGCCGCAGTTCGATGACCGCGGGGACATCCCCTCCTTCATGGATCGGCTGCCGACCTTGGATGCGGGCTTCCGCGAGCGCCTAGCCACCCTCAAGGCCCAAGGCAAGACTTTGCGCTACGTGGGCAGCCTGTCGGAGGGTGGCTGTCGCGTGGGGCTCCTGCCCGTGGATGCCGACCATCCCTTCATCGCCATCAAGGGTGGTGAGAATGCCCTGGCCCTGCTCACGGAGCGCTATCAGCCCCATCCCATGGTCATCCGGGGGTACGGCGCCGGGGCGGAGGTCACGGCGGCGGGCGTGCTGGCGGACGTGCTGCGCCTGGTGCCACCGGGCTCCCGGCCGGGCATGCGGAGGTTCGCATGAATCCAGTGAAGCCACCCGGGCCGGGCGTAGTGGCCTACGCCCCGGCCAGCATCGGCAACTTCGCGGCGGGCTTCGACCTGCTGGGCGCCGCCCTGGCCCCCCTGGACGGCAGCCTGCTGGGGGACCTCCTCGAGGCCTCCCCTTCGGCCACGGCCGAGTTCCACATGGACGGGCCCTACGCGGCCTCCCTGCAAGGGGATCACCGCCCCAACCTCGTGGTGCGCGCCGCCTCGCTGTACGCGGAGGCGCTCGCGGCCAAAGGGCGGCCCTGTGGCCCCTTCCGGCTGCGGCTGGAGAAGCGGCTGCCGGTGTCCAGTGGCCTGGGCTCCAGTGCCAGTTCCATCGTGGCCACCCTGGTGGCCCTGCAGGCGCTCTGCAGCGAGCCGCTGTCCGTGGGCGAACTGCTGGACGTGGCGGGCCGGGCCGAGGCCCACGCCAGCAACGGCCTCCACTGGGACAACGTGGCCCCCGCGCTGCTGGGCGGATTGCAGCTCCTGGTGCCCGGGCGCGACCAGCCCTTCTCCACCCGCCGCCTGCCCTGGCCCGGGGACCTGTTGGTGGTGGTGGTCCACCCGGATTACAGTCTGCCCACGGCGGACAGCCGCGCGGTGCTGCCCCCCAGCCTGAGTTGGGCCGATACCCTGGGCTTCGCCGGCAACCTGGCGGGCTTCGTCCAGGGCGTGCAAAGTGGCGATCGCGCGCTGCTGGCGCGATGTCTGCGGGATCCACTGGTGGAGCCGCACCGGGCGCGGCTGGTGCCCGGGTTCAGGAAGACCCAGGCCGCAGCCATGGCCGCCGGGGCCCTGGGCTGCAGCCTGTCGGGTTCCGGGCCCTCGATCTTCGCCGTGGCGGATTCGGAAGCGGTGGCGGCTTGCGTGCGGGATGCCATTCAGTCCGGATTCCACCGGGAGAAGCTGAACAGCCGGGCCTGGATTTGTGCCCTGGACCCCGAAGGCGCCCGCCTCGTTCCCGCCACAAGGGAGGTTCGCTCATGAAACTGGTCAGCACCCGGAGCGCCTCCACCCAAAACAGCTTCCTGGGGGCCGTTCAGGCCGGCCTGGCGCCAGATGGCGGCCTCTTCATCCCCACCGAAATTCCGCGGTTTTCCGATGTGCCGGAGCTGCTGGCCATGGAGTTCCAGACCCGCTCCACGGAGATCCTGCACCGCTTCATCGGCGACGAGATCCCGCGGGTGGAGTTGGATTCCCTGGTGCGGGCAGCCTTCACCTTCCCGGCGCCGGTGGTGCCCGTGCTGGGGCACATCTCAGCGCTGGAGCTGTTCCACGGACCCACCCTCGCCTTCAAGGATTTCGGGGCGCGGTTTCTGGCGCAGGTGATGGCCCATGCGACGACCGGCGGCCGTCGCACCGTGCTCACGGCCACCTCGGGCGACACGGGTGCGGCCGTGGCCCAGGCCTTCTGGGGCCTGCCGGGCGTGCAGGTGGTGGTGCTCTATCCCAAGGGTCGCGTGTCGCCCCTGCAGGAGCGTCAGTTCGCCACCTGCGGGGGCAACGTGCTGGCCCTGGCCGTGGAGGGCACCTTCGACGACTGCCAGCGCCTGGTGAAGGCCGGCTTCGAGGACACGGCGCTGGTGGCGGACCTGGGCCTCACCTCGGCCAACAGCATCAACATCGCCCGGCTGCTTGCCCAGACCCTTTACTACTTCGAGGCCGCGGCGCAGATGAACGACCGCACTCCGCTGGTGGTGGCCGTGCCCAGCGGGAACTTCGGCAACCTCTACGCGGGCCTCATGGCCCAGCGGCTGGGGGCGCCCATCGCGCGGTTCGTGGTGGCGACGAATGCGAATCGGGTGGTGCCCGAGTACCTGGACTCCGGCGTCTACCGGCCTCGGCCCTCGGTGCCCACCAGCTCGAACGCCATGGACGTGGGCGCCCCCAGCAACTGGGAGCGCATCCACGCACTCTTCGGCGGGGACCACGACGCCATGGCTGCGGCCCTGCGCTGGGGCAGCTACAGTGATGCCGAGACCCGTCAGACCTTGATCGAGCTCCACGCCCTGGGTTACCTGGCCGATCCCCACGGCGCCGTGGCCTGCGGCGTGCTGCAGGGCTGCCTGGAACCCGGCGAGCAGGGGCTCTTCCTCGCCACCGCCCACCCCGCAAAATTCGGCGAGGTGCTCGAGCGCGACCTCGGCCTTACCGTGCCCCTGCCCAAGGCCCTGCTGGCCGTGCTGGGTCGGCCCCTGCTAGCCGAGCCCTTGGCACCGGACGTGGAGGCTCTGAAACGAAGGATCTCACTCTTGTGATGGCTTATTTCCGAACCTGATGTCAGAGCCCATCCACGATCAGCACGGCGGGCGTGAAAGGCAGGTCTTTCGCCTCGGCGGGAGTCTTCATGCCCCAGAGGGCGAGGCGGTGGACGTAGGGCGCCCACAGTTCGGGCATGGCCTGAACGGCATTGAGGGGCACGCAGAGCCATAGGGCCTCGGGCAGGTCGGCCAGTTCCTGGGCACTGAGGTCCAGGGCCTCGTCGGTCTCCCACAGGAAGCCGCAGCGGGCGGTTTCGCAGGCGGCCCACAGCTGGAGGACCTCACTGTGTTCGAAGCTGCTGAACAGCACGCGATCCAAGGCCTCGGCGGCCTCCACGGTGGCCAGGGCCTGCTGCCAGCCGGGCTCGCCCTTCAGTTCCACGTTGATGAGCTTCGCGGGCAGGTCCAGCACGTCTGCCAAACGGGGCAGGGGCTCGCCGTTCTTGAGCGGCGGCAGCTCGGCGGCCTTCATCTGGCGCAGGAGGCCCGAGCCGTTGGCCGTGCGGCAGAGATCCTCGTCGTGCAGCACAGCGCAGACCCCATCGCGGGTGGGCTGGACGTCCAGTTCGAACCCCGCCATGCCCGCGGCGAGGGCGGCGCGGAAGGCCTCCATGGAGTTCTCCAGGTGCTTCGAAGACAGGCCGCGGTGGCCGAGGATGAGGGGCGGCTTGGGCATGGGGGCTCCTGGACAGAGGCTTGATTCTGACTGGAAAGGGTAGCTCCGAGAGATGACACGAATGGGATTCAAGATATCGGGCCACGGAACAGGGATTGAACAAGGGATCTTGATCGGTGTTCATCGGTGTTCATCGGTGGCCAATTCTTCTTGCCTAGTGTTTTAATCCGTGGCCTTGGATGGCACCCGTTTAGGGGGCCTCACCACGCCGGGAGGAAACCATCCACCGGAGGGGATGCCAGAAAGGACAAAAAGTATTTTTTCCACCGATGAACACCGATTAAAGATCGATTTTGTCGGCGCCACGGCTGTCCCTACCGTTGTGGGCTTCATCCGGGGAGATCTTGCGGACCCATGCTTTTCACGCTGACTCTGGCTGATCACTGGAAAACCTAAATCACTTTGCCGGGATTGAAGATGCCGCAGGGGTCGAGGGCACCCTTCATCGCGCGCAGGATCTGGATCTGGCCTGGGTCGGATAGGGCCAGGAAGGCGTCGCGCTTGGCGAGGCCGATGCCGTGCTCGCCGCTGAGGGTGCCACCCAGGTCCACGGCCAGGCGGAAGAGGACCATGAGCTGCCGGTCCAGCAGGGCGGGCTCCGTCTCGCCCGCCGCCAGCAGGTTCACGTGCAGGTTGCCGTCACCGAGGTGGCCGTAGCTCACACTGGGGATGCCCAGCCCTTCCAGGCGCGTGAAGAACTCCCCCAGGCGGCTGCGGGGCACCACGATGTCCTCGCTTACCTTCTCCGGGTGCCGTTCCTTGAGGAAGGCGCTGGTCATTCGGCGCACGGCCCAGATGGCCCCCCGCTGGCGCTCGTCCGAGGCCACCTCCAGCCCGTCCGCCATGGGGCCCAGGAGATCGAGCAGGGCTTCGAGGAAGGGTTCGGAGGTGCAGCCGCGCTCATCGAATTCCAGGATGGCCAGGGCTTCGCCCGGTAGGCGCCGGGCTTCTTCCGGGCCGTGGGCGCGGAGTTCGGACAGCACGGCGGGGTCGAAGAACTCGAAGGCGCTGGGCAGGAAGCCGGCGGCGCAAAGGCGGCCGGGCAGGTCCAGCAGGTCAGCCCAGCGCTTTGCGGGCAGCAGCAGGGTGGTGAACTCGCTGGGCCGCGGCGTGAGCCGCAGCGTCGCGCCCACGATGAAGCCGAAGATCCCCTCGCTGCCCACCAGGAGCTGGGCGAGGTTGGGGCCGGTGTTGGCCTTGAGACTGGGGATGCCAAAGGTGTGGATCTCGCCATCGTCCATGAGGGCGTCCACCGCGAGCACCCAATGGCGCGTCATGCCGTACTTGCAGGCGTTGGGGCCGCCGGCGTTGGTGGCCAGGGTGCCGCCCAGGGCGCAGCTTTCCCAGGAGTTGGGATCCGGCGGATAGAACAGTCCCTGGGCTTCGGCCGCCGCCTTCACTTCGCGGAGGGGGGCGCTGGCCGGGGCCTTGAGACAGAGGTCCTGCGGCGAGACGTGGATGTCGCCGGGCCAGGCCGAGAAGTCCACCACGACGGTGCGGTCCGTGGGCACACAGCCCCCGGCCTTGCCGGTGCCGGCGCCCCGGGGCACGAGGCCGAAGCCTTCCGTCTTGGCCCGCCGCACGAGTTCGCGCAGCGCCATGGGGCCGTGGGGTTTCACGACGGCCAGGGGCAGGACGCCGTGGACGTGGGATTCGTCCCGGAGGAAGGGCTCCAGGTCGCTCGGCTCCCGTATGACCGTGGCCTCGGGCAGGCCCTTGAGAACATTCATAGCTTGAGTCTGACGGAATTATCCAGGCACGAGTACGCTGAAGCCATGTCTCCCTTCCATGTCTTGTTCGCCCCGGCCCGCCGGGGGTGGCTGTTCCGGCTCCTGGGGCAGGTGACCCCGTGGCTGGTGCTCCTGCTGGGACTGGCGGGGACCGGCTGGATGTGGCGGGCCTTCACCTTCCAGCAGCGCGCTTTTCAATCCGCCCGCCTGGAAGGGGCCGTGGCCCAGACCCGGGAGGCCGTGGACCATCGCATCGAAGCGCAGATCATGCTGCTCCTGGGCGCCCAGGGCCTGGTGGTGGGGCACCCGCGGCTCGTGGCCGAGGACTGGCGGGCTTTTGTCGCGAACCTCGATCTCCGTCGGCTCTCTCCCGGCACGCGGCTCTTGGGCTATGTACCCCGCGAAGCCTTCGAAGGCCGGCGGGGGTCCGTGCCGCTGCTGGAACCCGAGGCGGAGGCCGCGTTCCTGGGACCCCGGGGCGCGGGCCTGCTGGGCCTGCCCGGCGTCCGGGAAGCGGGCTCCTGGGCCCGGGATACCGGGGAGCTCACGGTGGCCGGGTGCATCCGCCTGCCCGGGGAACGAGCGCATTCCCTCGCCATCGTGCTGCCTGTGTTCCGGGGCTTTGCCGTCCCAAGGGATACCGCGGCGCGCCGGTCCGGTTTCCAGGGGCTGGTGGTGTGTGTGGCCGACGGCGGCGAGATGTTCAGGCCCATGTACGGGGCCAGCCCTCTCGCGGGGCTGGACGTGGAGATCTACGACGATCCCTCCTGCCGGGTGGAGGGGCTGATTTATGATCGGAATCTCTGTCTGCAGGCGAACGGTCTGGCCATGGCGTTGCGGCCCGGCTCCAGACAGGTCCCCCTGATAGTCGGGGGCACGCGCTGGACCCTCGTGGTCGGCTTCCTGCCGCAGCTGGCCGGGTCCCGGGAAGGGTGGCCCCGGCTGGTGGCCATCAGTGGGGCTCTGCTGAGCCTGCTGGCCTTCGGGTTGACGCTCTACCTGTCCTACGGCCGCGCCAAGCTGGAGGCGCTGACGCACCGGCTGCAGGAAAGCGAGGCCCGGTTCAGGTCCGTGGCTGAGACCGCCTCCTGCGCCATCTTCATTTATTCGGACCGGATCGAGTACATGAATGAGGCCGGGGTGAAGATGTCTGGATATGGCCAGGAGGAGATCTTCGGCGAGCCCCTCTTGAAGCTGGTCCATCCGCTGGACCAGGAGTTGGTGAAGTCCCGGGCGATGGCGCGGCTCCAGGGCGAGTCCGTACCCCCGCGGTACGAGTTACGGATCAGGACCAAGGACGGGGCCACCCGCTGGATCGATTTTGCGGCGGGCACCCTGACCCTGGGAGGCCGGGTGCTGGGGCTGGGTACGGCCTTCGACGTCACCGAGCGGGTGCAGGCCAACGAGGCGAAGCTGAAGGCCGAACGCCGGCTGCTGGAGGCCCAGAAACTGGAAAGCCTGGGCCTGCTGGCGGGCGGGGTGGCCCACGACTTCAACAACCTGCTGACCGTCATCCAGGGCAATACGGGCATGCTGCGCGAGGCCTATGACGAACCCGAGGTCGCCCAGGGCTGCCTGCGGAACATCGAGGATACCTGCCGCCGGGCCTCGGATCTCGTCCGGCAGATGCTCGCCTACTCGGGACGCGGTCGCGTCCATGTCCAGAACCTGGACCTGAACCGCCTCGTCCAGGACATTGCCCAGCTGCTCAGCGTGTCCATCCCTAAAGCGGTCTCGCTTCGCTTCGAACTGGCGGAGAACCTGCCCCCGGTGGCTGCGGACGCGGCGCAGCTCCAGCAGGTGGTGATGAACCTGGTCACCAACGCCGCCGAGGCCATCGGCGAGACCGAGGGGTCCGTGACCCTGCGCTCCGGCACCCGGGAGCTGGGGGAGACGGACGTGACCGGGCTGAGGGTGGCCGAGGCGCTGGAGCCGGGTCTCTTCGTTTATCTGGAGGTGGCGGATACGGGCGCCGGGATGGATGGCGAGACCCAGGCCCGCATCTTCGATCCGTTCTTCACCACCAAATTCACGGGCCGGGGCCTGGGCCTGGCGGCCATGCAGGGCATCGTGCGGGGGCATGGCGGCGGGGTGGAGATCCACAGCCAGCCCGGCTCTGGCACGGTCTTCCGGGTCTACCTTCCGGCCCAGGAGGGCGGGATTCCCCGGAGCGAGCCGATTCCAGAACCGGCCCCGGAGGCCTGGAGGGGCGAGGGCCTGGTGCTGGTGGCCGACGACGAACCGGGCATCTGTGATTTCGTGCGGCGGGCGTTGGAGCGGACTGGCTTTGAGGTGATTCTCGCGGCCGACGGGGTGGAGGCCCTGGAGCAGGTCCGGACGCATCCGCAGAAACTCCGGCTCGCCCTACTGGACCTGACCATGCCGAGGCTGGGTGGCGACGAAGCCCTGGCGGACATGCGGGCCCTGGGGTTCCGGGCGCCCGTCATCCGCTGGAGCGGCTGCGCCCCGAAGGACGCCACTCCGGATCCGGGCGCGGTCTTCCTCCGCAAGCCCTTCAGCGCGGAAGAGCTACTCGCCGTGGTGCGGAAGGCCCTGGGCTGAGGGTCTTCAGCCGACGCGCGTTCCCACAGCCTCGCCCATCACCGCGGCCACGAGGTTGCCGGGCTTGTTCATGTCGAAGACGATGATGGGCATCTTGTTTTCCATGCACAGCGCGATGGCCGAGGCATCCATCACCCGCAGCCCCTTTTCCAGGACCTCCTGGAAGGTGATGTGGTCGAAGCGCGTGGCGGTGGGATCCTTCTTGGGATCGGCCGTGTAGACGCCGTCCACGTTGGTGGCCTTCATGACCACCTCGGCGTTGACCTCGTTACCGCGCAGGGCGGCGGCGGTGTCCGTGCTGAAGTAGGGATTCCCCGTGCCCGCGCCGAAGATCACCACGCGACCCTTCTCCAGGTGCCGGGTGGCCCGGCGGCGGATGTAGGTCTCCGTCACCTTGGGCATCTCCCGCCCCGACAGGGTCCGGACCTCCACACCTTTGTGCTCGAGGGCATCCTGGAGGGCGAGGGCGTTGATCATGGTGGCCAGCATGCCCATGTGGTCGGCCGTGGTGCGATCCATGCCCTTGGTGGCGCCCGCCACGCCGCGGAAGATGTTGCCGCCGCCGATGACGAGGCCCACCTCGACGCCCATCCCCCGGATGGTCTTCACCTGATCCGCGATCATGGAGACCACCGCAGGATCGATGCCGTACTTCTGTTCACCCATGAGGGCTTCGCCGGAGAGCTTGAGGAGGATGCGCTTGAATTTCATGGGAACTCCATTGGCGTCCAGGGAATGGCTGGCTACAAAAAGGGCGGCCAAATAGCCGCCCTTTTTGTAGCAGGTAAACGACTACTTGGCGGCGGCGACTTCGGCGGCGAAGTCCTCGCTGCGCTTCTGCAGGCCCTCGCCCATGATGTACTTGGTGAAGCGGCGGATGCTGAGCTTCTCGCCGATCTCTGCGGTCTTCAAGGAGAGGTACTGCTGGATGGTGAGGTCGGGGTTCATGATGAAGGGCTGTTCGAGGAGGCAGACCTCCTTGAAGATGCTGTTCATCTTGCCTTCGATGATCTTCTCGATGATGTTGGCGGGCTTACCGGTGGCCATGGCCTGCTCGGTGGCGATGCGCTTCTCGATGTCGAGGAAGTCCTGGGTGACCTCTTCCTTGGTGACGAAACGGGGCGCGGGATCGGCCGCCGCGATGTGCATGGCGATTTCCTTTACCAGCCGCTGGAACGCTTCATTGCGGGCCACGAAATCGGTCTCGGAATTGACTTCGACCAGCACGCCCACGCGGCCACCGGGGTGGATGTAGGCTTCCACGATGCCTTCGGCGGCGACGCGATCGGCCTTCTTGGCGGAGGCCGCCATGCCCTTCGTGCGGAGCCACTCGATGGCCTGCTCCATCTTCCCGTCATTCTCTTCCAGAGCCTTCTTGCAATCCATCATGCCGAGGCCAGTCTTCTCGCGCAGGGCCTTCACATCTAGAGCGGTAAATGCCATGGTCTGCTCCTAGGTCGCTATTCCTAATTGATCCTGTCATCTCAATTGAGAGGACGACATAAAAGGCCGTAACGAGACGACCAGGAATGCGCTGGTCGTCGCTAACGGCTCCTAACCTTCAACTTCCATTTTCTCGGCCATCATCTTCTTCATCTCGTCGTTGTCGCCCTTGTCCTTGAAGGACTGGCGCCCCTCGAGGATGGAGTCGGCCACGCGCTCAGAGAAGAGCAGGATGGAGCGGATGGCGTCGTCATTGGCGGGGATGATGTAGTCCACCATGTCGGGATTGCAGTTGGTGTCCACGATGCCCACGACCTTGATGCCGATCTTCTTGGCCTCGGTGACGGCGATGTCTTCGCGGTGCGGATCGATGACAAAGATGACATCGGGCAGCGCACGCATGTCGCGGATGCCCAGGAAGGAGGCCTCCAGCTTCAGGCGCAGGCGGTTGAGGGTGAGCAGTTCCTTCTTCGAGAGCAGCGCCGTGCGGGCGGGATCGGCCAAGGTCGCTTCGACCTCGCGGAACTTCTCAAGGCTCTTCTTGATGGTGGAGAAGTTGGTCAGCATGCCGCCCAGCCAGCGGTTGTTGACGTAGAAGGCGCCGCAGCGGCCAGCCTGCTCGGCGATGAGTTCCTGGGCCTGGGGCTTGGTGGCCACGAAGAGGAAGCTCTTCCCCTCGCCGGCGCACTTCGTGAGGTAGTTCGCCGCCGTGTTCCAGAGGCGCAGGGTCTTCTGGAGGTCGATGATGTAGATGCTGTTGCGGGCCCCGAAGATGTACTGCTTCATCTTGGGATTCCAACGCTTGGTCTGGTGTCCGAAATGGGCACCGGCCTCGAGGAGTTCCTTCATCTGGATGGCAGCCATGCTGGCCTCCCTGGTCAAGCGGCGCATACGGGTGAAAGGGCGCCGCGGGTGGGATGAAAGGCGGGATTTGCCGCCTCGAATCGACCGCTGGTCCTGCAGTTGCCGGGGCGGCCCGGTAAAACCGGGGGGCCGAAACCCCCCGTCGATTTTTTTCAACGCTTTTTTCGGAGCAGCCGAAAAAAGTCTAGCGCTTGCTGAACTGGAACCGGCGAC
>JANYAS010000156.1 GCA_025361205.1 Holophagaceae bacterium
CCCTTGGCCTTGAGCTGGGGTAGCACGCGCCGCATCAGGTCCACGAAATCACTTGCGTAGCCCAGCCGGGGATCCTTCCGCCGCTGCTTCTGCATGATCGAGAGCGTCACTTCCGCCAGGTAGTCCAGCGTCAGGTAGTCGATGCCGCCACCCTCCACCAGGCGCACCGGGGCGTCGATGCTGTCGCCCCAGAAGCCTTGGCCATTGGCGATGCGGACGAGCTTGGACATGGGGACTCCGGTGGGGTGAATCCCTCAGTCTAGCCATTCGGTCGGGCTATTCGTAGCGCAGGGCCTCGATGGGGTCCAGCTTGCTGGCCTTGGCGGCGGGGTAGAGGCCGAAGATCAGGCCAATGGCGGCGGGGACGCCGAGGGCGCTCACGAGGGCCCACATGGGCACCGAGCCCATGGTGCCCAGGAGGGCCTTGCCCAGGGCGGCCCCCAGCACGAAGCCCAGGCCCACGCCGATGGCGCCGCCAATGACGCAAAGGAAGGCGGCCTCGATGAGGAACTGCAGCATGATGTCGCGACGCTTGGCGCCGACGGCCTTGCGGATGCCGATCTCGCGGGTGCGCTCGGTGACGCTCACCAGCATGATGTTCATGATGCCGATGCCGCCCACCAGCAGGGCGATGGACACCATGCCCCCGGCCACGGCGGTGATGGTGCCCGTGATGCCGCTGATGATGCCGGTGATCTGCTTGGGGCTGAAGACCTTGAAGCCGCTGGGCTCCTTGCCGCGCAGGCCCTTGATTCGGCGCAGGGCTTCCTCCACCAGCTCCGCGCCGTCGTCGGCGGAGAGGCGGGGGTCCACCCGGGCCTGGAAGAAGAGTTGGCGGCGCTGGGCCTCGGTGAGCTGGGCCATGCCGGTGGTGAGGGGAATGAGGATGTTCTGATCGGGGTCATTGCCCAGCTGGGCGCCCTGTTCCTCCAACACGCCGATGACTTCGAGGCTGAGCGTCGGCGTGCTGAGTATGTGCCCCAGGGGACTGCCCTTGAGGCCCAGCTTCTCGATGACCCGGGGGCCGATGATGGCCACCTTGTTGCCCAAGCGCAAATCCGAGGGCACGAAGTTGCGGCCCGCCACCAGGTTGATGCTGTTCAGCTCCAGGTAGGTCTCGTCCGTCATGATGAGGTTGACGTTGGCGCTGCGGCCCTCCGCCTTGACCTCGGTGCCGTTGAAGAAGAGCGGCGTCACCTGGGTGATCTGTGGCACGGACCGGGCCAGCATCCGCATCTCGTCCAGGGTCAGGTCCTTGTTTTTGATCTTGGTGTACTCGGCGAAGGGCATGTCCATGGGAAACACGGGCCGGATGAAGATGGTCTGGCTACCGGCCCGTTCCACCTGCTTGAGCACGCTGGTCTTCAGGCCCTGGACGAGGCTGACCACCACGATGACGGCGGCCACGCCAATGATGATGCCCAGGGAGGTAAGGGCCGACCGCAGCTTGTTGGCCTTGAGGGCGCGGATGGCGGCGGAAAGGGGTTCGCGGATGTCCATTACTTCTTCGTATCCTTGGCCTTCGCCAGCTCACTGTCGGACCGGGCCCGGAGGTTCACGGAGGCCTTGTCCTTCAGTTCCTTCAGCTTCCGGATGGGGCCCGTGAGCACCTTATCGCCCTCGGCCAGGCCCTCCTTCAGCTCGAAGAACTGGGTGTTGGCAATGCCCACCTGCACGGTGCGTTCCTCGGCCTTGCCGACCTTGAAGACCATGACGATGTTGCGCGTCATGGGCGCCAGGAGGCCCTTTTTCTGAGCCTCTTCGAGGCTGCCCTCCCGCTCCAGCACCGCCTGCAACGGAGCGCGCAGCACGGCCTTGGCCTCCTGGGTGAGGATCACGGCGCGGGCGCTCATGCCCGGGCGCAGCTTGTCCAGGTCCTCGCGGTTACCGGCCAGCAGTACCTTCACCTTGTACAAGTTGGCGTCCGTGCCGACCTTCTCGGTGCCCGTGGCCACCTCGATGACGGTGCCCTGGAACACCTTGCCGGGCAACGATTCCACGGTCACCTGGGAGGTCTGGCCCACCTTGGTCCGCACCACTTCGCTTTCGTTCACCTTGATCTCAGCCTGCATCTCGCTCATGTCGGAAATGATCATGAGCGTGGCGCCGGGCAGGTTGCTCATGCCGGGGATGGCCGTCTCCCCCATCTCGGCCTTCAGGCTCGTGACCCGGCCCCTGATGGGGGCGCGCAGGGTGGCCTTGGAGAGGCCATCCCGCATGCCTTTGAGGTTGGCCTCGCTCTGGGCCACGTTGGCCTTGGCGGCACTGTAGGAAAGCACGGCACTTTCGTTGGCGAGCTTCTGCTGGCGGAAGTCCTCGTCGGAAATCAGCCCCTGCTGGCGCAGGGACTCGTAGCGGGGGAAGCTGTCCTGGCTGCGCCGCTTGGTGGCCTCCAGGCGCGAGGCGTCCTGGCGGGCGCCATCCACGGCCCCCTGCGCCTGGGCCAGGGCCTGTTTGAGGCGCTCCTGGTCGATGGTGACGAGCAGATCGCCCGCCTTCACGTCCTGGCCGTCCTTCACGTGGATGGCCTTGATCTCGCCCGCTACGGACGTGCCGATGTTGATCTGGGTCTTGGCGCGGATCTCACCGCTGGCGCTGATGGTCTCGCGGATGTCCCCGCGGCCCATTGTGTCCCACGAGAAGGCACTGTCCTCATCCTTGGCGCCGCCAAAGGCGATGCCGAAGACCATCAAGACCACCAGGATTCCGGCGGCGCCGAGCCAAACCTTTGTCTTGCGAGAGGCCATCTACTTGGCCCCCAGCAGGCGCAGACCAATGGCGAAGGCCATGGGCAGCAAGACGCAGAGCAGGGCCCCAGCGGGCTTCATACGGACCAGATAGCGGAGGGCCAGGTAGGCCAGCACGGCTTCCGCCAGGTAGAAGAGGTCCAGGGTGTAGAGAAAGGCATGGAGCTTGAGGTTTTCCACATGGAGGAAGTAGCCCAGGGATGTGGGCGCGATCTTGTCGGGCGTGAGGCCTCCGATGGGGCGCACCAGGCAGATGATGGCCAGGAGGAGCATCTGCGGCAGCTTCACCAAGCTGGTCACCGCCACGGCGCTGAGGGCCTGGGGATAGCTGGGCGGCTCGCCCTCGGGCATGGCCTTGCCGATCAGCCAGTAGAAGAGCGCCACCAGGGCCATGACGGCGGGCGTCCCAAGCAGAGCGAAGAGGATGCCGATGGGCAGAATGATCTTCTTCTGCATCTCGATGATCATGTCGATCTGAGCGGACTGGATCTGGGGATTGCGCTCAAGGGCGGGACGGATCATCTCTTCCACATCCACCTTCAAGCCCCAGATCACGGTGATAACCAGGCCCGCAACGATGAGCGCACCCATGGCCCAGCCCCAGCTGGGCGCCTTGTTAAGCTGCTTGAACAGGTCCACGGGGGCGGTGAAAAGACCGACGATCTGGTCCAGCAGGCCCGGCGCCTTGGGCCTCGGGGTTTCCGGCTGGTCGCCGTACAGGGAAGAGGGCTGATCGCTCATGGGGGACTCCGAATACAACCACGGTAGAAGAGGAAGGGGTCTATCTGTTGCAGCCTGCCGCCCAACGGTGGGTTTTCGCCGCCGGCCTGGCGGGAGATCCCGGGCGATAGCATCTGACAGTTCGTCAAGGGATCCTTGATAAACATGATACCCATGCCCGTGAGGACTAGACTATGCCTTTGCATCCCACCCCAGATCCCAGCCACCCGAATCCCGGAGGTCCCATGGCCATCCTCGCCGCCAAGGCCGAGTCCCTCATCGCGCAGGAGAACCAGTTCGGCGCCCACAACTACCATCCCCTCGATGTGGTCTGCACCAAGGGTGAGGGCGTCTTCCTCACGGACGTGGACGGCAAGAAGTATATGGACTTCCTGGCCGCCTACTCCGCCGTGAATCAGGGCCACAACCACCCGAAGATCGGCGAGGCCATGATCGCCCAGATCAAGACCCTGGCCCTCACCAGCCGCGCCTTCCGCAATGACCAGTTCCCCCCGCTGCTCGAAAAGCTCTGCAAGCTCACGGGCTTCGACAAGGCCCTGCTCATGAACAGCGGCGCGGAAGCGGTCGAAACGGCCTTGAAGGCCATGCGCAAGTGGGGCTACGACAAGAAGGGCATCGAGTACGGCAAGGCCGAGATCATCGTGGCCGAGGGCAACTTCCACGGCCGCACCATCAGCATCGTGGGCTTCAGCACGGATCCCGATAGCACGAGCAAGTTCGGCCCCTTCACACCCGGCTTTGTGATCGTGCCCTACGGCGACATCGAGGCCGTTCGCGCGGCCATCACCCCGAACACCTGCGCCATCTTCATGGAACCCATCCAGGGTGAGGGCGGCGTGCTCATTCCCCCCGACGGCTTCCTCAAGGGCCTGCGCGAGGTCGCCACGGCCAACAACTGCCTACTGGTGCTGGATGAGATCCAGTCCGGTCTGGGTCGCACGGGCAAGCTGTTCGCCTTCGAGCACGAGGGCATCCGCCCCGACGGCATCACCATCGGCAAGGCCCTCAGCGGCGGCTACTATCCGGTGAGCGCCTTCCTGGCCAGCGACGACGTGATGGACGTCTTCACCCCCGGCATCCACGGCAGCACCTACGGCGGCAACCCCCTGGCCTGCGCCACCGCCAGCGCCGCCCTGGACGTGCTGGTGGACGAGAAACTGGTGGAGCGCGCCGCCGAACTGGGCGAGTACTTCGCGAAGCGCCTGAAGGGCATGAAGTCGGACAAGGTGGAGCAGGTGCGCGTGCGCGGCCTCTGGGCTGGCGTCGTGCTCAAGGAGAGTGCCGGCAAGGCCCGTCCCTACTGCTACAAGCTCAAGGACCGCGGCATGCTCTGCAAGGACACCCACGAGCAGATCATCCGCCTGGCGCCCCCCCTCGTCATCACCAAGGAGCAAATCGACTGGGCGGTGGACCAGCTGGAAGCCGTCCTTCAGGGCTGAAAAGCTACGGAAATCACACTCTCCTTACCCCCTTTTCCATCAAGGGATGAGAAAATCAAGGACATTGCGGGAATTTCATAATCCGCAGGGATGTCCTCCATGTTGAAAACGCTCATGACCTGCCTGCTGACCCTGTTTCCAGGGGACGTTCCGACGCCCCTGGAACCGGTCGGCGTCCGCGCCTCCGGTGCCCTTCCGGCCTTCCGGGGGGATCCGGCGCCGCCGGACTGGCTGCGTCTGGACTCCCACACCCTCGCCGATCCCGATTGCCGACACTACGGGTACGAGGTCTATTCGAGCGACACCCAATGGGTGGTGCGTTACGTGATGTTTCCCGAGGATCGCGAAGGGTTCCGCGAGATCGAAATGGTCTTCCTCTTCCCGAAAGAAAAGGGGAAGGCGAAGGTTCAGCAGATCGCGCCCGGTGAACTCCAAGTCGAACCTCAGTCGGTGCGGTGGAAAGGGCGGAGCTTCCGTCTGGTGGACCGGCGCGACCTGATCCGGGATTGATCCGACATGGCCCAGCGGCCGGTTTCCCTGAACACTGATCTGAGGAGGCTCCCTTGAACCCTGGCTGCGTCGAATCCATCCATCTCGCCACGGCCGCCGAAGCGCCCATGCGCAGCGTGGCGGAGGCCGTAGCGCTCGCGGGGATCGGCCTGGAGGGAGACCGCTACGCCTCCCGCACGGGCAGCTTCTCGGCAAAGCCCAAGCCAGGCCGCCAGATCACGTTCATCGAAGCGGAGGCCATCGAGGCTCTGGAGCGGGAGCTCGGGGTGGCGCTTTCCCCAGGCGAAACACGCCGCAACGTGATCACGCGGGGCGTGCCGCTGAACCACCTGGTGAACCGGGAGTTCTCCGTGGGCAGAGCTCGCTTCCTCGGAAGCGAGCTCTGTGAACCATGCAAGTACCTGGCTGGGCTCACCGGCAAGGCGGAAATCCTGCCGGGTCTGGTCCACCGGGGCGGTCTCCGGGCGGAGATCCTTGAGGGTGGGACGATCGGTGTGGGGGATGCGGTTTGCTACTGAAGGCCTCCCCGTCCGGAACCCAGTCATCAGATGTCTGGCATCAGTAGCCGTAGCCGCCACCACCCGTTCCGCCCCCTCCGCCCCCGGTGCCTGCGGCATCAGCGGGGAGTTGGCCGCGGATTTCGCCGCCGGGATAGGCGACGCTGTGCACGTTGACGTAGAGGCCCCCGGACCGGAGCAAGTCGAACTGGGCGGGGGTGAGGAAGGTGCCAGCGGGGACCACCCAGGACCCGTCGGCATTCACGACGAGGGGCACAATCACGGCCCCCGCGACCCCCGCAGCGCCGGTATGGATGTGGGCGGCCGTGGCGACGATGCCCGTGGTGACCACGCCGCCCCGGAGGGACAGCGCGATAGGGTCGAGGGCGAACGTGCCGGTGCCGGTGGCAGCAGAGGCATTGACCGGCACCTCATTGGCCCCGCTGAGCGTCGCGGAGCGGATCAGGGAGCTGGCAAGATTGAACTGCCCGCGAATTTCACCCCCAGGGAAGGCGACGCTGTGCACATTCCCATACAGCCCTCCGGCTAGGAAGGTCGTCACTTGGGCGCTGGTAAGGATTGAGCTGGCCGGTAGGGTCCAGGTGCCACTGCCCCCGTCCGTGAGGGGGAGCAGGATGGCACCGCTGGCGCCAACCGCGCCGTCGTGGACATGGGAGGCGGTCCCCGTAATCCCCTGGGTCCGGATCGCGCCGCTGGCTGCGCCGGTGGCAGCGTCCACGGTCAGGACCCCGAAGCCGGTGGCGACACTGCCCGACGCGGGCACCTCCTGAGTTCCGTTCAGGGACGCGAAGGAGGCCAGAAGCTTGATCTGGCCGCGGATCTCACCACCCGGGAAGGCAGCGCTGTGGATGTTGTAGTAGTAGTTGCCAGCCTGAAGGCTCGCGTACTGGGCGGCCGTGAGGACGGTGCCGCTGGGCACGGTCCACACCCCGCCCGTCCCCCCCGTGAGGGGGATGACCACGGTCCCCGAGACGCCGGCCGGTCCATCATGGATGTGGGCCGAGGTGCCCTGGACGCCGCTCGAGACCACCGTGCCCCGGATGGCCAGGGTCGTGGGGTCCACGCTGACCGCTCCGGTCGCCGCGGCCGTGGAGGCGTTGGCGGGCACCTCGGCCGCCCCGCTCAGGGCGGCGATGCGGACATAGGGCGGGGGCGGCGGTGGGGGGGGGGTAGGTGCGGGAGAACTGGAGCCCCCGCCCCCACAGGCCAGGGACAGGGCCAGCCCACCCGCAAGGGAAAGACTGGAAAGCCGGGCGGAAATCATGGGAACTCCTTGGCGTGGCCCCAAGGGCCAACCCCAAGATGGGAAGGCAAGGGAAGCCGGAACAGATCCGGTCGGGAGATGGGGACCCATCCGGTATCCACCTTCTCCGGTCCCTTTCTTTCGCCTTCGGGAGGTTGTTCCATCGCGAAGGGCTTGCTGGGCGAGCATGAAGAGATCGCTGAGGATCGCGTATCCTGGGGCGCGTCCCAAAGGGGAAGTCCATGCCCGAAACCGCCATCACCTTCGACGACGTCCTGCTGATTCCGGCGTACAACCACCACGAGTCCCGGCGCATCGTCGAGATTGGCATGACGGACAAGAGCGGCAAGCTCACGCTGGGGCTGCCCATCATGACCGCCAACATGGATACCGTGACCGAGGATGCCATGGCGGATTTCATGGGGGAACGCGGCGGCATTGGCGTCCTCCACCGGTTCGTGTCCGTTGAGGACAACGTGGGGATGTTCAAGCGCTGCCGCTTTCCCGCCTTCGTGTCCGTGGGCACGGCCGAGGCCGAGATGGAGCGGGTCGAGGCGCTCCGGGATGCGGGCGCCCAGTACTTCTGTGTGGATGTGGCCCACGGCCACGCCAAATACGTCGGCAAGATGATCAAGCGCATGCGCCAGATTCTGCCCAACGAATGCATCATGGCGGGCAATGTGGCCACCTACGCGGGGGCGGACTATTTGGCCAGCGTGAAGGCCGACATCGTGAAGGTGGGCATCGGCCCCGGGAGCGTCTGCACCACGCGCATCAAGACCGGCTTCGGTGTGCCCCAGCTCACGGCAATCCAGGAGTGCGCCCGGGCGGACCGCTCCATCGTGGCCGACGGCGGCATCCGCACCCCCGGCGACATCGTCAAGGCCCTAGCCTTCGGCGCGGATTTCGTGATGATCGGCGGCATGCTCGCCGGGACTCGCCCCACGCCCGGGGAACCGATCCGGGACGCGGCGGGATGCCCCACCCACAAGGTGTATCGCGGCATGGCCAGCCAGGAGGTCGCCGACGACCACCTGGGCGGCCTCACCGGCTGGAAGACCTCCGAAGGCGTGGCCGTGAAGGTTCCCTACCGCGAAGACGAGGAGGAGATCCTCGCCGATATCGTGGGCGGCCTGCGTTCAGGCCTCACCTACGCGGGTGCCAACACCATTCGCGAACTCCAGCGCAAGCTCAACTACCTGCTGGTATCCCCCGCCGGAAGGATCGAAAGCTTGCCCCACAAGATGCTGGGATAAGGGCTTCCGGCGGGTCCCATTTTTTTCGATGTTTCATGCGCCGTCAGAACTTGATCCCGGGTGCCGTTCCCGGCGTCCGAAAGCGCAGCAGCAGGAGGCCCGCGCCGCCGGCGATCACGAAGGTCGACAACCACACGGCCTTCGGACCCGCCTTCGCATAGGCCAGCACGCCCAGCCAGGGGCCCAAGGCCAGGGCCGCGGCGAAGCAAAGGGAAAGCAGGCCCATGTACTCGCCGCGGCGGTCCGGGGGTGCCAGGGTGGCCACGGCATCGCTCATGGCGGGAAAGAGGATCATCTCGCCGAAGGTCCAGACCACGGTGGTGAGGATCAGGGTGTTGTAACCGGTGGCCCAGGCGGTGAGGCCGAAGCCCGCGGCCAGACAGAAAGAGCCCACGAAGAGCTGGCGTCCGTGGGGCCAGCGGGCCATGGCCAGGTTCAGGGCCACCTCCAGCACCACGATCAACAGGGTGTTCACGGTGAACAGCAGGCCGAAGAAACGGCTGCCCAGGCCCAGGTCCCGCACCACCCACAGGGGCAGGGTGCCTTCGATCTGGAAGAACACCATCAGCAGTGGAACAAAGGGCAGCAGGAGGTAGGCCAAGCGGCGATCCCGCCAGGGGCTGCCCCCCGGGGCGTGGCCGTGGGGAAGGCTGGAGCCAATGGGCGCTTTCAGCACCAGCGTGAGCAGCAAGGCCCCGGCCAGGGTGGTGAGGCCGTCGGTCCAGAACACCCAAGCGTAGCTGTGGTGAGCGATGAAGCCGCCGGCGGCCGGACCCACGGCCATGCCCAGATTTACGGCGAGACGGTGCAGGGCGAAGACCGCCTTGCGCTGTTCCGGCGCCGCGAGCCCCGCAAGCAGGGCCATGGAACTGGGCCAGAAAGCCTGGGTGAGCCCCGCCCACAGGAAGATCAGCGCGAAGAGCACCGGCTTAGTGGTCGCGAGCGGCAGCACCAGCAGCAGGGCGCCGGAGGACCAGAGGCTGGCCTTCAGCACCTGGACATGCCCCAGGCGGTCCGCCAGGCGGCCCGAGAAGGGCCCCGTCGCCAGCGCTCCAGCGCCATAGGCCATCATGCCGAAGCCCGCCTCCGCTGGCGTCCAGCGGCGGCCTTCGGTGAGGTAGAGGACCAGAAAGGGCAGGGCCATGGTGCCTAGGCGGTTCACCAGGGTGCTGGCGCACACCAGCCAGACTTCGCGGGGAAGGCCTCGCAGGCCGCGCCAGGGGTTCATGCGCCGGGGCCGGCTTTGGGGCGCCCGCTCCGGCACCACTCGCTCCAGCTGCCCACGTACAAGGCGGCGCCGGGAAGTCCGGCGACGTCGAGGGCCAACAGGGTGTGACAGGCCGTGACGCCGCTGCCGCAATGGACCGTGAGGCGGTCGGAGGGCATGCCTCCCAACAGTGCCTCGTACTGCCTGCGCAGTTCGGCTGGAGCCTTAAGGTGGCCGTCGGGGCCCAGGTTCTCGTTCCAGGCTAGGTTCACCGAGCCGGGAATGTGGCCGGCCAGGGGGTCGAAGGGTTCGCTCTTGCCGCGCCAGCGCTCGGCGGAACGCACATCCAGCAGTTTCTGGGTGGGGTCGCGCCGCAGGGTCTCCACGGCGTCCGCGTCAACTCTCGGCAGGAGCCATCGGTCCGCGGGGTAGGGCGAAAAGGGCGCCATCGCCGGGCATTTGACAGTGAGTGTCAACCCTGCGTCCAGTGCCGCCGGCAGGCCGCCATCGAGCACAGAGACTCGCCGGTGCCCCAGGGCGCGCAGCATCCACCAGAGGCGGGCCGCCGCGTTGCCGCCGCCGCTGGCGTCGTAGGCCACCACCTCCGTATCCGGGCCAATGCCCCAGGCGCCAAGGCGAGCGGCGAACCGGGCCACCGGGGGCAGCGGGTGGCGGCCACCGCGGGCGGGATCATGGCCAGGCTCGGCGGCCGTGCTGAGGTCCCGTTCCAGATCGGCGTGCAGGGCTCCGGGGAGATGCCCTGCCGCAAAAGCCGCCCCGTTCTGGCGGACATCCAGGAGGCGCACCGAGGAGTGGCAGGCGAGCAGGTCGGAAGCGGAGATCAAGGACATTCAACCAGTATGAAGCCGCCGGTCAGAGCAGTACCCTGAAGACTGCCGCCAGGAGGCCCGATGTCCGAAACCTACGTTCCCGAATCCCGCTGGCGCCTGGGGGTGGCGGCACTGCTGGTGGGCGGCGGCCTGCTGCTGGGCGGGATCGCCCTGGTGCGAGGTGGCTTTGGCGGCGGGTCTGAGGGCGCTTCGTCCGGCACGGACGTCAGCCGCGTGGCCTTCCGCGATGCGGACGGCAACCGGCACACGCTGGCAGACTACAAGGGGAAGGTGGTGCTGGTGGACGTGTGGGCGACCTGGTGCCCGCCTTGCCGCAAATCGCTGCCCGAAGTGGCGGAACTGCAGAAGGCCGGGGGCGAGACCTACGTTGTGCTGCCCATCTCCGTGGACCGGGGTGGCTGGGGTGACGTGACCCCCTTCCTCGCCCAGAACCCGCAACTCACCCTGACAGCCTACGTGCCGGACGGGGCCAAGGCCCTGGATACCTTCGGGGAGATCCGCGGCATTCCCACCACGCTCGTGATCGACCGCCAGGGCCGCCTGGTGAAGCGCTGGTCGGGCTACGGCGAAGGCATGGCCCGGAAAGCCCTGGACGAGGCGCTGAAGGGGCGGTGAAGGGGCGGTGAAGGTGCCCCACCGGGACCACCGGCTGGCCCGGACGAATCAATGCGGCGTCGGTCAACTTCTATGGTTGGATACCCGATGACATCGCAGGGGGAGTCATGTCCCGTTATTGGTTGAGTCTGGTCGCCCTCCTCGCCTTGTCGGGGTGCCGGGACGATCCGCGCCGCATCGAGAACGAAAACCTCGGCTTTGCCGCCACCTTCCCCGGCCCGCCCAAGCTGCACCGGCACACGGACGCCGGGCCCTTCGGCGACGTGGAGTGGTTCGACCTGGCCATGAATCCGGCGGGCCGATTGGACGAGACCTTCAGCGTCGCAGTGGGCAACCTGCCACCGGGGGACAAAGGGGGGTCCAGCCCCCGGGAGATCCTGACCACCTTCCAGCATTTCCTGAGCTACCGTTTCGGCGTCATCCAGCGCACGGACCTGCCCACCACCAAGGGGCCCGGCTTCCGATACCGGGTGAAGGGTCCCACTGGCGGGGCCATCGAGGGCATCGTAGTGGTCCGCCGCGGCCGCCTGCACCATGCCCAGGCCATCGTGCGGAAGCCAGCCGATCCCCGCACCTTGGCCTTCCTGGATGATTTCGAAGTGAGGACCCGCTAGGACCCGCCCCACGTTTCGGCCCCAAGGTGGGGAAGGGGCGGACGGGGCCGTGAGGTCAAGTTGCATTCAAAGATAAAGATCACCGCCAAGCCGCCAAGGCGCCAAGAACAGCAATGGCCTTGTCTGTTGCCCTTCTGGGCGTTCTTGGTGCCTTGGCGGTAAATGCCTTCCCTTTCGATTTGAACGCAAGTTGATATGAAGGCCACGATCAGATGAACGGTTCGTCTCGTTCCCCACTCGGGCCAGAGGGGACCGTTCCGAGGGCAGTTTCGACGGCCGCGACCAGATGCTCCGCTAGGACGCCGGGATCCAAGATCGGGTGGTTCCCGGGCACCCCTTCGCCAATGCCCACGAAGGGCATGCCAGCCGCTTGGGCGGCCGCCAGATCGTGGGGGCGGTCGCCCACGTAGAGGTGGGGCCCGGGACAGTTGCGGATGGCCAGCCGGAGCAGGTCTGCCCGGTCATGCCGGGGCAGGGAGCCCAGCCGATGGATGGCCGGATCGATGCCCAGCACTTTGGCCTTGAAGGCCAGCAACCCGGGAGCGTTGCCCGAGACTAGCCACACGCGGTGGGTGGCGGCGAGCTGGTGCATGCCCTCCAGAACCCCCCTGAAGGCGGTGGCCTCCCTGGCCCCCGGGGCAAAGGCCTCTCTGAACCGCGCAAGGCAGGCGGCTTCGTAGGCGGCATAGTCGGTCTCGTCCAGGCTTCGCCCGAAGCGCAGCTGGTGCAGCGTATCCACGATTTCCCAGTCCGTGGATCCGCCGCAGCGGCCCAGTTCCTCCACCGTGGGCGTTATTCCCCAGAGCCCGCCCAGGGCCTCGCGCAACAACACGAAACCAGAGCTGAAATGCCCCAGGGTCCCGTCGAGGTCGAAGCAGATCGGCATAACGGCCCCCAACTCTGGTCCAGGATCGCACGGGGTGGCATCCTCAAAGGGAAGGCGGTTCCTTGATGCGTGCTCTTTTGCTCCTTCTGGCTCTTTCATTATCGGCCCAGGCCCAGGAGGGATTGCGGTACCGCATGCAGCTGTGGATGCGCGGCGAAGCCCAGCCGCTGGAGGCTCGGTTCCGGCTCGCCTCGACCGCGGGGACGCGGAGCCACAACCATGTCCAGAAACCGCGCATGGGCGGCTGGCGCCTGGAGGCGGACCGCACCCAGGGCACCCCCTATGCCCAGGCCATGCTGCTCGGGCGCGCCGAACGGCTGCTCTACCTGGCGGGTCCCGCCCCCCAGACCCGGCCCGAGCCCATCTTTCTCCGCTTTGGCAATCGCCGCCTCCCCGTGTGGAGCCTGGAGATGCCGCGGGGCCTCCACGCCTACACGGTGCTGGTGGAGGTCGCTCCGAAGCTGTTGGCCCTATGCGATTTCAGCGTCCGGTTCGAGCGCGGGGACGTTTCCCGTGTGGAACTGCACCTCGAAGAGCTGGACAGCACTGCTGGACTGGCACCCGCCGAGGCGGGCACCACCCTTCTCAGCACCCTCCAGGCCTGGGCGGCGGAAGCACAGCAAGACACCGATTCCGGTGTGACAGTCCACTAGCTCTAAATCACGGTGATGGTGGTGGTCTTCTTCGTCTGGATGGAGGCCCCGAACCCGGCGCTGTGTTCCTCGCTGATAGCCTTGATGACCACCAGGCGGGTGCCCACGCGGACGAACTGGCGTTCCTGTGTGTTGCCGCCCTCGAAGCTGATGAACAAACGGCTGCCCTTGTAGGCCACCGAACTGGAGAAGGCCAGGGGCAGGCCGTCGGTGCCAACCCATACCTTGGCGTCGGCTCGGAGTTCCTTGAGGTATTTCCGCTGGCCCTCCGGGATTTTGGGCGTGAGTTTCAGCACCAGCAGCTTCGCGGGCCGCCCTTGCCAGACCTCGGACTTCTCCTCCTGCACCTGGGCCTCGGCGAGGTCCCGCAGCAGCGCTTCGGCGTGGTTCAGGGACTCGGCGGTCTCCAGAGGATCCACATTCCGGAGGGCCAGGCGGGTCGGGGTGGTCCGGTCCGGGTCACGTTCCTGGGCCGCCAACTCCTTGAGGGCCTGCTGGAGGGTCGGCCGGGCCCAGGTTACCCGGAGACCCAGGGGTCCATCCTCCAACTGGGCGGCGATCTTTCCCTGGCTCACGATGGGTTTCTTGTCATCCGTGGTCTGGCGCCAGAAGCTGTGCTCCAGCGACGCCTTCACCGGGTCCCCACCCTGGAGCTTCTGGAGGCTGGCCCGCAGGTCGTCGAGGCCATTGGCCGACAGCGGCAAGACCATGAAAAACAGAGAGATGGATGCGCGCATGACGACCTCACGGTTGTCCTAGGGATGCTCAGCTTCAGGATACGGTTCCCAAGGGTTATTCTGGAGCACTCGGAGGGGTCACGTGGGGTTCAGGGACGAATGTGGGGTGTTCGGGATCTGCCACCAGGTTGAGGCTTCCCGGCAAACCTATTTGGGCCTCTATGCCCTGCAGCATCGTGGCCAGGAGGCGGCGGGCATCTGTTCGGGCGACGAGGCGGGACTCCACCTCCACAAGGCCCTGGGCTACGTGGCGGACGTGTTCTCCGAGGCCGTGCTGGACGCCCTGCCAGGGGATTCGGCCATCGGCCACACGCGCTACTCCACCACCGGTGGCAATGTGGCCTCGGCGGCCCATCCCTTCCTGATCCACGGGCGCTTCGGCCAGGTGGCCCTCTGTCACAACGGGAACCTGACCAACACCGAGGAACTGCGTGCCCGGCTCATCGCCGAGGGCCACACCTTCACCAGTCCCTCCGATAGCGAGGTGCTGCTGGCCCTCATCAATCGGGCCCCGGCGGACTCGCTGGAGGATGCCGTGGTCTCGGCCCTGCGCGAGGCCGAGGGCGCCTACTCGCTGCTGATCCTCACGGAGGACGCCCTCATCGCCGCCCGGGATCCCCACGGCTTCCGGCCCCTGGCCATGGGTTACATGAATGGGACCACGGTGTTCAGCTCCGAGACCTGCGCCTTCGACCTGGTGGGCGCCACCTACATCCGCGATGTGGAGCCTGGCGAAATGGTGGTGGTGCCCCGGGGCGACGGGGAGGTCCAGTCCCGGTTCCCTTTGCCCAGGGTGCAGGCCAAGCCCTGCGTCTTCGAGCACATCTACTTCGCCCGGCCCGATTCCCTGGTCTACGGCAAGAGCGTGATGGTGGCCCGGCGCGAGATGGGGCGGCGGCTCGCCCTGCGCCACCCTGTGGACGCGGATCTCATCGTGCCCGTGCCCGACAGCGGCGTGAGCGCGGCACTGGGCTACTCGGAGCAGTCCGGGATCCCCTTTGACTTCGGCATCATCCGCAACCACTACGTGGGCCGCACCTTCATCGAGCCCAAGCAGAGCATCCGCAGCTTCGGCGTGAAGGTGAAGCTCAACCCCGTGCGTCACCTGCTTGCGGGCAAGCGCGTGGTGCTGGTGGACGACAGCATCGTGCGCGGCACCACCAGCAAGAAGATCGTGCAGATGGTGCGCGAGGCCGGGGCCAAGGAAGTGCACATGCGGATCGCCTGTCCGCCCACTACCCACTCCTGCTTCTACGGCATCGACACGCCCAGCCGGCAGCACCTCATCGCCTCGCACATGTCCCTCGCGGAGATCACCGCCTTCGTGGAGGCTGACACCCTCAGCTACCTCGACCTGAAGGATCTCGAAGGCTGCATGGGGGACGACGGCCAGGGCTTCTGCTATGCCTGCTTCACGGGCGACTACCCGGTCCCGCCCCCCGGGACCTAGGCATGGTTGGTTCGGGTCCCGCTGGTTCACCCCAAGCCCGCTTCGAGGATGGCCTCCGCTTTCTGGCGACGGCTCTGGCCATGGAAGTGGACCACAGCCACAACGCGGCCATCGTGACCACAGCCTGCGACGCCATCCAGTGCTTCATGGTGACCTTCGAGGCTGCGGCCCGGCGGCATCTGGCGGATCCTGAAGGCGAGGTCAAGCGCCTGCGCGGCCAACTGGAGGCCCTGCTCACCCCCCGTCAGTCTCCCGAGGCGGCCGCCCGGCACGCCCTCGATGCGGCCCTCCTGGCGCGTAATCAGGCCGCTCGGCTGCTGCCCAAGCTGATCGCGGAAGATCTCTAGAAATTCGCCCGTCCCAACGGAACGTTGCGCGGCACGGGGTTTCCGCCGAACCGGTCCACGGGCAGGGTCGCCGAGGCGAGGTCCATGCCCGGCCCCGTGGCCCCGAGGGAGCGGTAGAACTTCTGGAGATCCTCCCGGAACCAGACCAGGAATTCCTGGAAAGCCACCTGACGCAGTTCTTCCCTGCTGAGTTCCCCCACCACCTCCACCACGGCAGAGGCCGATTCCGGAGCTGTGCGGAAGGTCTTCCAGGGCTGGGAGCCATCGGCCGAATCCCCGAGGACCCGCGATAGGAACCCCACGTCCCGGCCGGGCTGCGGGGGCTCGCTGGCCCCCAAGCCCACGGCGATACAAAGGCAGATCAAAACGCGCATGGCCTTGAAATGTCCCCAGCCGTGCCGAGGTTCCCGGTCCCAGCGGGTGGCTGTGGGCCGTAGGCTGTAGGCTGTAGGTTCAAAGGGAGGCGGTCCGGTGGACCGCACCAGTTCTGACCTGGGACCTGCCGCCATCATGGGTGCTGCCACCCCACAGTCCACAGCCCAAAGGCCACAGCCCAACACCATGCCCATCGCCATCCTTGGACCCACGGCCTCCGGCAAATCCACCCTCGGGTTGGCCGTGGCCAGGCACCTCGGGGGCACCGTGGTGAACGGGGATCCCTACCAGGCCATCGCGGGCCTGGCCATCGGCACGGGGCAGCCGGACGAAACCGAACGGGGGGGCGTTTCCCACGTGGGGTACGGGGTCCTGCCCCTTGCCTCGCGGCCCAACCCGACGTCCTTTGGGGACCTGGCGCGGGGTTGGCTCTCGGCCAGCCGCGAGCCGGTGCTGGTGACGGGGTCGGGTCTCTACCTCCGCGGCATCTGGAACCAGCTCAACGACTTCCCGCAGGTGGATCCCGCCCTGGTCGAGCGGGTGCGCCGCTGGGGTGGGGAACTTGGCGCGCCCATCCTCCACCGCTACCTAGCGGCGGTGGATCCCATCCGGGCCGCGAGCCTTCATCCCAATGATCGGGCCCGGGTGCAGCGGGCCCTGGCCCTGCACTTGGCCACGGGACAGGCGCCCTCGAGCCTGCTGTCTGGACCGCAGACCGGGATTCCCCTGGGATGGCGCGTGCTGGTGGTCACGCCCGGTCGAGAGCAGCGCCGGGACCGCGTGGTGGCGCGAGTGGCCGAGCAGGTGAGGGCCGGCTGGCCGGCGGAGGTGGCCCGGCTGGTGGCGGCTGGCCATGGGTCGGACCTGATGGCCCTGCGGGCCCTGGGCTATCTCGCCTGGATGGCCGGCGGCAACCCCGAAAAGATCCAGGCGACGGTGGTGCAGGAGACCCAGGCCTACGCCAAGCGCCAGGCCACCTGGTTCCGCAACCAGCTGCCGGGGGCTTCGGTGTGGGATCCCGATGCCGAGCCCCTGGAGGCGGCCTTTTTTCGGCTGGGGCTGCCATGAATCGAAACCACAAATGGAAAGAGAAAATGGGCCACAAAGGGTACAAAAAGGTACAAAGAGAAAAAGAGCTGTGGCTGCTTGGCCCCTTTGTGTCCTTTGTGTCCTTTGTGGCTATTCCTTCTTTTTGTGGCCCGCTGCGGCTTCCCCTCTTTAAATCTGGCCTCGCCAAGAACCCTTCAAAACCTTGGGTTTATGCCGTGCCAACCAAGACCTTGGGGCTGATATGAGGCCAACCATCTGGCACGCAGGGCGGACGTCGCTGGAGCTGCTGCGCGGGGCGGACTGGGCGTGGATCGGTCTGCGTTCCAGCGATGGGTTGAATCGCCTCCACAGCGACCTACTGGTGGCCCTGGACCGGCTCTTCATCGAGTTGCGCTGGGCGGGGGTCCGCCGGGTGGCCCTGAGTGGCGCGGGCTGGGTTACGGGCGAGCTATCTGGGCTTTGCCCAGACAGCTCGCGGGGGGTTCCGGGGGGGACATCGCGAGCGCCAGGAAGCTGGCGGTCCCCCCCGGTCACATCAGCCCGGGGGCACCACTTCTGCGCGGGGGCGGACTTGCATGAGGTGGGCGCCCTGGATCCCGTCTCCGCCGAACCCTTCGCCCGGCGGGGCCAGCGCGTGATGACCCACCTGCTCTGGCCGGGGTGGCGGAGTCTCACGGTGATTTCCGGTGTGGCCATGGGGGGCGGTTGCGACCTGGCCCTGCACTGCCAGGAACGGTGGGCCGTGGCGGCCGATCCCACCACTGGCAAGGGCGGCCTGCGCCTGGCCCATCCCGCCGCGAAGCACGGCATCCTCACGGGCTTCGGCGGCACGGTGCGCCTGCCGGAGCTCCTGGGCCACGAAGGAGCGAATCGCCTGTTCCGGCAATTCGAGACCTGGGATGAGGGAACGGCCCTGGCCGCAGGAGCCGTCCACCGGGTGGTGGATCCGGATTCCGTGCGGGTCGAAACCCTGACATGGCTTCAGGACTAGGGCGTCATGGAGTGCATTCAATAGGTCAGAGCTCACCACCAAGACACCAAGGACACCAAGAAAAGCCAAAGCCAATGCTCACGCAGTTCTTGGTGTCCTTGGTGCCTTGGTAGTGAAAGATTTTCTTCTTTCGCCCTGAACGTTCGTCGGTAATCAGTGTCTCATCGCCATGATGGCGGGGATGGCCAGGGCCGCAGCGATGCCGCAGCAGCAGCAGAGGAAGATGGGGGTGAGGACGGCGCAGATGCCGCGCCAAGTGTCGGTCTTGTGCAGGCGGGCGAGGCCCATGCCGACAACCACCAAACCCGCGATCTGGAGCAGGAATCCGAGCCAGGGGATGATCCCGGCGATCTGCAGAAAGGCGTGGGCGTAACCGTAGGCCCGGATGCTCTGGTTGACGCCCACGCCGGGTTTGAGGCCGCCCCACATCCAGAGGAAGAAGTGGTTGAACGCGCCGCCGATGACCATGCCCAGGAAGGCGAATAGGGGCAGGAGCAGCAGGGTTGCCCCGAAGATCACCGGCATGATGGCGACGAAGGCCTTGCCGTCCCCCTTCCCCGCCTGTTCCAGGGCCGCGAGCACCATGGCCATGCCCATGAAGAAGAAGACCATGGCGACGATGAGAAAAACCGGGACCGAGAGCAGGAGGAGGAAGCGCCACGGTGCACCAAAGCCATCGGTGACGGGCACCCGGTCGAAGAGGTCCATGGGATTGCTGAAGACCATCCGGAACATGCCACCCACCCGGGACCAGAAGCCCGGGAAGGTCTCGAGGTCCTCGAAAGGGACGGGACGCAGTGTCGGCGCTTCGGGCCGAAACGGGGTGAAGGCAACCGGGGGCGGCGGCAGGAAGGGCCCTTCATCCAGGGGGATGATCGGGGGAAGGCTGTCGTTCGGGCCGGTCGTCTCGCTCATCCATCGCTCCGGGAAGTTGGCTCCACGCTAACGTAAATTCTGGCCCGACTCAGATGGAAAAGCAGGAAACCGCAGATGGCGCAGATGACGCAGAAAAAGGCCCTGGTCCACAGATTCACACAGATTAAAACTGGGGTCGTGACCCGGTCTGGGGGAACCGCTTTGTTCGAGCGGGTTCACGGTGGGTGCCAAGAGCACGCTTTTTTGTGACCTTTGTGTTCTTTGTGGCCAATAAACCACGAGGTCGGACAGGCGCTCGGATTTCCGTGAAAGCGAAGGGCTCAAACGGGATTGTTATATCCGCGCTCAGGGATAGATCCCAAAAAACAGCAGTAATGGCCACAAAGAACACAAAGAACGCATAGGGCTGCGGACAAGGTTCTTTACGGTTGGCTTTCAGGGTCCTCACGCTTCGCGGAAGTCCTTGGGGCGGAGGCGCAGCTTTTCCAGCCGGGAAAGGAGGGTGGAAGGGGCCAGATCCGCCAGGGCCGCAGCGCCATCGACGCCGGTGATCTTGCCGCGGGTGTGGCGCAGCAGGCGTTCGAGGTAACCCCGTTCCTGGGCCTCCCAGGTGAGGGGCCGACCGGCCCGCTCGCCCCGGAGGGGGAGGGCGCCCGGCGGCAGCTTCAACTCCCGGCCCGCCGAGAGGATGGCGGCCCGCTCCAGGACATTGTGGAGCTCCCGGACGTTCCCCGGCCAGGCGTAGGCCTCTAGCTGGTCGCGCACGGAGTCCGGCAGGTGGATGGGGGGCCGGCGGTTCTCCCGGGCGAAGCGGTCGAGGAATCCTTCAGCGAGGGCCCGGATGTCCTCGGGGCGCTCGCGGAGGGGCGGCAGGTGGATGGGAAACACGCTCAACCGGTAGAAGAGGTCCTCGCGGAATCGGGCCTCGGCCACGGCCTTCCGCAAATCCGTGTGGGTGGCGGCGACCAGGCGCACGTCCACCCGGCGGGACTGCTCACTGCCGAGGGGGTCGATCTCCTTTTCCTGGATGGCCCGCAGGAGCTTGGGCTGGAGGTCCAGGGGTAGGTCGCCGATCTCGTCGAGAAAGAGGGTGCCACCATGGGCCAGTTCGAAGCGGCCCTTCCGTGCGGCCGCGGCGCCGCTGAAGGCCCCCTTCACATGACCGAAGAGCTCCGACTCGATCAGGGTGGCGGGCAGGGCGCTGCAGTTCACCTTGATAAAGGGCTTTTCGCGGCGGGGCGAGAGGTGATGGAGGGTCTGGGCCACCTTCTCCTTGCCCGTGCCCGTCTCGCCGGTGATGAGGACCGTGGCGGCGGTGGAGGCCACCTGGCGCAGCTGGTCGAGGATGCTGCGCATGGCGTGGCTGTCGGCCCGGAGGGGCTCCTGCAGCACGTCCCTGCGCTGGACCTCGCGAAAGTAGCTGACCTCTTCGGCCAGGTTCCGTTCCCGCTCGGCGAGTCGGGCCAGATGCTCGGCCTGCTTGAGACCCAGGGCCAGCAGCGAAGCGAAGACCCCCACATGGTGCAGCACGCTCTCGGGGTACTGGCGGCACACCATGGCGTCCAGGGTCATGAGGCCAAAGGTCTCGCCCCGGCTCCGCAGGGGGGCCACGAGGCAGCTGTGGCCGTGGGGCATGTCGATGAGGCCATGGAAGGTGTCCTCCCCTGGATCGTCTTCCTCGAAGGTGGCCGGTCGGGAACGAGCCTTCAGGGCGTTCTGCAGGCGCAGGTTCCCGCGTATTGGGATGAGGGCCGCCGATAGCTGCGGCGTGGCCAGCGGCCCCAGGGCGTAGGCCACCCGGAGGCCGTCGCCTTCCCGCAGCAGCACGGTGGCGAGGTCGTAGGGCACGAGCTGCCCAAGCCGCTCGAAGGCGTGGGCCACCATGCGTTCGGGCTCCTCCCCCAGCGTGAGCAGGGAGCCCGCCTCCTCCACCAGGCGGGCTCCAGTCAGCGCAGCCTCAAGATCCGGAATGGGCACGGGAACCTCCGGCCTGATTCTCGGCATTTCGAGATCCGAGTCAAGCGCCACCGCTGAAAATTCAAGGAAAGAAGGTCTTTGCCACCGATGAACACCGATAAAAGCATGACCCGATTATCGGCGAAGCTATGCCTGCTTTTTCTAGCATTGACTGTGGAAGTCCTGGAACCGCGAAATGCGCTAAAGGGCGCGAAAGGCAGCGGGGATGGGCCGCCTGGCCCTGCGGCCCCCAGCCGCGCCCCGTGTGTGGAGGCGGCAAGATGTCCAGTCGCCGTTCGCCCGCCCGCAGGGCATTCACGACCAGCAGTCCCTAATGCCAGCCCGAACCAATTGCTCTGTGCTCTCGTTACAAAAGGTATGATTGAAAGCAGCTATTCGAAGGACTCGCTTGGCCCCCGACGTCACCAACTTCGGTTCCTACCGATTGCTCTCCCGGCTTGGGGAGGGGGCCATGGGCGAAGTCTGGCGGGCGCTGGATCTGCGCCTGGAGCGGGAGGTGGCGCTCAAGATCCTCAAGGACGCGGACGACCTGCGCCGCAAGGCCCTCATCGGCGAGGCCAAGCTGGCCTGCCAGCTGAACCACCCGAACATCGCCCACATCTACGACGCCGGCGAGGTGGACGGCACCCCCTACATCGCCATGGAACTAGTGGAGGGGCGAACCCTGCGGGCCCTGGTGGGCTCAGCCCTGGCAGCCGACGCGCTCCAGGATCTGGCCCGGCAGGCCGCCTCGGCCCTATCCCATGCCCACCAGAAAGGCATCATCCACCGCGACATCAAGCCCGAAAACCTGCTGCTGACGGACGAAGGCCAGCTGAAGATCCTCGACTTCGGCATTGCCCGCCGAGGCGACGACGAACTCGTGCTCGGCCCGACCTCCCATCACTTGACCCTGGTGGAGCGGACGGCGCCCGGTTACAGCCAGGGCACGCCGGCCTACATGAGCCCGGAGCAGGCCAACGGCCAAGCCCTGATGGGCCAATCGGACCAGTTCAGCCTGGGGGTGGTGCTCTACGAGTTGGCCACCGCCGTGCATCCATTCCTGCGTGGGAGCCTGGTGGACACCTTGTACGCCGTGACCCGGGACGTGCCCCGGCCCCTGTCCGAGGCGCGCCCCGATCTGCCCCGCACCCTCCAGGATGCCATTCACCGCCTGCTGGCGAAGGCCCCGAAGGACCGGTTCCCCAACCTTCAGGTGCTGGTGGCGGGGCTCTCGGAAAATCCCGTCACCGCGGCGGTGCCCCACCTGAACCCTCCCCTCAGGCTGCTCTGGAAACCCCGCCGATCCTGGATTTTGGGCTCCCTGGTTCCGGTGCTGGTCGTGGGGGCCGCCCTGGGGGTGTGGCTGGTGCGGCACATGGATGCCACGGGCCTGGGGGAGGCCCGCCGGGCCTCGCGGGAGGATTTCACGAAGGGGCGCCGGGTGGTGGCCATCCTGCCCTTGGAGCAACTGCAGCCGGACAGCGAGCACGCCTGGCTGAGCAACGGGTTCGCCGATGCCATGGCCTTCGGGCTGGTGCGGCGGGATGATCTCGCGGTAGTGGATCGCCTCCACGTGGTGGAGGCCATGCACCAGTTAGGGGATACGCCGGGCCAGGCGCCCCGAGCGGTCGGCGAGCTGGGTCGCCTGCTCAAGGCGGAACTGCTGGTCCTCGGCAGTTATCAGGTGATCAGCGGACAGTTGCGCATGGGGGTCCGCGTGGTGGATGCCGCCCGCGGTGCGACCCTGCACCAGTTCCAGCTGGACCGTCCCGTGGCAGACCTGTTGAAACTCGAGGACGAGTTGCAGCAGCGCCTACCTCAGGAGATGGGGCTCGGCAGCGATCCGGGTGCCATGCGCTCCCAGGCCCGGCTGCCCCGAACCCGCGAACTCTACACCAAGGCGCTTCAGGTCATCACGGACGGCAACCAGGACTCCGTGCAACTGGCCAACTCCCTGCTCGCGTCGGCCATCGAGCTCGAGCCCGACTATGCGCCGGCCCGGGCTGAGTATTCCTGGACTCTGGCGGAACTGGGCGCCACCACCGCCCTCAGCCGGGGTCGGTACGACGAGGCTCAAGGCCTGCTTCGCCAGGGGAAGATCGCCGCGGAGAAGGCGATTGCGCTGGATCCCAGTGCCTCGCAGGCCTACCGTGCGCTGGGTTCCATCCTCCTCAGGATGGGCGATCTGGAGGGCGCCAGCCGATCCGCGCTCCAATCGGTGCGTCTGGATCCCGCCGATCACAAGGCTTACAACCTCTTGGCCGATGTCTTCGCGGGGCTGGAGGGTGAGGACAACCACCAGGCGGCCCGCCGCTACTTCGAGAAGTCCCTCAGCCTGTTTCCAGAGGGCTGGCAGACCCACCATCGGCTGGGTGTGTTTCTCCAGAACGAAGGCGAGCTGCCCGCGGCCCTCGAGCATGCGGATCGTGCCATCGCCCTGCGCCCGGCCGCCGAGTTCGCCTACGTCACCGCCGCGGACGCCCTCCTCTGGATGGGTCGTCCTCAGGAGGCCGAGGCGCGCCTGCGGGCTGGGCTGAGGGAGGTTCCGAGGTCGAATGTGCTTCGCAGCCTCATGGCCTACACGGCCTGGGACCGGAATGACCGGGCCGCTGCGGAAACCCACCTCAAGGAACTCGAAGGCGTGTGGCCTCCCGACCATTCGAACACCGTCCTGCTGGCGGGCGTGAAACAGGCCGTGGAGGGGGATGGCGCAGGGGCCCGCGCCCGTTTCGAGGCGTTCCGGCAGCAGGTTGCAGCCTCGGATCTGGCCTCCAAGAAGCACAACGAGCGCCGGGTGTTATCGGTGAACCTCTATTTCATGGCGCGGATGGTGGCCCGCCTGGGTGATCGGCCCGCGGCCCAGGCCATGGTGGCACTGGCCGACCAGCTTCACCCGGGCAAGCTCCGGGTGGCGCAGCATGATCCGGCGTTGCGGTAGGAGCGGTCCGCATCATCGATGGGTGTGCTAAGTATTCTGAATGCGCGCTTCCACCACCAGGGCCCCCGAAGCGGCGCCGGACTTCCACGGCAAGGGCTTCCCGGTCGCGATATTGGGCGGGAAGCACGGGGTCGCCCATGAGGATGGTGAAGCGCCCAGGGCGGCGATCAGGATGGGCGCGGCAAGCAGGGTCGAAGTGACCGTCATCGGAACCATCGCCAGGGCCCCGACCGCCATCACATCCCAGCCGAATCACGGGTCCCGCCAGTTGGCCAAGCCGGCCTCCCGTGCTATTCAAGCTATCAGTTCTGGAGGTCACCAATGGGCATTACTGAGCAGATCCTGGCCGATCACGAGACCCGCAAGGGCCCGGATGGCATCACCTGGTTCACGGCCGAGGACATGGCGCGCCTGGGCCTTCACGACCACCTCTTCACCGTCATGCAGACAGTGCAGCACACGCTGCGTTTGAGGAAGGCCCATCAGGTGGTGGAAAGCGAGGGCTGCACGGACCGATGGAGCCTCCAAGACGCGCACTGATACACCCAACGGAAAGGGAATAGGGAATCGCCCCGCGCCCCGCTTGGTGCGGGACCCGGGGCGACGCTCGATGATGAGCTGAATCAGGCCTGAACGGCAGCTTCCATGGCCGTGGCGCGGGGATGGAGGATCTGGTTCTCCAGGTAGATGTGCAGGTGCAGGTCCCGTTCCAGGGTCTCGAAGCCATCGTAGAGGGCCCGGAAGGTGGCACAGCCGTCCGCGGGGGTGGTGTAGGCGCCGGTGAGTTCGTGCAGCTCAACGAGCAGCGCGCCCACGGCCTCGTGCTCCAGCTCCATGACGCGGATGGGGCTTTGCACTGTGCCGAAGCAGGACGAGCCCGTCTGCCCCGCATCCATCTGCCGGATGAAGGGGAAGAGGATCTGTTCCTCCTTCATCATGTGCGGCATGAGGTCAGCCACCAGGGATTGGTAGAGCTCGCCCACGCGGCCCAGTTCGGGGTGATGTTCGCCATGAGCCTTGAGGACTTTCCCCAGCAACAGGTCCAGGCGGGGAAGCTCCTCGCGGAGAAAATCGTGGTGGGTGGTCACGATGTACTGGATGAGGTCGGTGAGGGAGGCCTGCTGCCAGTCCTGGAGGGAGGGGACGCCAGCGCTTGGAGGTTCGAGGGTCGCCAAGCCGTTGAGCACCTCGACGGGGTCCTGCTTCGCGAGCTGGCAGGCCTCCGCGAGGGTGTGATGGCCGCCACAGCAGTAGTCGATGCCCAGTCGTTCGAAGTAGCGCATGGTCTCGGGCCGCGCCATCACCAGTTCGCCCACCTTCGTGTTCAGTTCCGCAGTCATGTTGGCTCCATCGGTGGGGACCATCCCCTGACCTCCAAGGTGGGGTCTTCAATCTGTGGCGGGGGTCACATCACGACTAAAAAGGTATGGTTTTCTTTAATATTCTGATGCTGAGCGACAACAGGTTGATTCTGTTTATTTTAATCTACCGTGATCGACTTGGAGACGTTCTTGGGCGCATCCGGATGGACGCCGTGGTCGGTCACGGTGAGCCGGTCGAGGTACTCCATCTTCAGCACGGACATGCAGAAGGCCAGTCGCTGTAGGACCACCGTGGCGGCGAACACGAAGAGGTTGGGATCCCCGCTGAAGGGCACCTCAATGTACTTCGACCAGTAGCGGTCCTGGCCCGTGGGTTTGCCTGCCACGGCCGCCGCCAGCTCGGGATGCTTCTCGGCAATGATGAGGATGTCCGCCCCACGGATCTTGTGGGTGTGGATCTGGCTGATGGTGATGCGGATATCCCGCTCTTCGCTGGGGCAGACGAACAGCAAGGGGTAGTTCGAGAAGCGCGTTTCCACCAGCTCCGGCCAGGCCTGGAGGGCTTCGATGCCGCCGCCGAAGGGCCGTCCGTCCCGGTGCTGTTCGTAGACCTCCAGCAGGTTCGCCAGATCCTGGATGGAAAACAGGGTGTTCTTGCCGAGGATGGTGTTGGGACCGTGCTTGAACTCGGCGGCATCGTAGCCTTCGGCGTGGTTGAGCACCACCTCGCGGATCTTCAAGGCGCCTTCCCGGGCCACCCCGATCAGCCCCGTGCCCAGGATGTGCAGCGAGGGCTCGAGGTAGAGGCGCTTGGCCGCCTCCTCCACGTCGCCTTCGCAGTGGCGGAGGGTTTCGGCGATGAGGTCCTTGGTCCGCTCCAGGTTCGCGGCGATCTTGCGCTCGGGGAGGGAGAAGGAGGCCGCCAGCAGGTAGAGGATGGCCACCTGGTTGATGAAACTCTTGGTGGCGGCCACGGCGATCTCGGGACCACAGAGGATGGGCAGGTAGAACTCGGACAGTTCCTGGGGGATCCGGCTGTTCTCGTTGTTTACGAGGGAGATCCGCCGCAGGCCCGGCACGCGCGAACGCACGTCCTGGAAGACATCCACCAGGTCCTTCGTTTCGCCGGATTGCGTGATGCCGACGAGGAGATCCCCGGCCTTGAGCGTGTTCAGGTACATGGATCGGAACATGCCGGGGTTGCAGGGAAAGACCGCCACGCCCGCGAGGTTGTTGAAGAAGGTGGCCGCCACCAGGGCCGCGTGGTAGGACGTGCCGGAGGCCACCAGGAAGACCCGTCCGCCCTCCTTCTGAGTCTCGCGGATGGCCTGTACCAGATCGAGGAGGTGGTGGGTGACCCGGCGGCGCTTTTTCCAGATGAAGAGCAGGTCAAAGAGAGCCAGCGTCTCCTGGGCCTGGGGGTGGAGACGGCCCAGGTCGGCCAGCAGCTGGCGCTCATCGGAGACCGGCTGCTCCCCGTGGGCACGCAGCACGTCCGAATGGGGCTGCACCCGGGTGGCCAGCTCCAGCTGGGTGGGATCGACGAGGAGGGTCGCGAAGGCCGAGGCCAGGGCGGCCTCGTGAGGCTCATTGTAGAGGGCCAGCACCTTGTCCAGGAGGGCCTTGCAGAGATCCTTCCGGTCCTCGAAGGCGGCGAACAGGCCCTCGGTCTCCGGGGCGCGGAAGTAGTAGCGAATCACCTCGTCGAGGTTGTCCGGCGCCGAGGCGATCTCCTGTTCCATGAAGTAGCGGTAGTTGGCCCGGAGGCCCGTGTCCCGGACATTCAGCTTGGACCGCTTGGGATGCGGTACCGAGAAGGCGAGGTCCGTGCCCAGGGAAAAGACCAGATACTCCCGCTCCGTGAACCAGATGCCCTCGCCTTCGCACAGGGGGATGAGCAGCCGGGTCTTGGAGAGCACGGAGGTCAGGTCGCTGGAGACCACCACGAACTCACCGTGGGCATCGCTGCCGATACCTGCGTACAGGGAGGATCCCGATTTTACGGCCACCACGCCTGGCACGCGGGGATCGGCGAAGGCTGCGGCATAGGAGCCGTCCGCCCGGTTACCCGCCTTGCGGGCTGCATCCATCAGGAGAAAGGCTCCCTCCGGGATGACGCCCTTCGGGCCGCTGGCCATGTAGGCGCTGTGGCAGAGGGCCAGGGCCGGGCCCGGATCGGCCAAGTTGGCCGCGTAGGCATCCTCGGCCAAATGCGTGAGCATCTCGCCATCGTTGTCGGAGACCACGGCATGGCCCTGGCTGGTGAGGGCGGGCTTGAGGGCATCGGTGTTGGAGATGTTGCCGTTGTGGGCGCCCACCATCTCCACCTTGCAGCGCACATGGTGGGGCTGGCTGTTCGCGTCCGTGACGGCGCCATAGGTGGCCCATCGCACCTGGCCGATGAACCGCTGGCCGGACTGCTGGTCGATGCCCAGCTCGGGCACCACGCGGCTGGGGGCGCCGACTTTCTTGAGGAGCCGAATGGCGCCGTCGTCCCCGATGAAGGCGCCGCCGGTGGAGTCGTAGCCCCGGTACTCCAGCCGCTTCAGGAGCTCACCGGCCTCGCGCCCCAGGGCGGCGATGTCTGATCCATAGCAGAGCGACACGATTCCACACACCGGCAGACTCCTTTTAATCCGACTCAGGCATTCCCTTGTTCAGGCCGGAGAACCCTTCATCTTAAGGGCCTTCCGGACCATCAGGGAAGGATGCAGAACCACCGAAAGAAAGAAGGATTGGCCACGGATGAACACGGATGAAAAAGGATTCTGATCTTTGTTCATCCGTGTTCATCCGTGGCAAGAGACCTGTTCAAGGTACCGGATCGGTTCCGCCATTCGTCAATGGCGAGCAGCGGAGCAGCCGCCAGGTGGTGAGCAGGCCGCCGCGCAGGGTGCCGTATTTCTGGATACAGCCCAGGCCGTAGTGGCTGCAGGTGGGGGTGAACTTGCACTGGGTGGGGAGGTGGCTCGAAAGGGTCGCCTGGTAGGTCCGGATGGCGCCCCGGCACACCCAGGCCGTGGGCTGGAAACGGACGGGCAGGAAGGCCTCCAGCACCAGGAGCAGTCCCAGAGTCGCGAAGGGATGGGCCAGCAGCCAGTCGGCCATCCTAAGCCTTGGCGGCGGCATCAGCCTCGGCCTTGACTTTGCGCGCCTCTTCCAGGAACGCGGGGACCAGATCCTCCTCCTTTACCTTCCGGATGAGCTCACCCTTGCGGTAGATGAGCCCCTCGCCTGCGCCACCCGCCACGCCGAGGTCGGCATCTCGGGCCTCGCCCGGTCCATTCACCACGCAGCCCATAACGGCGTAGGTGATGTTCTCGTGGTTGATCAGCTTGAGGCCTTCCTCGATCTCGTTCGCCACGCGGTTGAGGTCGATCTGCACGCGGCCGCAGCTGGGGCAGCTCACCATGCGGAAGCCGCCGGACCGCAGGGCCAGGGCGCGCAGCATCTCATGGCCCACGCGGCACTCGTCCTCGCCTTCGCCGGTGAGGGACACGCGAACGGTGTCACCGATGCCCTCGGCCAGGAGGATGCCCATGCCCACGCTGGAGCGGATGGTGCCGCCGAAAGGCGTTCCAGCCTCGGTAATTCCAAGGTGAAAGGGGTAGTCCACCTGCTTCGCCAGCAGGCGGTAGGCCTGCACGGTGCGGACCACGTCGCTGGCCTTGAGGCTGATCTTGATGTCGCGAAAGCCCTCGCGCTCCAGTACCTCGATGTGGCGCAGGGCGCTCTCCACCATGGCCTCGGGCGTGGCGGTGCCGAACTTTTCCAGCAGGTCCTTCTCGAGGCTGCCGCCGTTCACGCCGATACGGATGGGGATGCCCAGGGCTCCGGCCTTGTCCACCACGGCCTTCACGCGATCCTGGCCGCCGATGTTGCCGGGATTGATGCGCAGGCAGGCGGCGCCGCCATCTGCAGCCACCAGGGCCAGGCGGTAATCGAAGTGGATATCGGCCACCACAGGGATGGGGCTGCGGTCGCAGATTTCGTGGAAGACCTCGCCCGCCTTCTTGGTGGGAACGCTCACCCGCACGATCTCGCAGCCGGCGTTGGCGTAGGCGTAGATCTGGTTGATGGTGGCGTCCACGTCCCGGGTGTCCGTCTTGGTCATGCTCTGGACGGAGATGGGTGCGTCCCCGCCCACGGCAACCTTGCCCACCAGAATCTGACGGGTCCGGCGGCGGGGTGCGAGGGGCTGGAGTTCCTGATCGGACATGGGGCCTCAATCAAAGATGCCAGTTTACCCGTCAATGCAGCAGTCGGTACACATCGCGCGGCCCCTAAGGGCCGCGCGCGGGGTCAGAGTGGGCTTAGGGGCCGTTACGGAATAACCTTGGATGAATTCGCCATTCCGTTACGGCCCCTTATGCCGTTCACGCCATTTTCGAGAAGGGTTGTTTTATTACGACGGCCTACTGCTTGAGGTTGAGGGTCACCTGGAGCAGTTCGTCGGTGGTGGTGACGATCTTGGCGTTGGCCTGGTAGCCGCGCTGACTGACGATGAGTTTGGTGAACTCGGCGGCGACATCTACGTTGGAAAGCTCGAGGTTGGACCCGAGGATTCCGCCGCGGCCGCTCTGGTTCGCCACGCCGGTGGTGGGGGCGCCCGAGGCCAGGGTCTGGGTCCAGTGGTTGTTGCCCGACTGCTGGAGGCCGTTGACGTTGGTGAAGGACGACATGGCCAACTGAGCCATGGGGAGGATCTGGCCATTGGTGAAGCTGCCTGAGACCAGGCCATTCTGGTCCACCGTGAGGTCCCTCAGGGTGCCGGCCGGGAATCCGTCCTGGGAACTGCTGAGGTTGTTGTTGGGCGAACTGAGGCCCGTGAAATTCTGGGTGCCGTCCACCGGATTGATGATGTTGAAGCTGATGTTGCTGCTGGTGCCGTTCAGCCAGGTGATGGACATCTGGGTGTTGCTTTTATTGGCCGCAGGCTGGCCGTTGAGGGTTTGGATGTTGCCGGTGCCGTTGAAATCGATGGTGCCTATGGCGGGCACGCTGGTGATGGTGGAGGGGGGAACCGCCGTGTCCGCCACGTCGTAGGTCCAGCTGTTGCTGCCGGCAACCTTGGTGTAGGTGACCATCAGGCTCTGAGCGTTGCCGAGGCTGTCATAGACCTGGATGGGGGTCTGAAAGGTGTCGGCCGGGATGGCCGGCGGACCCACCGAGCCCCCTTTGGCGGCCGCATTGAGGTTGACGCCCAGGCTGATGTTCTGGGTGGCCTGCGCGCCGGCGGTGGAGGAAGAAATCTGGATGGGGGCCACCGCGGTGTTGCTAAACACGCCGCTGACGCCCAGGGCATTGGTGCTGCGATTCCACCCCATGACGTTGGAGCCGTCACTGGCCACGAGGAAGCCGTTGCTGTTGCGGGTGAAATTGCCGGCGCGGCTGTAGACCTGGCCTCCACCTGGGGTTTGCAGCGTGAAGAAGCCGTTGCCCTGGATGGCCATGTCCAGGGCGTTGCCCGTGGACTGGAAGGATGACTGGGAGAAGTCCTGGTTCACGGAGTTGGTCTGCACCCCCAGGCCAAACTGGATGGGATTCCCGTTGCCCTGGGTGGCCATGGCTCCGGCCGAGCTGAAGATGTCACGAAAGGTCGAACTGGAGCCCTTGAAGCCCACCGTGTTGATGTTCGACAAGTTGTTGCCGATCACATTCAGGGCGCTGGCGTTGGTGCTGAGGCCCGAAAGGCCGGAGTAGAAGGCGGAGTAGAGGCTCATGAGAGCTCCTTGGGGTGAGAGTGGACGGGATCAGGCGGAAATTTCGAGGACATCGGCCAAGGAGAAAATGTTGCTTCCGGAAGCGAGGTAGATACCGCCGCCCTTGAAGGTCACGGCGTCCACTTTCATGCTCAGGCTCGTTTTGAAGGCCGCGGCCTTGCCGTCATCGGCAATGGCGCTCACGCCCACCGTGTAGGCCCCGTCGGGCAGGGTGGCTCCGTTGGTGCCCTTGCCGTCCCAGGTCAGCGCTGTCGCGCCGCGATTCAGGTGTCCCTGGGGCAAGGTGGCGACCACATTTCCGACGGAATCCTTCACGGTGAGAGTGACGGTTGCAGCCGCTCCCAATTCGAGGTTCATGGAGGCGGTACCGGATTTCAGGTTGAACCCCGAGCCGTCTACCTTTACGGTCTTGCCCACCAGGCTGGCGGTCTGGGCCTGGAAGAGGCCCGCGGTCTGAGTCTGCAGCCCGGTAAGCAGCGTATTGGTCTGCTGGGCTTGCTCCAGGCTGGAAAAGCTGGTCAGCTGCTGGACCATCTGGGCAGGATCCTGCCCGGCGCCAGTGGGGTCCTGGTTCTTGAGCTGGGCCACCAACAGCTTAAGGAAGCCGTCCTTATCAATGGCGTTCTTTGCGGTCGCCGGGGTGGCGGTGGTGGCCGTGGCTGTGGCCGTACTGATCATGCCGGTTTCCATAGGGTCCTCCAGGGTTGGGACAGAACACGAAGCGTGCCGATCATGCGTAGAGCTCGACGTGGTGGGCGTTCAGGATGGGCGTAGGGATGGCCGCGGGTGCTTCTTGCCGAGCGGGCATCGCGTTCGCCTCAGGGCGTTCGCGGAAGCTCGGGGTTGAAGGCGCCTCCTGGAAGGGGCGGTGGCCCTGCTGCAGATCAAAACTGCCCAGATGGAGTCCCTGGTCCTTCAGGGCCAGCTCCAGGTAAGAGCGTCCTTCCGCGACCGCCTTGACAGAGGCCGGTTCCATGATCCACAGGCGGGCGTGGACCTCGCCTCCTTCCACCTTGAGATGGATGGTGATTTGTCCGAGCGCTTCGGGATGGAGTTGCAGCTGCGCTTCCTGGGCACCCGACTTCAGCATCCAGCGCAGACCTCCCACCACTTGAACCACAGCGGCAGAAGGTGGCGCGGCTGCCAATGGGGGCGGGACCGCCGTTGGCGATGCGGCCCCCGTCGCCCTGGGGATGGCATTCAGCGCTGCCAGGGACGTTCCATCCGAGGCATGAGGAAGAATGGGCTGCGTCTCAGGCGTGGACTTCTCGGCCAAGGCTTCGGGTGCCGAGGGGGCGGAGGGGGAGGAGGACAGCTGGGACAGGCTCTGGACGGCGGGTTCTTCGGTGGCGGCTGGATGCGTCTGAGGTGAGGGTGCCTTCGCCGGGATCTGGAGTGGTTCCCGAAAGGGGATCGGGGCCTCGATCCCCTTCGTGACCTTCTCCGCAGGAAGGGTCGGATCGACCTTCGCGGCATTGAGGTCAGCGGTCGGATGCTCGACCCTTGCCGCTTCCGTCAGGTTGGATCCAAGTTCGGCAAGGACTGCCTGGACCATGGCCGGGGCCGAAGCAGGAATGGGATCGGTCCCGGGTGTCGGTACTGGGGCGGGCATCGGTACCGCAGCTGGCGGCGCTGAAAGGGATGCCAGCAAGGGAGCGCTCAGTGGGGTCGGGATCGGTTCAAATGCCATCGGTCGATGGGAGGCGGCAGGGGCGACGTCCCCCGGGTGGGCCAGGTTGTGCCAGCTGGAGGGGCTAGGCAGGGAGGGGGGAGCGGGGATCTCCAGAACCGCGCTCCACCCGGATCCCGCCCCTGGGCCGGGATGCGCTGGAGGGGCCGCACTCGGGCCAACCGCAACGCCAGTGGCTTGGGGGCTCGAAGGGGCCGGCCCAGGTCCAGTCGCAGCCATCGGTGCGGGGGGGAGTGCTCCGGCAACCGGGATCAGGTTTTCAGGGTCGCCCAGGACCCTGGCCTGGAGGCCAACCTGCAGTGGGGCCGCTGGGACGGGGGGGGCAGAGGGTTTCCCGGGATCCATCCTGGGAACGGGCCGAGGAGCAGGGCTTTGGATCGTCGTGTGCATCTCCGGCACGGGAGTCGGAGTCGCTGCCGGTGAAGCCGGGTCGCGAGGGGCTGGTGCGGGCTCCCCTTCGGCCTCCGGGCGGGGTGCCAAGCGGGTCTCGTCCCCGGGGCCGGGGGGGGTGGTTGCCGAGGGAGAGACCAGAGGTATTGCCGACTGGGCCATGGTCGGCAACGCCGATGGGGCCGGTGCCGCCACGTCCAGGGATGGGGCCGCGACCTGGGAGGGGGGGACCGCCGTGCCAGCCGGGATCGGGGTTCCTTCCAGGTGCGAGGGGAGCGCCGTGGGCCCAGCGGTGGCTCCAGGGGCACCTTGGGGCCCTTGGATGACCAGGAGGGGAGCCCCGGAGGTGGTGAGGGTGATGGCGATGGGCAGGGGGCCGCCCTGCCCGGGCAGGTCCCGTTTCGGAAGGGAGGGGGCAGGCTGGGTTGGGAGCGGGACCTCCGAAGGGGACGCGGTAGATGGGGTGGAAGCGGGTGGGTTGGGGAGTGCGTTCCCCTGCGGCTCCGCCGCTACGGGGGCCGGACTCCCTGGGATCGGTTGGGAGACCACGGGGGTCGCCGGGGGTGGGGCGAGCGAGGTCATCAGGTCGTTGGGGGCATCGGAAGGCTTGGGTTCCGGTCGTTTGGCCGTGGGGCGTTCCCGGGTCATTTTGGCCGACCGACCCGCGGAGGCTGTGGAGGCTGCGGGGACCACTGGTGCCGCCGAGGGCTGGCTGAATCGGGCTACCAAACCTGCGAATCGGCCATCGGAGCTATCAGGGATCTTGGTCTCCAACCGCTCCGCCAGGGGCCGATCAGAGATCGCCAGGACGGTGGTTGGGCTGGCTGAAGGCACGGGAACCTCGCATCCGAATCATCCGGATAAGTTCCCAGGGCCAGGACCGTGCCGAGGTCGTTAGGCAGAAAGGTTCAGGCTGCCGGATCCTTGGGCCTCGACATCCCCACCCGTTCGGAGAGGCGCCCCGCCAGCTTGGCGTCCAGGGGGGCCAGCTGGTCCATCAGCTTCCCGGCCTTTTTGGGCGTCATGCCCGCCAGCAGCGCCACGGCGACTTCCATGTTCTGGGCCGCGAGCTCCTTCATGGCCTGGGCCCCGGCGGTGGGGTCCATGGCCTCGTAGGTGCGGATGATCTGCGGATCGATGGCGGGCCGGACCTTCAGGTTCTCCACCCTCGCCAGGGCTTCCTGGACGGCCTTCTCCCGGGCTGCCATCTCGCCCCGATCCTTGTCGAGGGTGGCCTGGAGGGTCGTGAGGCGCTGTTCCAGCTGTCGCAGCTCCGCCTCCTTCTGGGCGAGGGCCTTTTCCCGGTTCTGGAGCCGGGAGGCCAGATCGGCGACCTTCACCCCTTCGGCGGCAGCCGCCTTGTTTTCGCCCTTGGGTTCCTGGGCCGATAGCCAAAGGACGCCCGCGGACAGCGCCACGGGCGCCGAGATCCAAAGCAGGTAGCGGGCATTCATGGGTACTCCTACTGATCTGCGCTGGGTCGGTGGTGGCGCAGGACTGCCAGTTCGTCCATTTCCAGGGCCTCGCGGAGCTGCTGCTCCTTCGCGTGCTGGAGGGCCCGGCGCTCCTTGAGGCGGACGAGCATCAGGTGGTTCCGGTGGGCGAGGGTGAGGGCTTCCCGCAGGACGGCGACCTGGGCGGAGGCCACGCGGAGCTGCTCGAAGGCTTCGATCTGACGGCGCTCCAGGACGACCAGGAAGCGTTCACCGGCGCGCCAGAGGTCTAGATCGAGCGTCTGCCCCAAGGTGAGGCGACGGGCTTCGAAGATGGCGTTGCGCTGCGCGGCCAGCGCCTCAATATGGGCGCGGATGTCGCGCTCAGCCTGGAGGGCCCGGGCCAGGGCGCGCTGGGCTTCGCGTTCCAGGGCCTCCCGCAGTTTGCGCAGGGGTTCGAGGCGGAAGCGGAAGCGGGCGGCCATCAGCTTTGGGTCTTCAGGAAGGGCGCCAGGTCGATGCCAAAGATCTGGCCCATGGCCAACATAGCCTGGTGATGGTCAGAGGATTCCGCCGTGGCCTGGCGAAGGAAGGTTTGAATGGCGGGCTGGAATTGGATGGCCTGGTCGATGGCGGTGCTGGAGCCCTTGGTGTAGGCGCCGATCTGGATCAGGTCCTCGGCATCCTGGTAGGTGGCCATCAGGTCGCGCAGCTTGCTGGCCAGCTGCTTCTGCTCCGGTGGCGCCAGGGCACTGAAGAGCCGCGAGAGGCTGGCGAGGATGTCGATGGCGGGGAAGTGGTTCTTCGCGCCCAATTTTCGGGACAGCACGACGTGGCCGTCCAGGATGCCGCGCACGGAATCGCTGATGGGCTCGTTCAGGTCATCGCCCTCCACCAGCACCGTGTAGATGCCGGTGATGGACCCCATGCCCTCGAAGGTGCCGGCTCGTTCCATGAGGCGGGGCAGGAGGGCGAACACGGAAGGGGTGTAGCCGCGGGAGCTGGGGGGCTCGCCGGCGCTGAGGCCCACTTCCCGCTGGGCCATGGCAAAGCGCGTGACACTGTCCATCATGAGCAGGACATCTTTGCCCTGGCGCATGAAGTACTCGGCCACGGTGGTGCCCGCCATGGCGCAGCGCAGGCGCAGCAGGGGCGTCTGGTCGCTGGTGGAGACCACTACCACGCTGCGGCGGAGGCCCTCCTCTCCTAGGTCGTTTTCGATGAACTCGCGGAGCTCGCGGCCCCGTTCCCCCACCAGCGTGATCACGTTCACTTCGGCCGAGGTGTTGCGCGCCACCATCCCCAGCAGGGTGGACTTGCCCACGCCCGAACCGGAGAAGATGCCCACCCGCTGGCCTTTGCCCAGGGTGAGCAGGCCATCGATGGCCCGGACGCCGGTGGATAGCACCTGATCGATGCGCTTCCGCCGCATGGGGTTGGGGGGCGGGCCCTGGAGGGGCAGGTGGGCCAGGGCCTCGATGGGGGGGCCGCCGTCCAGGGGCCGCCCCAAGGGATCGATCACGCGGCCCAGCAAAGCGTCCGAAACGGGCAGTTCAGACTGGTGCCCGGTGCCTTCCACCCACAGGCCGGGACGGATGCCTTCGGTCTCTTCGATGGGCATGAGCAGCACCCGGTGTCCGGCGAATCCCACCACTTCCGCGTGGATGAGGCGCGGCCGCCCGGAGGAGTCCGTGGCATGAATGAGCATCTGCTCGCCCACGGAACACTCCGGACCGGTGGATTCCACCACCAGGCCCACGACTTTGGTGACGCGACCCATCCAATCGCCCTTCGGCAGTCCACGGATATGGGCCGCGAGGAGGGTGGGATCGACGGCGGTCTTCACGGCGCGTCGCCCTCTTGCATCCGGGCGATGAGCTGCATGAGGCGTTCGCGACGGCGCTCCAGGGTGCCGTTGAGGATGCCCTGGGGGGCCTCGATCCGCAGGCTGCCGCGGGACAGACCGCTGTCGGCCGCCAGGGCCAAGCCGGGGTGGTCCACGAAATGGTCGCCCAGTTGTTCGAGATCGGCTGGATTGAGCAAGACCTGCATGGGCATCTCGCCCTCCCGGCGCCCCCGGGGCAGGGGAAAGGGCAGTTCCTCCAGAATCCGTTCCATGAGCGCCTTGACGGCGCCCGGCGTCTGTTCGATCTGCTGGACCGCGAGGTGTTCGCCAACGGCGAGGGCGAGGGCCACCAGTTCCTCGTCCAGGGCCTCTTTCAGGCTCAGCGAAACCGCAGCCAGCTCCGCCAGCTGTTCCTCCAGGCGCAGCATGTAGGACTTATACTGGCTTTCGCCGAAGGCGCGGCCTTCGGCCTCGCCGGAGGTGAAGCCCTCCTCGTAGGCCCGGCGGGCGACATCCTGGGCCTGCCGTTCCGCCTCCTGAAGCCGGTCCACGAGCCGCTGCTCGATGGGGACATTGGTCGCCTCCAGATCACCGAGTTCGGAGGCCACGGAATCGAGGCTGCCATCGAAGGCGCCGCGGGCCAGCACGGTATCGACGGGGAAATAGGGGAAGGCCTCCACGAGCGTGTTCTGGAGATCCTCGGCGCGAATGAACCCCTTACGTGACATAGTCCTCACCACCGCCACCACCGATGCTGATAACGCCCTCTTCCTCCAACTGGCGGACGATCTCCACCACCTCATGCTGGGATTTTTCAACGTCCTTCAGCTTCACCGGGCCCATGAATTCCATTTCTTCCTTCATGAGTTCGACGGCGCGGCTAGACATGTTCCGGAAGAACTGATTCTGGAGCTCCTCGCTGGTGCCCTTGAGGGCGATGGTGAGGGTCTTCTTATCCGCCCGCTTGAGGATCTCGGTGATGCCGCTGTCGTCGATGAGCAGGATGTCGTCGAAGACGAACATCAGGTCGCGGATGCTGGCGGCCAGCTGAGGATTCTCCGTCTCGATCTTCTCCAGCACGGCGCGACCGGTGTTGCGGTCCATGCGGTTGAACAGCTCAGCCACGGCCCGGACGCCGCCGTAGGCCTCGGTCGCGAAGGAGCCCAAGGCCTCCAGTTTCTGCTCAAGGATGAGGCTGATGCGCCGCACCACCTCGGGGCTGATCTCCTGGAGGCTGGCCATGCGCATGGCCACGTCGCTGCGCAGGACCTCGGGCAGGCTGGAAATGAGCTCCGCCGCCTGGGAGGCGTTCAGGTGGGCGAGGATCAAGGCGATGGTCTGGGGGTGTTCGTTCTGGATGAACTTGGAGAGCTGCTGGGGATTCGCGCGCTCCAGGCTGGTGAAGCCGGCGCTGGATTCCAGGGCCTTCACCAAGCGGTCGATGATCTTGCGGGCCACTTCCGGGCCCACGGACTTGATGAGCAGCTTCTTGGCGTATTCGATGCCGCCCTGGCTGATGTAGCTGCGGGCCTGGGTCATGGTGTGGAACTCTTCCATGACCTCCTCGGCCACCTCGGGCTGCACGTGCTTGGTGATGGCGATCTCGCGGGAGATCGTCTGGATCTCATCCTCCTCGAGGTATTTGAAGATGTTGGAGGCGGTTTCGTCCCCAAGGGTGACCATGAGCACCGCGGCCTTTTGCATGCCGGTCAGTTTGGACATGGTCTACCGTCCTTCTTCCAGGAGCCAGGATCGCACCAATGAGGCAATGGTTTCCGGATCCTCGTGCGAGCCTTCCTGGAGGCGCTTCTTGATGAGCTCGCGCCGGCGGGCTTCGGGAGCGCTGAAAGCCGCATCGGCGTTCAGTTCCGCCTCGATTTCGGCCTCGATCTCGGAGACGGATTTGACCTGGATGGGCTTGCGCGTGGAGCTGGGTCCGGCCAGTCCTATGTCCCCGCCTTCGCCGCTGGCGACCCGCATGGGGGTAGGCCGGTTGATGGCCGCCGACATGCGCTTGAGCATGGGCAGGAAGATCATGAAGAAGACCGCCAGTCCGATGATCCCGTAGATCACACCGGGCGCGAACTGACGGGCCAAATCAATCCAGAACTGGGTCTTGGCTTCAGCGGCTTCCCTGGGATTCACCTGGAGCGTGGCGAAGGCCATGTCCTCCACCATGAGCTCGTCGCCACGCTTGGGCTGGATGCCCACGGCCGCCGACACCTGATCACGGATCTTCTTCAGCTCATCCGTGGACCGGGGCGTCTGCTTCAGGAAGGGTTCGCCCTTGGCGTCCTTATCCCAGGTGCTGATGTGGTCCACGATGACTGCCAGGGTGACGCGTTTGACGGTGCCGGTGGCCTGATCGGTGGCCCGGACGGTCTTGGTGATCTCATAGTTGGTGGTGGTCTCCTTCTTTTCCAGGTTCTCAGTCACATTGGCCGAGGCGCCGCCGGTGGCGGGGGCCACATTGCTGGGCGTGCCTGGGACGCCGGCGCCGGCGTCGCGCTTCTGGGACTTCTCGTCCTTCTGCTGGACGCTGCGTTCCACCTGACCCTGGGGGTCGAACTTCTCCTCGTTGATCTTCACCTTGTCGAAATCCAGATCCACATGGGCCGTGGCGCGCACCTTGCCAATGCCGACGACGGGCTCAAGCAGGTCGGTGACGCGGCGAACCAGGTGATCCTCTTCTTCGCGAGCCACCTTCTTTTGGGAGTCGCTGGCGCCCACCATGGGATCTCGGCCGGTGCGTGAAAGGATCCGGCTGTACTGATCGATGATCACCACCTGGTCCGGCTTCAGTCCCTCCACGCTGGCGGCCACCAGGTTCACGATGGCCTGGGTGTTCTCGTCAGGCAGGATGCGGGCGCCGCGCAGCTTCAATAGCACGCTGGCCTTGGCGTCCTCCTTGTCGGTGAGGAAGGGGCTGTCGTTGGAAGGCGTGATGTGGACGGTGGCCTCGGCCACCTGCTGGAGGCTCATGATGGTCTTGGCCAACGTGGCCTCCATGGCCCGTCGGTGGATCACCTTCTGGGAGAAATCCGTGGTGCCAAGGCCGGCGTTCTCGAGCTTCTCGAACCCCAGCTTATCGCCGGAAAGGGTGCCGTCGCCGGCAAACCTCAGGCGGAGGGAGCCCACCTTGCTTTCAGGCACCAGGATGGTGCGCTGGTCCGAGCTGAGCTCAAAGGGCACCTGCATCTTGTCCAGCTGGGCCACGATCGAACTGGCCTCCTGGGGGGAGATATTGGCGGCGAGGACCCCCTTGGTCTCTTGGCCGGCCCAGATGCCGAGGCCGGCCAAGGCCAGAAGCACTGTCATGGAAATGGCGACGACCATGACGCGCTGGGTGGCGCTCATGCCCTTGAAGGCGCTGGTCAGTTGTTCCGCGAGGTTCGTTTCCCCGGCCATAGGCGTTCCTCAGTCAGGGGTGAGGCCGCGCCGGGAAGCTCGGCCTGCGCTACATCTGCATGCGCATGACCTCGCGGTAGGCATCGATCAACTTGGATCGGACGGCCATCATCATCTGGAAGCTTAAATCGGCCTTCTGGACAGCCAGCATGGCCGAGTGCATGTCTGCACTCTCTCCTGTCATCAAGTTCCGTGCCTCACCCTCGGCCTGGGCAGAAACCTGGTTCACTTCCTGGAGGGCCTGCTTGAGGAGGTCACCAAAGGCCACTCCCCCTTCAGTGCCCGGAGCGCCGCTGTCCAGGCCGGGCTTCGAGGTTCCGGACAGGGGGCTGAGCGGGGAGAACTGGGGGATGTTCTGGAGTGGGTCCATGGGGTCAACTCGGAAAGGTCTTTCACACGATCGGTCAGGGGCGGGGCGGGGGCAAGTCGAAATTCCGACAGGTTACGAGACTCGGAGGATCTCCAGGGCGGAAGTGGCCATGGCCTTGGCGGCGCGGACCACGGCAATGTTGGCTTCATAGGCGCGGCTGGCCTCGGTGAGGTTCACCATCTCCTCCACGGGGTTCACATTGGGGTAGCTCACCACGCCGTCGGCGTTGGCGTCGGGGTGGCTGGGCTCGTACCGGGTGAGGAAGGGCTCCTGGCTGGTCTGGATGCCGACCACCCGCACCCCTGCGTTGGCCAGGGCCCCCGAGAAGCCAAGGTCCTGGGCCTGGAAGATCGCGTCCTTGCGCCGGTAGGGGCCGCCCTCTCGGGTGCGGGTGGTCTCGCTGTTGGCGACGTTGGAGGCGATGAGCTGCACGCGAAGCCGCTGGGCGGCCATGCCGGTGCTGGCGATGTCGAGAATCTGGGAGATGCTCATCAGTGCGCCACCGAATCTCGGATGAGGGAATAGAGCTTCCGGAGCTCGACCTGCATGAAGGTGGAAGCCATCTGGTAGTTGGTTTGGGTGCGGGTGAGTAGCATGTTCTCCCGATCCAGGCTCACGTCGTTGCCGTCGTTGCGCTCGGCGCTGGGGCGCAGTAGGTCCGAGGACGGCGGCAGCGAGTCTGTGGAAGTGCCCTGGAGATGCATGGGGTGGGTGGTGCGAAGGCCATTGGGCAAGGATTGCTCGGCTAGCGCCACCTTCATGGCTCCCTCGAAGCTGAAGTCCCGGGTCCGGTAGCCCGGCGTATCCAGGTTGGCCAGGTTGGACGCGATGAGGGTCTGCCGCTTGGAAGCCAGCGTCAGGCCACGGTCCATGGCCTGGATCATCCCGTTACCGCTGGTGAGGTCAAACATGAAGCACCCTGCAAAATGGGCCGAGTGAGCCCGGCGGCCAGAGGAAGGATGCAGAGCCCGTGCCGGAAGATCTGTCCTGAAAGGCAACAGCTGAAGGAACCCGTGAAATCTAGGGACTAGGTCCCTTTTCTGCGTCGTCCGCGCCAGCTTTGGTTTCGGGCTTTCAGTTCTTACGGTGCCCTGGGGGGACACACACGCCATTGTCGAGTCTTGTCAGACGCTCTAGACTGGCCCCTCACCCCGAGGCCCGCCATGATCCTGAACACACGCAAACACAACGAGGTGCTGATCCTCTACCCCGAAGGAAAGGTCACCCTAGGGGACGGCGACCAGGAACTGGGCGAGGCCGTTCGCACGGCCCTCCTCGACGGCTCCCGGAAGATCGTCATCAACTTCAGCAAAGTGAGCTACCTGGATTCCTCGGGTGTGGGCGAGCTGGTGGGCTGCTACACCTCCATCAAGGGGAAGGGCGGCGAGCTGCGCATCTGCGGCATGAATTCCAAGATCTTCAGCCTCATTAAGATGACCAGCCTGCACTCGGTCTTCGAGGTGAAGGACACTGAGGAAGAGGCCCTCGCGGGCTTCTAGGGCGGTGCGCTTCCGCGCCGTCCTGGCCCTCGGCCTCCTGGCGCTGGCTTCGGCGAGCGCCAGGGGTGCCGGTGCTGCGCGTGTCCTGACGGGGGTCCGAATCGCGGGTGGAACGGAGGATGACCGCCGCTTTGCTTTGGCTGCGCTGGGACTCCGGGTGGGACAGTCCCTGGACGAGGCCCTCTTTCAGCAGGCGCTGACGGCCGTGCGCCTCGTGGACCGGTACCGTTCGGTGGAGGGGGTTCTCGAGGCGGACGGATCCGTGTCCTTGCGCCTGGAGTCGCTGCAACCTCTCGTCTCCTGGCGGTGGGAAGGCGACGCAATCCCCAAACCCCTTCGAAAGACCCTGCTGCCCGAACTCCGGAAGGGCCAGCGGATCGGGGCCCAACGAAGCGCCGTCCTCACAGATGCCGCAGAAGGGCGGTTGCGCGAGTATGGCTACCCTGACGTCAAGGTTCTGGCGATCTTGGAAAGGGAGGGTCGGGTCCTTCGCTTGGTGTTGAAGCTCGGTCCGCCGACCCTAATCCGGGAGGTTCGCTTCGAGGGGAATCCGGCTCCTTATACCCGGGAAGCCCTGCTGAAGGTGGCCGGTCTGCGCCCAGGCCAAACCTTCTGGACGCCTTCGACCCTCCGCGATGTCCATTGGCGTTTGCGGCAGCGCCTCATCAAGGACGACCGCCTCGAAGGTTCCGTGCGACTGGAGCCCCTGGGCGAAGCCGGCGTGTTGGTGCTCGAGGTCCATGCGGGTCCGAAGGTGGCCCTGAAGGCCAAGGGGCTGAACGTGCTGGGTTTTCTCTGGAACCAGCCCCGGCTTTCGGAGTTCGTGCCCCTGGCCCGGGCCGAGCGCTATTCGCCCAGCATCCTCGATGAGGGGGCGGGCCGCATCACGACCTACTTCCGCAATCAGGGCTTCCCCGAGGCCAAAGTCCGCTACGAGCAGGTGGTGACCGCCGGGCCGGCCGACCAGCCCGAGGCCGTGACCCTCACCTACACCGTTGAGCCCGGTCAGAGGCGCCTTCTCAGTCGGGTGCAACTTGAGGGCAATCGCGAACTGTCTGAAGCAGACCTCCGCCCCGTGGTTGCCCTGCCCAAGCGCTTCTTGATCCTGCGGCCCCACGCCAAGGCTGAGGCCGTCAAGGCGCTGGAAGACCGGGTCACGGCCTTCTATCTTCATCATGGTTTCCCCGAAGTGCGCGTTCGGCGCCACGTGGACACGGCCCCAGACGGCTCTGTGGAGGTCCACCTGATCATCCGGGAAGGGCAGCGTCGCTTTCTGGACGCGCTGCTGCTGGAGCTGCCTGCGGACCCCGGCTTCCGGCGCGAAAGCCTCTCACAGAGCCTCTTGCGGGCCCTTTCGGATCGTCCTATGTTGGTTCCTGGAACCACCCGCTACCGCTCGGACCGTCGGCATCTCCAGGGCATCGAGGCCACGATGGCCTTTACGGCTCAGGGGGCCCGCCTCAGCTTCAATCCGCCCCTTCCACTCGTCCGGAACGACCTCGCCCTGGTGGTCTCGGACCTCCGCCAACGCCTCTCCTCTGCCGGGGCCGCCAATCCCCAGGTGAAACTCGCCTTCGAGGATGACGAAACCCGCCCCATCGTCCGCATCCGGATACCCTCGCAACCCCTGGATCAGGTCCGGCGCCTGGTGGTCCAGGGAAGCGACCGCACCCGGGCGGAAGCGGTCTTGCGGGAGATGGAACTTCCACCGGGTGCTCCCCTGGATCCGGCCAAGCTGGACGAAGGGCAGACCCAACTTGGCGGCCTGGGCGCGTTCCAGCGGGTGGACCTGCTGACGCTGAAGGACCTCCCGGGGCAGGATAAGGAACCCTGGCGGCGCGGGGATCTGGCCTTGCGCCTGGAGGAACGCCCACCCTGGGTGTTTACGGAATCCTTCGGCTATGACGACACGCAGGGCTACCACTTTGGCTTGAACGCCCAGAGGCTGAATGTGGGCGGCATGGGGCGAACGATCGATTACGGCCTGCGCGCCGGAGACCAGACGCTCAACAGCCCCTGGTTGCGCCGGGCCTTCCCCACCGGCAATACCAAGCGATCGGTGGACAGCTACAGCATCGGCTACACCGACCCCTGGTTCCTGCCCGGCTCCCTTGATTCCTGGCTGGCCTCCCGGACGCAATTTCACATGGAAGCGGCCTATATCGAAGAAGCCCAGGCAGCGTTCTCAGCGCGTCGTCGGCGCCTCACGCCGAGCCTGGAATGGAAGATCAGTCCAACTCAGTCTCTGCAGCTAGGCTACCGCTTCGAGCGAGTCGAGGTGGCTGCCAACACCGACAGTAATCACAACCCACTCTATGACCGGAACGACCTGCTCCTGATCACCAAGAGTCAGGGGCGCAGCATCATTTCCGCCCCCTACCTGCAGGTGGTCGTGGATCGCCGGGATCGACCCTACGATCCCACCCAGGGCGCCTACTTCATGGGGCGATTGGAATTGGCAAGCCAGCTGTTCGGGACCTCCGCCAACAGCAGTTTCGTAAAGCTGGATCTGCGAAAACAATGGAACTGGCCCATGGGTTTTCACGCGGAAAACGGAGTGGTAATGGTCAACCTCCGGCTCGGCCTGGCACGCCCCACGGCCCATTCCGCCGATAAGCTGCCCCTTTCCGAGCGTTTCTTCGGTGGCGGGTCCTTCACCGTGCGCGGCGTGGAGCCGGACATGCTCGGAGAACTTGGCACTGTGCCATTGAAGGATCCCAAAACGGGCCTGCCAACAGGCGGCTCATTGACCATTCCTCTGGGTGGTCAGGCTCTTGCTGTGGTGAACCTGGAATATCGTTTCCCGCTGTTCGGCATGCAGAGCGTCTGGGGGGAAGTGTTCGCCGATTCCGGCCAAGTCTACTCCAGCCTGAGTCCCGACGCCGGAGGGGTGTCGACCTTTCCGCCTCTGCGCACCACCCTGGGCATGGGCCTGATCTTCAAGCTGGGCTTCCCCCTCAAGGTCGAATACGCCGCCGACTGGAAGCGCATCCTTGGCCGGCCCCGCACCCAGCAGGAGCGGGATACCCAGCTGAAGAGCCTGCTCATCTCCGCCGGGTTCCAGTTCTAGACCGACATGGGCAAGGAAACGGCCCGCAATAGAAGCCTTTGGCTGTTTGGCATGACGGCCATGGACCTCGAAGAACTGGAGCGCATGCTTCGGGAAGCGGGTTTAGGAAACGAGGAAGAGCTGGAGAAAGCCAAACAGGAAAGCCATGGCTTGGGGCTTTTCGTGCGCTCCCTTGTGGGCCTGGATCGAGCGGCGGCCAAGGCAGCCTTCGCCGAGTTTCTTCAGGGCTCGACCCTCAATGCCAGTCAGATCGATTTCCTTGGAATGGTGATTGACCATCTCACGGAGCATGGCGCCATGGACCCAGCGCTGCTCTACGAATCGCCGTATACAGACATCAGCCCTTTGGGTGTGGAGGGTGTGTTCAACCCACCTCAGGTCGAGCTACTGCTTGGGGTACTGGCGAATGTACGGCAGAGGGCTGTGGCCTAGAACGATCCAATTGTTCGGCGGAGTTCGCTGAATTGCGCCCGGATTCGAGGAGGACTCTTTCCGATAATTTTCCGATGGATCAATTTGTGACGAGCGCGAGGTCGTTTTTAAACAAGAACACCCTAGATTTCTCTAAGGTGTTTTTTGGTAGGGCTAACGGGATTTGAACCCGTGTTACCGCCGTGAAAGGGTCTTGTGTCGATTCAACTGCCTGTATGGGCCCCGCGACATCGGCGGCTCTGGTGATTCAACTCAAACCGGGGTGGCGCTGGTCCCAGAAAAATGGTTTTGTCCCGCCTTGACCCGTGCCGTCCCACACCGTTCATACAAGTCATATGCAATACGGGCGATCTTACATGGGCCAAAGTGACGGAATTAAACAAGAACACCCTAGATTTCTCTAAGGTGTTTGTGGTTGGCGCGGGCGGTCTCGAACCGCCGACCCCTACCGTGTCAAGGTAGTGCTCTACCGCTGAGCTACGCGCCAGTGCGAAGCTCTATTCTAGCGGAACGGGGGCGGCTGTCGAGTGTCTGGGGGGGAGGGCCTGGTCTGGCTACGAATTCCCGAACCAGAGCAGGAGCGCAGCCAGGGTCACGGCCGTCAGCAGGAGCCAGTCCGGGGCGTAGGGATGCTCCAGGGCGAAACGGCTGAGGGGATGAGGGGCATGGTGGACATGGAGGGCCATGGCAATCTCCTTTCCTGGGCACCACAATCCACACCAAGGATGGGTCGCCGGGGTGGCTCACGCCGCTCTTTTCCGGGATCGGGATCCAGGCTAGGGGTCGATACGGAATAGCCTGGGTTGAATTCGCCATTCCGTTACGGCCGCTGATGCCGTTCTCGCGATTTCCGAGGCGGGTTGTTTTATTTCGACGGCCTAGTGGAGCATCGCCGTGGCGGGCCAGAAGAGCCAGGCGACAAGGGCGCCCACCAGGATCAGCAGCCAATCCAGCGCAGTGGATTGGCCGAGATCAAGGTCGCGTCGGGAATGGGCGGCCATGGCAGCCTCCTTTGGGGAGCCCCTGTCCACCTTTCAGCTTCGTCCGCGATGGACCTCCCGCTGTGAATTCTTAGAAAATTCGGCTCCCCGCTATTCCACGGTCACCGATTTCGCCAGGTTGCGGGGCTGGTCCACATCGCAGCCGCGCAGGACTGCGATGTGGTAGGCCAGCAGCTGCAGGGGGACGGCGTAGACGATGGGGGTGAGCCAGGGATGAACGGCGGGGAGCTCCAGCACATCCTCGGCGATGCTGGACAAGCCCGTGTCCCCCTCGGTGACCAGGGCCAGGATGCGGCCATCCCGGGCGGCGGCTTCCTGGAGGTTGCTGAGGGTCTTTTCCCGGTGGGCATCGCGGGGCATGAGGGCCACCACGGGCAGGGTCTGGTCGATGAGGGCGATGGGGCCGTGTTTCATTTCGCCGGCCGGGTAACCCTCGGCGTGGATGTACGAAATTTCCTTCAGTTTCAGGGCGCCTTCCAGGGCGATGGGGTAGCAGGGGCCCCGGCCCAGGTACAGGAAATCTGTAGCGTCCTTCCAGCGGTGGGCCCACTGGATGATCTTCGGTTCGAGGGCATTGAGCCGTTCCAGGTGGGCCGGAAGCTCGCGCAGCCCCTGCAGCAGCTCTTCCTTGAGGACCGGGTCCACCGTGCCTTTGGCTTCGCCCAGTTTGAGGGCCAGCAGAGTGAGCACGGCCAGCTGGGTGGTGAAGGCCTTGGTGGAGGCCACCCCGATTTCCGGTCCGGCGTGGGTGAACAGCGTGGCCTCGCACTGCCGGGTGGCGGTGGAGCCCATGACGTTGCAGATGGCGAGGGTGCGTGCGCCCCGCGCGGCGGCTTCCTTCATGGCGGCCAGGGTGTCCGCGGTTTCGCCGCTCTGGGTGATGCCGATGATGAGGGTGCCGGGTTGGATCACCGGTTCGCGGTAACGGTACTCGCTGGCATAGTCCACTTCCACGGGCACCCGGCTCAACTGCTCGATGAGAAACTTGCCCACCAGGCCGGCGTGCCAGCTGGTGCCACAGGCCACGATATGGATGCGCGTCAGGTCCGCGAGCTCCTGCGCGGTGAAGGGCAGGTCCAGGGGAATGGCTTCACCGTCCAGGGGGAGCCGGTTCAGCAGCGTATTGGACAAGGCCTGGGGCTGCTCGAAGATTTCCTTCTGCATGAAGTGCTTGTAGCCCCGCTTTTCCACCGCCACGGGATCATAGGGGATGGTGTGGACCGTCCGCTGCACTTCGCTACCGTTCATGCGGAAGATTCGGGCGCCCTCGCGAGTGAGTTCGGCCAGGTCCCCGTCCTCCAGGAAGATCACGCGGCGGGTGTGGGGCAGGAGGGGCACCACATCCGAAGCCAGGAACGTCTCGCCCTCTCCCAGGCCCAGCACCATGGGGGGGCCGCTGCGGGCGGCCAGGATGCGGTTGGGGTCCTTGGCATGCAGGCAGGCCAGGGCGTAGATGCCCTTCATGCGGCCCACGGCCTCGCGGAAGGCCTCGGAGAAGGTGCGTCCCCCCTTCATCAAGTGGGCCACCATGACGGGGAAGCATTCGGTGTCCGTCTCGGATTGGAAGGTTTCGCCAGCAGCCTTCAGCTCGGCACGCAGTTCGAGAAAATTCTCGAAGATGCCGTTGTGGACGGCCACCACCTGGCCATCGGCGCTGCAATGGGGGTGGGCATTCTCCTCCGTGGGTCGACCATGGGTGGCCCAGCGGGTGTGGCCGATCCCCAGGGGACTGGGGTCCGAAAGGTCCACCTTGGCGGCCAGGTTCGCCAGCTTGCCTGAGGCGCGGATGATGCTGAACACCCCGGAGCCAGAGGCGAGAGCCACTCCCGCGCTGTCGTAGCCCCGGTACTCCAGGCTCTTCAGCCCATCCACCAGGATGCCCACGGCACCCTGCTGTCCGATGTATCCGACGATTCCACACATGGGAGGCTCCCGATGACTGCTCACAACTTAGCGCGGAGTTCGGCAGGATCCAATGTGGTGTCTGCCACCCACCCTGCGGCGGGGAGGCGCCCACACCCTGTGGCGGATTAGCCTCGCCCCAGCCTAAAGGCCCGCCGCAGTTGCTTCTTGAACCGCGAAAACTGGAAACCGCGAAATATGCGAACGGACGCGAAAAAGAATCCAAGAGGCACCTGGTTCTCCTTTCGCGAGGCCGAAGGCCTTTCGCGCGTTTCGCGGTTCACCCCAGGCTGCGGATCCGGGCGGCTCGGGTGTCGATCTCGGTGATGCGGAAGGCGAAGTTGCCGTCCACCACCACGACCTCGCCCTTGGCGATGAGCTTGCCATTTACGAGCAGTTCCACGGGTGCATCGGCGCTGCGGTTCAGTTCGAGGATGGACCCGGGCGTGAGCTTCAGCAATTCGCCCATCTGCATCTCGGTCTGGCCCATGCGCACGACCACGGGCAGCTGGATGTCCAACAGCAGTTCAAGGTTGCCGGCGTCGTGGGTGGGACCGGTGGCCACCGGAGCCTGGCGAGTCGGGGCGGGGGCGGTGGGGGTGGTGGCCGGGGCCGCCGCCTGGGCGGGGACGGCGGGCACCTCGCCGAAGCCCAGCTTCCGCTTGAGCTGCTGGAGCAGGAGATCGGGGAACAGGATGTGGATGGTGGTACTGAGGGTGTCCTGGGTGGTGGCCAGGGCAATGTCTTGGAAGGAACCCTGGCCCAGGTGCTCGGCGAAGGCGGCCGCTTCGGGCGCGACGGCCAGGATCTCCACATTGGCGATGGCGAAGGTCTCGCCCGCGAGGTCGGACAGGGTCTGGTTGGCGCTGCCCATAACCTGGTTGAAGGTCTCCGCCAGGGCATCCTTGGAATCGCCCACCAATTCATCCGCAGAGGCGCCCTCACCACCCAGCATGAGGTCCACAAGCATGGTGCCTTCCTTCAGGGGGAGGCTGAAGATGAGAGTCCCGCTCAGGCCCTTCTGGTAGTTCGCCTTCACGAGCACGGCCGTGCCCTCGTGGAGGGCGGCGACGGCGGCGGGTTCCAGTAGCTCACCCGGGGCGGATTTGAGCTGGAATTCGCGACCGGTGAGCATGGAGAAGACCGAGGCCATGCTTTCGGCGAAAGCGCTGCCGGTCTTCTGGAAGAATTCTGTGTCTCGGGCATCCATGATTCACCCTTCCGACCGGCTGCCGGTCACTTGGAATACGCGTTTCCCGTTGGGGTTCAGGGCCACCAGGCCCAGGAAGCGAGGAATGCCGTCCACGCACAGGTCAAGCTCGGCGTCGAAGCGCTTGGTCAGCGGGATGAGGTCGCCTGCCTTGAGCTGGAGCAACTCCTCCATGCTGAGGCTAGTGCCCTGGATCTCGGCCGCGGCCTCCATGGGGCAGCGTTTGAGGCTGGCCATGAGCAGGCGGGCTTCCTCGTAGGTGGAGGACTTCTTATAGCCCGTGAACATTTCCTGGTCGAACTTGTTGGAGATGGGCTCGAGGATGATGCTCGGGATGGCCAGGTTGATCATGCCGCTCACGGGGCCCATCTTCACCTCGAACACCACCAGGAGGACCACCTCGTTGGGCGCCACGATCTGGATGAGCTGGGGGCTCGTTTCCCGGGCCTGAATGCGGAAGTCCAGGTCCACGATGCCCCGCCAGGATTCCCGCATGTCCTCCAGCAGCAGCTTGAGGATGCCGTCGAAGATGCTCTGCTCGATGTCGGTCATGGTCCGCAGGACCTTCAGTGGCTCGCCGGGACCGCCCAGCATCTTGTCGATGATGGGGAACACCAGGGTGGGGTTGACCTCCAGGGCCAGGGCCCCTTCCAGGGGCTTGATGGAGATGGCGTTGAAGCAGGTGGGATCGGGCACGGACAGCAGGAATTCCTGGTAGCTGAGCTGCTCGACGCTCACCAGGTTCACTTCCGTGATGGTCCGCAGGTAGGCGCTCAGGGAACTGGAGAAATTCCGGGCGAAGCGGTCGTGCATGAAGTGAAGCGACCGCATCTGCTCGCGGCTGACCCGGTCGGGACGGCGGAAGTTGTAGAGGGTGACCTTGCGCTGAACCTGGGCTTTTTTTGCCTGGGATGTTGCTCCGCTTCGCTCCCCCGCCCCGGTGGCCGAGGGCTTCCCGGCCGGCTTGGTGTGGGACTTAAGTAGCGCGTCTACTTCCTCTTGGCTCAGGATTTTGGCCATGGCTTATCCTTCGATGTGCTTCTCCGAGAGCTTGCCCCGGAGTCGCAGCATGGCCTTGGTATGCAATTGGGATACCCGGGACTCGGTAATGTTCAGGAGCGTCCCGATTTCCTTCATGGTCAGCTCGTCGAAATAGTAGAGCTGGACGACGAATTTCTCCTTCTTCGGCAGCATTTCCATTGCGATGCGGAGGATGTCCTTGATCTCGGAGGCCTGGAAGAGCTGGTGGGGATCCTCCGCGTCCGGGTCGGCAACGAAGCTGATGATGCTCTCGCCTTCGCCATCCTCGCCCACCTCGATGAAGGTGCCGAGGGTGACGCCTTTCAGGTCATCCAGATTCTTATGCAGTTCCTCCAAGGGAATGCCCAGGTGCCCCGCCACTTCCTCGTCCGTGGCGGCTCGGCCCATCTGCTGCTCGAGCTGGTGGTAGGAGCCCTCGATGTCCTTCTTCTTGCGGCGCAGGCTGCGGGGCACCCAGTCCAGATCCCTCAGGCCGTCGAGGATGGCCCCCTTGACCCGGAGTTCGGCATAGGTCTTGAACTTGATGTTGCGCGCGGGCTCGAATTTCTCGATGGCATCCATGAGGCCCAGGATGCCGCTGTTGATGAGGTCGTCCAGCTCCACGTGGGCGGGCAGCCGCGACGCGATGCGGTGGGCCACGAACTTCACCAGGGGCACATAATCCTTGATGATCTGCTCGCGGTTGTTGCGGTCGAAGGGTTCCGGCGGTTCGGCGGATGCCGTGGCCGAGGGAGGGGTTTGCAATGTGGGAGGCGCAAGAAAAGGCAGGGGAGCTTTTCCGTAGGCTTTCGCCGCTGCGAGGGCGGCCCAGGGTCGAAGCGCCACCGGCGCCGACTCGACGACCCGAAGAGCCTCGCCGCTGAGGGGAAGGCCGGGGACGGGGGGGTGATCCGGATTGAAGGGCATCCTGGTTCCTAGATGGGGTCTTCAGAGGCGAGCTGCCTCCAGAATGACGCAAAGCCGTCAGGCTGCAAGGATACGCGACTCAGCAATTGGCGGGCGAGGGCCTGGAAGGCCAGCGTGGCCGGGCACCGGGGGTAGAGGTCCACCACCCCCCGCTGCTGGCGCACGGCCTGCAGGATGTGGGGATCGTTGGGAATCAACCCCAGCACGTTGAGTCGTTTCCCCAGGAAGCGTTCCGTGGCGGCCTGCAGCTGGTCCACGGTCTCTTGGGCCTCGTCTGGGTTCTGGCCGTTATTCACCAGCAGCCACAGCGGCTTCGACGCCTCGCGGAGGTGCAGGATCTTCACCATGGCATAGGCGTCCACCAGGCTCGTGGGTTCCGGGGTGGTCACCAGGATGACCTCCTGGGCCGCCATCAGTAGCTTCAGGACGGAATCGTGGATGCCCGCGGCGGTGTCGATGAGCAGCCAGTCGGCCGTTTCCGCCACGCGCTGCAGCCCCTGGATCAGCCGCAGTTCGCTCATGGTATCGAGGCGGGTCAACTCCTGGATGCCGCTGCTGGCGGGGATGATGCGGATGCCCATGGGGCCATCCAGCAAGATTTCCTCCAATACCTTCTCGCCCCGCAGCACGTGCTCCAGGGTGAACTGCGGGGACAGGCCGAGGAGGATGTCCAGGTTGGCCAGCCCGAAGTCCGCATCCATGACCACCACCCGCTCGCCCAACTGGGCCAGAGAGAGGGCGAGACCCGCCACGACGTTCGTCTTGCCGACGCCCCCCTTGCCAGAGGTGATGGCCAGCACCCGGGCGGCGAACAGGGGGGCTTCGGGGCGCTGACCCTGGGCCAGGGTGCGGAGCCGGGCTGCCTGATCGTTATTCATTCGGCCTCCTTCAGGGTGGCGGGGAGGATGAGGTCGGCCACCCGCCGGCTGGTGGCCAGTTCCAGGGCGTCGGGCACTTCCTGGCCCGTGCCCAGGTAGCTGAGGGGCCGTTTGACGCGGGCGAGGGTGCTGAGGATGGGGCCGTAGGTGGAGGTCTCGTCAAGCTTGGTGAAGAGCAGGCGGGTGGGGTGCAGTGGCTCGTATCGGGCCGCGATCTCGGTCAGGTCGCGGGGCTTGGTGGTGGCGGACAGCACCAGGTGGGTCTCCACGTCCGGCAGTTCCTCCAGCAGGAGCCGCAGCTGGCCCAGGGTTTCCGTGTCCTTTGGGCTGTGGCCGGGGGTGTCGATGAGGACCAGCGTGCGGTCCTGGTAGAAGCGCAGGGCGCTGCGGAGATCCTCCACCGTGAGGGCCACGTGCAGGGGCACCTGGAGGATCTGCGCGTACTGCTGGAGCTGGTCCACGGCCGCCATGCGATAGGTGTCCAGGGTGACCAGGGCCACCTTCTGGTGGAGCTTCAGCTGGGCGTAGGCGGCCAGCTTGGCGATGGTGGTGGTCTTGCCCACGCCCGTGGGCCCCACCAGGGCAGCCACCCGCAGCTTGCCGGGATCGAGCTGGATGGGTGGGGCCACGGGGATGAAGTCGGCGATGACGCGGCGCAGGAAGAGGCGGGCCCGCTCCGGATCCACGGCCCCGGCGGCGCCGTCGCCGTCCTGGTCTGTGAGGGCGCGCTGGGCGTACTCGCAAAGCCTCAGCGCGATGAGGGGCTCCACGTCGTTGGCGACGAGATCGCCGTACATTTCCAGCAGGCTCGGCGGCAGGTGGAGCTGGGCGGGGGGCATGCCCTGGCGCTGGATGCGGCTCAGCAGCGCCTTCATCTGATCCAGCTCTTTCAGGATCGAGGCGTTGCGCGAGTCATTGTCTTTCAAGGCCGCCACGGCCCCCTTGATCTCCAGCAGTTCCCGGCGCAGCGGCTGGAGGTCCATGGGCGGCGCGGGAGGCGTGGGTGGGCCAGGCACCCGGGCGGGCCGGGGGGCCGGTGGGACGCCCAAGGGGGCCCGCAGGCCGTACGTGAGGGGAGGCCCGCCCGCGGCCATGGGCAGGGCTTCGTCCACGGCAGCCGTGACCTCGATGATGGCTTCCTCGCCCAGGCCCAGGGCTGCGGGGCGGCGCCGGGTCCGCGTGGATAAGATGAAGGCCTCTTCGCCCATCTCCTTCTTCACGATGTCCAAGGCGTCCTGCATGGATCCGGCTTCGAAGGTCTTCACGCGCATACAGCATCCTTCATGAGACGGTTCCGAGGTTCACGACGCGGACATCCATGGGTACCTCGCTGTGGCTCAGCACCACCAGGTGGGGCAGGGCCCGCTCCAGGAGGCGCCGGAGGTGAGGGCGCACCACCGGGTTGGTGAGCAGCACGGGCTGGGCCCCGGGCAGCAGGGACGCGATGCCGTTGACGATGCGGGTGAGCAGTTCCTGGGTGCGGCCCGGTTCCAGCGCCAGGAAGCTGCCCCGGTCCGTCTGCTCGATGCCGCCCTGGAGGGTCTGCTCCAGGGATGGATCCAGGACCAGGACTCCCAGATCGCCGTTCTCGGACAGGTGGGGGCCGGTGAGCACCCGGCCCATGGCCTGGCGCACGTACTCAGTGATGAAGCCGATGTCCTTGGTCATGGTGGCCGCGTCGGCGGTGGCTTCTAGGATGCGCCCCAGGTCCCGCACGGGCACCCGTTCCCGCAGGAGGTTGTGCAGAACCTTCTGCAGCATCGCCACGCTGAGGACGTTGGGAATGAGGTCGTCCACCAGGCGCGGGGAGGTCTCCTTGAGGGTGTCCAGCAGGTGCTGGACCTCGGGCCGTCCCAGCAGGTCCGGGGCGTGCTGCTTGATGAGTTCAGAAAGGTGCGTGGTGAGCACCGTCGCCGGCTCCACCACCGTGTAACCCAGCATCTGGGCCCGGTCCCGCATGGCATCGGGAATCCAGTAGGCCGGCAGGCCGAAGGCGGGCTCGGAGGTGGGGGTGCCGGCGAGTTCCTCCGTGGCGGTGCCGGGGTTCATGGCCATGAACTGGGCGGGCTGAAGCTCTGCCCGGGCGATCTCCTCGCCCCGAAGCAGGATGCGGTAGGTGTGGGGTGGGAGCTGCAGGTTGTCCCGGATGCGCACGGGGGGCACCACGATGCCCAGTTCCTGGGCCATCTGGCGCCGCACGGCCTTGATGCGCTCCAGCACCGTGCCGCCCTGGTTCACGTCCAGCAAGGGAATGAGGCTGTAGCCCACCTCCAGGCCCAGGGGATCCACCTTGAGCAGGCCCTCCACCCGGTCACCGGCCTCCGTCGTGGCCGCCTTGGCCTTCTCGGCAGCGGCCAAATCCTCGGCGGCCTCGTGGGTCACGGATGGCAGTTTCCAGGCCGCATAGGCCATCACACCGAAGATGGCACCCATCACCCAGAAGGGGAACAGGGGCAGGCCCGGCACGGCGCCAAAGAGAAAGAGTACGGCGGTGGCGATGGCCAGGGGCCGGGGGTCCGCCCCCATCTGCCCCAGGACCTGGCTGCCCAGGCCCGTGGCGTCGCTGCCGCTGCGGGTGGTCAGGATGGCGCCGCCCACGCTGATGAGCAGGCTGGGGATCACCGTCACCAGGCCGTCGCCCACCGTGAGGAGGGTATAGACCTCCAGGGCCTGCGTCACCGGCATGTTGTAGCGCACCACGCCCAGGATGATGCCCGCCACGATGTTGACGGCCAGGATGATCAGGGCGGCCACGGAGTCCCGCTGGGTGAACTTCACGGCACCGTCCATGGCCCCGTAGAACCCGGCCTCCTCCTGAAGGTCCTTCCGGCGCCGGCGGGCCTCGTGTTCGTCGATGTAGCCCGCATTCAGATCGGCGTCGATGGCCATCTGCTTGCCCGGCATGGCGTCCAGGGTGAAGCGGGCGGTCACTTCAGCGATGCGGCCCGCGCCGTGGTTGATGACCAGGAACTGGATGGCCAGCAGGATCAGGAACACCACCAGGCCGATGACATAGCTGCCGCCCACCACGAACTGGCCAAAGGCCTTCACCATGTTGCCGGCGGCGTCCGCGCCCTGGTCTCCGGCATAGAGCAGAATCCGCCGGGTGGTGGCCACATTGATGGCCAGACGGAAAAGCGTCACCACCAGCAGCACCGAAGGGTAGGAACTGAACTCCTTGGGACGGGGCACATACATGCCCACCATCAGGATCACCAGGCTCAGGGTGATGTTGAGGACGATGAGCAGATCCACCATGAAGGCGGGCATGGGCAGGACCATCACCACCAGCACGATCATCACGAAGATGGGCGCAGCGAGATCCGACCGCTTGGCCAGGCGGCCCATAAATGGAAGCAGACGATCCAGCAAGGTCAACATACCGACACCCGGTGGATTGGGGGCGAGGCTTGTGCCAGATGGGCTATGGGCTGTGGGTTGTGGGCTGAGGTGCGGCCGAACCTATCCCGTTTGAATCTTTAGTCCGTCCCACCGCTCCGGCGGATGGCATTTCCAGCGCCAGCCCGCCCAGCTCACTCGTTGGAAGCTGACGTCCCCGGGCCAGGGGACGCGGTCAAGCCAGCTCCGCAGGGCTCGCTGGAGGCGCAGGCGCTGCTCGGGCTCCAGGGCCGTGTCGGCGCCCACCCAGGCCCCGGGGCGCCGAGCTTTCACCTCCAGCAGGCGCAGCTCCGGCCCGCGGCTGAGGAGCAGGTCCAGTTCCCACCGGCCCAGCTTCTGACGCCAGGCCACCAGATCCCAGCCCTGGGCCCAGAACAGCCAGAGCGTCAGCCGTTCGGTGCGGAGGCCTAGGCGGCGGGCGGCCTCACCGCGCCGCGAATGGGTCACTCGTCTCGCCTGGGCAGCAGCAGGCTGCGTTGGACGCGCTCAAGGTTGCCGTGGATGCGGACGATCTTCCAGGCCAGGATCATGGCGTAGCCCAACCAGACCCAGAGCAGGCGCGGATCCACGGGCGTGCGCTTGAGGACGTCGGTGCCCAGGTCCAGGCGCAGGCCCTGAAGGTACCAAACCACGGCCCCGAAGGCGATCAGCAGGTAGCCCCAGCGGAACCAGTAGGGGCGCAGGCCCTCCTTTACCTTCCAGCGCAGCAGCAGCCAGCGGTCGAAGCGGTCGCTCTTCTCCTCGGTGAAGTGCAGGACCAGCAGTTGATCCACCAGGGGGGCGTAGCGGTGCACTTTCAGTTCCTGGAGCTCTTCGTCCCCGTTGACCTTGCGCAGGAAAGCTGACCGGATCTTCCCGATGCACTCCTCCCAGGGCGCTTCTTCGCGCTGAAGGGACAGGTGCAGCCGCAAAAGCCCCACCCACAGCAGGGCCTGGGCCAGCAGCACCGCCCACAGGGACATGCCCTGCCAGCCTTGGGTGCGGACGAGTTCGAGGAAGCGGGATAGATCCATGGGGGAGGGCCCTCAGCCTACAGCCTACAGCCCACGGCCCATCAGACCTTGTTCCAGGGTACTTCCCCCGCGGAGAGGAAGGCCTCCCCGTCCATTCCCATGCTCTCGGCGCGCTGAAAGAGGTGCTGGAGGGCTTCGGCCGTGGCTTCGGCATCCTGAAGAGCGCGGTGGGCCCGGGTATTGGTGATGCCAAGGAAGTCGCACAGCTCGGCCAGGCTGCGCCGGGGCAATTCGGGGATGAGCTTCTTGGCCAGCAGGCGGGTGCAGATGAGGCGATGCCGGCGCCAGACCCCTTCAGGCAGCCAGGCCTTGAGAAAGCTGCCGTCATAGGGTGCGTGATGGGCCACCCAGACGCGGCCCTCCAGCTTCGGGGCCAGCTTCAGGGCCACCTGCTCCCAGGGCGGAGCTCCCGCCAGCATGGGCAGGCTGATGCCCGTGAGCCGCTGGATCTCCTCCGGCAGGAAGCCCTGGATGGAGGCCAGGCTGGAGAAGCGGTCCTCCACCACCAGGCCAGACAGCCTTACCAAGCCAACTTCGGTGATCTCCGAAGGCTGGAGGAACCGCCCATCCTTGCCCCATCGGGCCTTCGGGCTGCCGCCGGTGGTCTCCAGGTCCAACACCGCGAACCGCAGTTCCCGCAGGGCGGGAGAGCTGGGTTCGAGGAGCCTCCCCAGGTCATCGCGGGGCACTCGGAGACCTGGGGAGGCTCCCGGGAGTGGCGGCTGGGTCATGCGCTGACCAGGGTCTTGAGGCCGTTCCGGAATAGCACGTCCACTTTCTTGCCCATTCTCCGCTGAATCCGGCCGAGGCCGAAGGAGGGATGGTCCATCCAGGCACCCTCCTCCCAGTGTTCGGCCACGCTGTAGGGCCGTGCCTTCGCGCCACCCCCCTCGCGGGTTAGGGCCTCCTGGAATTGGGAGACCAGCGACCCGGGGCGTGGGCCCCCAGCCTTGGCGGCGGGGGCAATGCGCGGGGCCCGGGGCAGAGGTTCGGGCTTGGCCGCGCGGAATTTATGCACAGAGCGGCAGTTCCCGCAGATGAGCTTGTCCGGCGTGCCATTGGTGGCCGTCAGCACCTGGTGCCGGGTCTCGCCGCCGCAGCGCCCGCAGGGCGCGTCCACATCCTGGCCTGCATAGTAGAGCTTCGTCATGCCATCCAGCCTACCATCCGTCAGGTCAGGCGCCCTTCTGGGGTTGGACATTCCATCGGGAGGAAAAGGATGGGCGTCAGGTTCGGGACGGGACAGCAAGGGGGGCGGGAGTCGTGTGGCCCCCGCCCCCGTCAGGTCCCGTCATCACTGCTTGGTATGGTCCAACAGGCCGGTGGTCATGAAATCGAACCCATCGTTCCGGCTGCGGAGCACGTTCGCATAGGGGAAGCTGAGCTCAGTGTGGGCGTGGATCCCCGGGGTCATGACCGCCTGGCTGACTAGCGTCTGCTTGTCCACGCCGTAGTAGTTGGTGACGTGGCTCGTGCAGTTGAAGACGAGCTGGTTGACCGTATTGGTGAAGGTGCCGACGTGGACGCCTTCGACTTTGCCGTAGGGCCCAGGGGAGTTGCCGAAATCATGGGTGATGAAGTAAGTGAACGTGCCGTCCGAGTTCAAGACGTACTGGGTGGCGTTATTGGAGTAATCAAAGGGATTCGGAAACCCGATGAACAGCCACGTGCCGATCAGGCTGGGATCGAACGGATCACTGACGGTGATGGTGCAGGCGGCGGAGAGCCCGTTCTTGCTGGCGCTGATGAGGGCTGTGCCCCGCCACACGGCGGTGACCAGCCCCGCGGAGGTCACGGTGGCCACCCCTGAGGCGTTGGAGGCCCATGCCACCTGGGCGTCGTAAGGGGTCACGGTGGACCCGTCGGAGAAGTGGCCGGTCGCCGTGAGGTCCATGGTCTGGCCCCGGGTGCCCGTGGCGGTCGTGGTGTTCAAGGTGATGCTGGTGAGGATGGGGGCGGCGGTGCTGACGGTGATGGCCGCCGTGGCGGACTTCCCGGAGGCGCTGGCCGTGATGGTGGCGGTGCCTGCGGCCACGCCGGTCACCACACCGCCGGCGTTGACGGTGGCCACGGAGGGCGCGGAGCTGGTCCAGGTGACACTGGAGTCGTAGGGCACGGTGCTGGTGCCGTTGGACCAGTTGGCGGTCGAGGTGATGTCGACGGTCTGGCCCACGTTCATGGTGGCGTTCGTCGGGTTGAGGGTGATGGAGCTCAGGGTGGGACCGCTGGTGACGGTGATGGTCGCCGTGGCGGATTTCCCGGCGGCGCTGGCCGTGATGGTGGCGGTGCCCCCCGCTACGGCGGTAACCACGCCGCCGGCGTTGACGGTGGCCACGGAGGACGCGGAGCTGGTCCAGGTGACATTGGAGTCGTAGGGCACGGTGCTGGTGCCGTTGGACCAGTTGGCGGTCGAGGTGATGTCGACGGTCTGGCTCACGTTCAAGGTGGCGGTCGTCGGGTTGAGGGTGATGGAGCTCAATGTGGGGCTCGTCGCGCTCACGGTGATGGCAGCGGTGGTGTTCACCCCGTTGGCTGAGGCCGTGAGGACCGCGGACCCCGCGGCCAGGGCCGTGACCAGGCCAGCCGCGTTCACGGTGGCCACGCTGGGGTTGTTGGTGCCCCAGGTGACGTTGGCATCGTAGGGCGTGGTGGACGTGCCGTTGGACCAGTTGGCGGTGGCGGTGAAATCGGCGGTCTGGCCGATGTTCAAGGTGACCCCGGCGGCCGGGTTGAGGGTGAGGGAGGAAAGGGTCGGGCTCGAGGCGTTGACGGTGATGGCGGCGGTGGTGTTGAGGCCGTTGGCCGAGGCGGTGAGGATGGCGGATCCGGCCGCCACGGCCGTGACGACGCCCGCGGCATTCACGGTGGCCACGCTGGGAAGGTTGGTGGTCCAGGTGGCAGTGCTGTCATAGGGGGTCGTGGTGGTGCCGTTGGACCAGTGGGCGGTGGCGGTGAAGTCGGCGGTCTGGCCGATGTTCAAGGTGACGCCCGAGGCCGGGGCCAGGGTGATGGAGGTGAGGGTGACGGCACCCGCATTCACGGTCACCGTGGCCGTGGCCTGGACAGCATTCTTGGCCGCCGTGATGGTCGCCGTGCCCATCGAGATGCCCGTGACCAGGCCGATGGCCGAGACTGAGGCCGTTCCGGGGGCGCTGGAAGTCCAGGTCACCTGGCTGTCGTAGGGCGTTACCGTGGAGCCATCGGAGAAGGTTCCTGTCGCCTGGAGATCCGCCGAGCCGCCGACGGCGAGGGTGGGACCCGACGGCGACAGGCTGATGGACATCAAGGTGGCCGTGGCCGTGGGCGCGGGTGGGGGGACGGGGGCCGGCGAGCTTCCACCCCCACCGCCACAGGCGCTGATCACCAAGGACAGGGCCATCGCGAACAGGAGTCGGGCGGGGTGCAGGCTGGTGCGGTGCGGTGCCAGGTACATGGAACTCCTCCAGGTGAGAAACCCCAGGGTCAGGTCCCGCCATCGAGTGGGGGAGGTACGCTTTTGCGAAGTCGGTTGGGCCACTCCCGCCATTTACGGGTTTGGTCATTTACTCGCAAACTGGTCGTCCTCCCCGGAGCCAGACCTGAGCGCAAGGACGCCTACCGTATTTCTCGATCCCAAGAGCCGGGAGCCGGTCTATCTGCAGATCGCCACCTCCCTCATGGGGGAGATCCAGCGGGGCCGCCTCCATCCCGGCGACCCGCTCCCTGGTTATCGGACCCTTGGCGAAAGCCTCGGTGTCAGCCGCAACACCGTCATGGCCGCCTACCGGGAACTACAGGCGGAGGGCTGGGTGGTCTCCACCCAGGGCGTGGGCAGCGTCGTCGCCCCGGATCCACCGACGCGACTCCCCGGCAAGGCCAACCCCAGCGCTGACGCCGCCATGGGTTTCGACCTGGCCGCGGGGAGCCATGAGGAAGCCCCCAAGGGCGCCCCGGGCTTGCTCAAGGTGGCCAGCGGGCTTCCGGATCCCCGCCTGATGCCCGGGGCTGAACTGGCCCGGGCCTATCGCCGGGCCATGGTACTGAACCGCCAGCACAACCTTGAGCTCGAGGACTCCCAGGGCCACCCCATGCTGCGCCAATCCCTGGCGCGGATGCTCAGCGAGTCCCGGGGCATCGCCGCTTCGCCCGACAACATCCTCGTCACCCGCGGCAGCCAGATGGCCCTGTTCCTGGCCGGCCAGGCCCTGATGACCCCGGGGGACGCCGTGGCCGTGGAGGCCCTGGGCCATCCCGGTGTCTGGGAGGCCTTTGCGAGTGCGGGCGCCCGGTGCCTGCCGGTACCCGTCGATGAGGAAGGCATGCGCGTCGGCGCCCTGACCCAGCTGGCGGAATCCGAGCGCCTCCGGGCCGTCTTCGTCACGCCCCTGCGCCAGTACCCCACCCTGGTGCCTCTTTCCACCGAGCGGCGTATCCGTTTGCTGGCCATGGCCCAGGAGCATCGCTTTGCCATCATCGAGAACGACCAAGACAGCGAGTTCCTGTTCGGCGGCCGTCCGCGCCCCCCCCTGGCGGCGGAAGATCGTGCCGGGGTGGTCATCCACGTGGGCACCCTCAGCAAGATCTTCAGCCCCAACCTGCGCCTGGGCTACGTGCATGGCCCCGCCCCCCTCATCGCCCGCATGCGGGCCCTCCGGCAGGCCCTCGATCGCCAGGGCGACATGGTGCTGGAGCGGGCCTTTGCCGAGTTGCTGGACGACGGCGCCATCCATCGCCACCTCAACCGCATGCAGCAGACCTACCGGCTGCGCCGCGACGCCCTGTGCCTGGCCCTGGGGAAGGCCCTGGGGGACCGGCTGAGCTTTCAGGTGCCCGATGGGGGCCTGGCCCTGTGGGCCCACGTGGCCGAGGGCGTGGACGTGGATCGCTGGGCCGCCCGGGCCCTGGAGCAGGGCGTGGCCTTCCAGCCGGGACGGCGATTTGCCTTCGACGGCAGTGCCGTGCAGGCCCTGCGCCTGGGCTTCTCCAACTACCCGGAATCCGATTTGGAAGAGGTGGCCGTCCGCATGCGTGATTCCATCGTGGAGGCGCGATGAGCCTGCTGCTGACCGTTCTGGATGGCCGCATCACCCTCAAAGGAATCCTCGGCATGGGCGGTATGGGCGAGGTGCACCGGGCCTGGGACGCAGGGCTGGAGCGGCCCGTGGCCGTGAAGTTCGTGCGGGGCGGTGATCCCAAGGAGGCCGATCGGCTGCTGCTGGAAGCGCGCCTCCAGGCCCGGGTGGAGCATCCCCACGTGGTGCGCGTGCACGATACGGGCACCCTCGAAGGTCGGCCCTGCATCGTGTTCCAGCTGGTGGAGGGGCAGACCTACGCGGATCTTCGCACGGAGGTGGGCTGGCGGGCCAAGGTCGAGCTGGCCGTCGAGGCCGCCCGCGGCCTGGGCGCCGCCCATCGCATGGGTCTCGTCCACCGCGACGTGAAGCCCGCCAACATCCTCGTGGAGAACACCGAAACGGGCCTCAAGGCTCTGCTCTCGGACTTTGGCTTGGCGAGAGATGAGGAAGGTGGGCTCACCCGGTCCGGCCTGTTGATGGGCACCGTGGATTTCATGGCGCCCGAGCAGGTGACGGGGGCCGCGCCCGTGGATTACCGCGCCGACATCTACGGCTTGGGGGCCACCCTCTATGCCGTGTTGGCGGGCCGTCCGCCCTTTCGGGATTCGGCGCGTTCGACAGCGCCAGGTCGCAACACCGAAGGCCTGGAACCCGTCACCGAAGCGGCGGAGGTGCATCCAGGCGACCTGCTGCGGCGGGTGCTGGAAGAGGACCCCAAACCCCTGTCGACCGAGGTGCCGGGCCTGCCCAAGGATCTGAGCGTGGTCATCGCCAAGGCCATGGAGAAGGAACCAGCCCAGCGCTACGCCACCGCGGATGCCCTGGCGGATGACCTCAACCGGGTGTTGCAGGGCGAGCCGGTCCTAGCCCGGTCCGTGAGCTGGCTGGAGCGGGGCGCCCGCTGGACGCAGCGCAATCCCATTCCCGCGCGGGTCGTGGGGGCGGGCCTCCTTACCATCATGGCCGCCACCGGCTTCGGCTTCTGGAACAGTCGCCGGAGCACCCTGGCGGCCCTGGATGCGGCCCAGATGGGCGGCGAGGCCAAGGCCCTGGAACTGCGCTTGCGCACGGCCTATCTGGCGCCGGCCCACGATCTTGGATCGGTAATGGCCGAGCTTCGCCAGGGGGTCATCCGGCTCGAGGGGCATGCGGGCGCGGCGGGGGCCGCTTCGAACTATGCGCGAGGGCGGGTCTTTCTGCTGCTAGATGAACTGCGCGAGGCTCGCATGGCCCTGGAAACCGCCCGCGCCCAGGGTTTCCAAGGCCAAGGGCTGGAAGAAGCCCTCGGCCTAGTGTACGGGCGGCTCTATGACCAGGACTTGCCCAAGGCGGAGGCCCTGCAGGACGACTCGCTTCGAGCCGAGCGTCTGGCAGAACTGGACCATGACCTCAAGAACCCCGCCTTGGCCCATCTCCGATCCGCCGGGTTTACGTTGTATCAGCAGGCCTTTTCGAGTCTCCTTCAGCAGCGCTTCGAAGAGGCCCGGTCCCTGGCTCGCGGGGCCCGGGACCGGGATCCAGAAATGGCGGAGGCCACCCTGCTGGAAGTGCAAACCTGGCTCCGAGAAGGGCGATCCGCCCTGAACCTGCAGGATCTGGATCGGGCTCAAGTCTGCGCCTCCCAGGGTTGGATCCGGGGTCAAGGGCTGTTAGGGGATCTGCGCAGTGACCCGGCCGTCCCCGTGGTTCTTGCCCAATTAAAAGGGCTGCAAGCGGGGGTGTCCGTGCGGCGGGGGATGGACGCCTCCAGGGACTTTGGCGAAGGGCAAGTGCTGGTGAACCTGGCCCTCGCCTTGGATCGGGATTCGTATCCGGCCCTCCTGGCCAGGGCCCTCCTGCTGGAGAAAGAGTCGAGCGTGAGCGTCGATGCTTTCCGGGAGGATTCGCCCCGCAAGGCGGAGGCCCTGGTGGTGGCCTGCCAGCACCTTGTCACCCTGGCGCCTCGTCGTGCCGAAGGGCATGTCCTGCTCGCTGCGGCCTACCACCACCGGGGATTCAATGAAGCCCGGTTGGGCTTGGATCCCACGGGGGCCTACCGCAAGGGACGCCAGGAGGGCGAGGCGGCCTATGCGCTGGAGCCCTGGAACCCCGAAGGCCTTCGGCATGCCTGCCTGAATGCCATGGCAGAAGCGACGTTCCGTGTGGAAAACGCGAAGGAGTCTGGTGAGGCCATGGGGGCGGCTGAAACCCTTTTCCAGCACCTGTCGGTGGCCAGGGGGCTCAATCCCTTGTCTCAGAAGGAGCTGCAAGCCGAACTCCTCTTCCTCCAGGGCAGGTCTGCCTGGTTCCAGGGAAAGGACCCAGATCCCTTCATGGAGCAGGGGTTTGCCCTTTATGAAGCGTTGTTGGGGGCCGCGCCGGATGCCCCAGTGCCCTTGGTGAACCTGGCTCATGCGGCCGGGGATTGGGCCGCGCTCAGGTGGACCTCCGGCCGCGACATCTCCCCGGTCCTGGGACGAACCATGCCAGCCCTCGAACGGGGGATCCTGCGGTGGCCCAGTCACCGGGCCCTGTTGCTGATCAACCGCTGTCAGTTGCTGGTGCTCGAGGCCTTTGGGCCCTCGGAGGAGCCCGTCACCCTGCAGGGCAATCGTGCGATGGTCGAGGCGCGAAGCGCTGTGCACCAGGCCATGGCTGCGGCCAGACATCCCCTCCTTCCAATGGCCTTGGGTTACATCCATCTGGCCCAGGGGCTGCAGGGCCTGCCTGGAGCGGGGGACAGGGCCTGCGTCCTGGTGGAACCCGTCTTCAAGACCTTTCCCTCGGGGGCTTCCCCCCGGTTTGCCCTGGCCGTGGCCCTGCGCCTGCGGGGGCGCCCCGGAGATCTGGCCCGGGCCCTGGGCCTTCTGGACGACGCCCAGGAAACGGCCCGGTTGGATCCCGAGTGGGGCGTCTACCGGGCCATGATCCTGGCGGCCATGGGTCGAATGGAGGAAGCCACGCGCCAGCGCGAGAAGGCTTTGGCACGCCAACCCCTGCTGGCGGGTCATCCGGTGTGGGCCATCTGGCCCAGGGGCTCTGAGCGGGGGGTGGGGAATCACCCCGGCCCGTAGGTCACAGTCAATATCACCCCCTCCGCCTGGGGCAGCCTTCCTTCGAGCGGCTTGAGCTTCAGGTGGAACCCGTTCCGCTCGTCCCGGGGCCGGTGGGTTCGGACATCCGCTGTCCATTCCCCGGGATACCCGGGTGTGGCACCCACGGTTTGCGTGTGTCCGTCCCGGTCCCTTCAGGAGGCCCATCCGGAGCGTGATAGAGGTCTGGACCATGCGTCAGGATAAGAACACCCTGCCGGACCAGCTGAAGGCGACCCAGCCCTACCCCCACAGCCCCATCCGCTACCGCGCGGCCTGGCACTAGCGGGCAGGCCAGCGGGAGTGGAATCTGGTGCTGATGGCCAATCAGGAGACCCTCCGGGACGGCCGTTTCAGCACCATGGCCGCCTTTCCCATCGCCTGGTAATACAAGCCCGTGGGGTCCGATGCCACGGCGGAGTAGGGTGGCCCAGCCCCTTTCGCGGAAGTGTGCCTGGGCAGAGGTCGGGCCGCTTCGCAACCTGATGACACGCGGTGGACGCCGCGCTGTCCCGGAGACGCCATGTACAAGCCCCTCGCCATCACCGTCCTGCTGCTCGCCTCGCCCCTCTGCGCCCAGGGCCGGCATCCCACTCCGCCCCTGACGCACCTTGGCGTGCCCGCCGCGAACCTGCTGACCGTGGATTTGAGCACCCGCTCCGACCTCAGCACCGGCGTGGTGACCACGGACGTGGGGACCTTCGAGAACGGCGTGTGGACCTGGAACTACGGCGCGAAGGGCTTCGAGGTCGCCAAGGGGCGCACCTTCATCGTTACCGACGCCCAGGCCTGGGTGCTCCATGAAGGGGGCACGGGCACACCGGCCTCTCTGGAGTTGATGCTCGACTATCCCGCCGGCGGCTTTGCAGGCTCCATGGCCCTTTTCGCCTTCCGCGAAGTGCCGGCCAATGCCAGCGGCGTGCAGCGCCAGACCTGGACCAGCGGCTTCGCCCTCACGGAGGGTCTGCGCCTGCACATCTGGGTCCAGAACTTCTATCCGGCGAGCCTCATGTCCATGGCCCGGATCATCGTCCACGGCTACTACCTGTAGTCCCCTGCACCCCTGTGCTGCTCCTTCCTCAGGTGCCCCATGCCCATGCGAACGCCCCTTCCTGTCTCTGCAGCCCTGCTGGCGGGCCTGCTGCTGTCGGCCTGCGGCGGCGGAGGAGGGTCCAGCAGCAGCGCTCCAGCACCCGCCACCCCGCCATCCGGTGCTCGCACCCTCTCCGGGAAGGTCACCTATGATTTCGTCCCGGCGGTCTACAACGTCGCGACCCGGGTGGGGGGTCTGGATTTCGCCGCGGCCTCGGCGCGGCCCGTGCGGAATGGCCGCGTGCTGATCCTGGAGGGAACCACGGAACTGGCGACCACCACCACGGACGCAGCCGGGAACTACAGCACAAGCTACGTGCCCAAGGGCACCGGGGCGCTCCAGGTGGTGGCCCTGGCCACCTCCGCCGCCCCTTCGATCATCGTGCAGGACAACACGGACGGGGGCTCGCCCTGGGGCATCTCGGCCGCCGTGGGCACCGGCCTCACAACGGTTGACCTCCATGCAGGCCATGGCTGGACGGGCAGCGCCTACAACGCCGCAGCCCGTGGCGCGGCGCCCTTTGCCGTGCTCGATTCGATGTACACCGCCGCCAGGGCCTTTCTATCGGTACGGCCCGCCGCGGTCTTCCCCGCCCTGAAGGTGAACTGGAGCCCGAACAACGTCCCCCAGGCCGGCAACAAGGCCCTGGGCCAGATCGGGACTTCCCACTTCTCGCCTGCGGAAAACCAGATCTATGTCCTGGGCAAGGAGGGGGCGGATTCGGACGAGTTCGACAGCCACGTCATCGTCCACGAGTGGGCCCATTACTTCGAAAGCAACCTGTCCCGCTCTGATAGTCCGGGCGGATCCCACGGGCCAGGCGATGTGCTGGACCCCCGCCTGGCTTTCGGGGAAGGCTACGGCAACGGCCTGGCGGCCATCCTGCTGCCGGAATCCGTCTACGTGGACACCACCTGGAGCGGCGGCACGCTGCGGGCCTTTGGCTTCGATGCGGAAGCGGAACCCAGTCCCACCGACGATCCGCAACCCAGTGTCTTTTCCGAAACCACCATCATGCGGGTGCTGTACGACCTCTATGACGGCGGAGCAAACGAAGGCTTCGACGGTGTCCAAGTGGGCCTTGGTGTTTTCTACGACGTGCTGGTCGGTCCAGAAAAAACCACCTCCGCCCTGACTACCCTGGGCTCCTTCATCACAGGGCTGAAGGCCCAGGCAGGGGTGAACACTGCCGCCGTGAACACCCTCCTGGCCCACTACCAGGTCGGTCCCATCTCCAGCCCCTACGGCGACGGGGACCCGGACCTCCGCGCCATGTACTTGCCCGTCGCTCCGCCCTTCAGCGGAACGCTGTCCTTCGATGGTGGCGCCGATTCCAACAAGTGGGCCCAGAACCAGTATTTCGTCGTCACCGGCAACGGTAGCCCGATCACGGTACGGTCCACCTGCTCCCAGGATGTGGACCTGTTCGTGTTCAAGGCCGGAGAACGGGTGGCTGCGGCCACCACGACCAGCGGCAACGAATCGCTCTCCTTCAACGCCACGGCCTCTGCGGACTATGTGGTGGTGGTCACCGGTTTCGGGGCCACCCCAGGGGCCTATGCGGTGCAACTCCAGATCACGACGCCCTGAATGTCCCTGTCCTTGGAAAGGTGTCCCATGCCGATACTCTTACCCATGCTCCTGCTCGCTATCGCCCTGCCTTGCGCCGGATGCGAACCGCCCCAAAAAAAGGCGCCCCCGCCGCGCACCGTCAGCCATAAAACCAAGACCCCAGTGGCCGTCTCAGCGGTCTTCGCCGAAGGCCGGGCGACGGTGACGCTAAGGTTCGAGCAGGCGGCCTCTGACGTCTCGATCGGCTTTCGCGGCCTGGATGGACTCAGTGTCCAGAACCAGCCCGACCTGCCCAAGCAATCGTTCAAGCGGGGAGAGACCCTTAAGCTGGAAGTGGCCCTCACACCAGGGCCCGGGATGTCCCACTTGGCCCTGGACCTGGAAGGTACCTTTGCCGGCCAGCGCCGCCTGGATGTCCGAACCTTTGCCGTGGGAGAGCCCACGCCGGCCCAACAGAAAGCCAAGGCGGACCAGACCTTCCGCACCGAGGATGGACGCCGCCTCAAACTGCTGCCCGCGAAGACACCCTGATCCTCCTCTCCATGGAAAGTGCATGAGGCCGATGCAACCCTGCCTCGCGATTGGACCTGACCGGCGGCGGGCCTAACCCTGCGCCCGCCCATCGCATCCGCTGTCGAACGACCCTGCGAAAGCGAGTGCCTCCCAGCGTCCCCAAGCGGAGTGGCCCAAGCCCTTTCTGGAATCTGAACCTGAACCGACCCTGGCCCTGATGCGAGATTCAGGACCTACCCGGAGTTCCCCATGTCCACGCGATATCGATTTACCCTGGCCATGATGCTGCTATGCCTGCCGTTCGTGGCCTGCGGCGGCGGGGGCGGAGGTGGTGCCACGGCGCCGCCCCTCGCCTCGCCCACCTTCAGCCTGACCGTGAGCCCCGCAAGCCTGCAAATCCCCGCCGGGGGCAGCGGCTTCATGACGGTCACCGTCTCCCGTCTCAATGGGTTCCAGGGCACCATCGCCGTGGCCGGGATCGGCTTTCCTACCGGGGTATCGGCCTCGGGCACCGTGGCCGATGGCGTCAGCACGCTGCAGCTTCCCATCGTCGTGGGAGCCGGCGTCACCCCGACCACCTTCGCCAGCCTCCAGGTGGAGGGGCGCAGCGGCACCCTGGTGCAGACGGCCCCGTTCAGCCTCACGGTGAAGGCATCCCTGCCGCCAGGTCAGGTCAGCGTGGATGAGGCCCAGGCCGCGGGAGGCCGTCAACAGGCCGGCCAGGTGGTGAACCAGGTGGTGGCGCTTGAGCCCCTGCGTGCCACCAGCGCCGTCAATGCTTCCGGAACCGTGGAGATCCGCCATGGCTTCCTGCCTTCGGGCACTCCGATCAAACCCTGAACCCTTCGTACTCACTTTTCCAGGAGGCTCCATGCGCCCCTTCACCGCCCTCTCCCTTCTGCTCGTGGCTGCACCGGCCCTCGTCGCCCAGGCGCCCGACGCGCCGCCACCGCCCATGCTGGCCTACCAGGGCCGCCTGATGGAAACCGGCCTGCCTGTGACAGGCTCGCGCGACTTCACCTTCGCCCTGTTGGATGCGGCAAATGCGGAGCTTTGGAACTCCGGGTTCCAGAGCCTGCCCATCACCAACGGCCTGTACAGCGCCCTCCTGGGGGGCACCGGGATGCCAGCCATCCCCACGAGCGTCCTGGCCAAGGCCCACCTGAAGCTGCGCGTCACGGTGGGCGGTGCCCTCATGACTCCCGATGTGGACCTCGTCGCCGCCCTGCAGGCCCGCTCCGCCTTCGAGGTGAGCGGTGCCTTCGCGGGGGATGTGGGCGGCACGCAGAACGCCACGACGCTGCTTCAGCTCCAGGGCATCCCCCTGGACCTCACCACCAGCGCCCCGACCGCTGGCCAGGGCCTGGTCTACAACGGCGCCAAGTGGCTGCCGGGTACCGTGTCCGGCACCCCCGGGCCCACCGGCCCGAGCGGCGCCACGGGCGTGACAGGGCCCCAGGGGCCCTTGGGACCCATTGGACCCATCGGCGTTCCCGGCACCAGCGGGCCGGCCGGTCCCAGTGGCCCCACGGGTCCGGCCGGCGCGAGCCCCTTCACGCTGAGCAACGGCAACGCGGTGTTCACGGGCGGCATGGTGGGCATCGGGGTGGCCAGCCCCGCCTATGCCTTGGACGTGGGTGGCAACGTCAATCTGTCCGGGCTCCTGTGGATGAATGGCTGGCCCTTTCTCCACGGGTACCAGGGCTCGGGCACCCAGGGGGGCAATACGTTCCTAGGCCTGGGCTCCGGTAACCTCGCCCTCCCGGCCCAAACGGATTCCCAGTTGGGCTCGTACAACACCGGCACAGGGTTCCAATCCCTCCTTCGCCTGACCGGAGGTTCCTGGAACACGGCCGTCGGTGCCGCCAGTCTCGCCTATGCCACCTCGGCCCAGTTCAACACGGCCGTGGGCACCTCGAGCCTCCAGTACAACACCACGGGGGGGAAGAACACCGCCCTGGGTGCCAAGGCACTCCAGCTGCAATCCTTCTCCAACACCGGAACGCTTTGGGACGCATGGAACACGGCTGTGGGCTTCGAGGCCATGGCGGCCAACCAACCCACCAACACCAGCAACGGAGATCGCAACACGGCGGTGGGGGCCGTGGCCCTGCGCAACAACACCACGGGCCGGATCAACACGGCCGTGGGCGTGGACAGCCTCCAGCAGAACACCATCGGGGAGGCCAATACGGCCCTGGGTTTCGAAAGCCTCCTGGCCAATTCGACGGGCTATTCCAATACCGGGTTGGGGATGGATGCCCTGAAGTTCAACAACACCGGGTTTGACAACACCGGGGCCGGGGCGGAAGCACTCCGGTCCCAGATGGATGGCAGCGCCAACACGGCCTTTGGGCGGGGCAGCCTCGGCGGGCTGACCACCGGCAGTCGCAACCTGGCCCTGGGCGCCTATGCGGGCAATGCGTTGTCGACGGGCAACGACAACATCTACCTGACCCACCCAGGTTCCATCACCGAGAGCGCCACCATCAGGATCGGCCGGAATTTCGTCCAGACCCGCGCCTTCATGGCCGGGGTCTTCGCGACGACTACGGGGCATCCCACCACCCTCCTCGTGCAGGTGGACCAGAATGGACAGCTCGGCACCGCCGCCTCCTCTCGCCGGTACAAGCAGGACATCGAGGACATGGGCCGCACCACGGATCGCATTTTCGACCTCCGGCCCGTCACATTCCGCTACAAGGCCCACCCTGAGGGCCCCACCCACTTCGGCCTCATCGCCGAGGAGGCGGATGAGGTGATGCCCGAGCTAGTAGTGCGCGGCGGGGATGGCCAGATCGAGACCGTGGCCTACCAGGAGCTGGCGCCCATGCTGCTCAACGAGCTGCAAAAGCAGCGGCGGGAGTTGTTGGCGCTGAAAGCTGAGCTCGCGGCCATCCGCGCGGCTCTGGCCCAGAAATAGAGCCACACACCGCGGCACTGGCCCAGCCGTTATCTGAAAAGTGTGCCTGGGGGAACCCGCCTCCCAGGGTGACCCTGGGATCTCCTTCTGAGGTGCCCCATGTCCCGACGATGCGCTTTTCGCGTTGCCGTTCCGATCCTGATGCTCAGCCTCGCGATCCTCCCAGTGGCCTGTGGCGGGGGTGGCACCGGCCCCGTAGCCTCCGCCCCCGCCGTGCCTCCCCCCGCCTGGAGGCCCGCCGTGGATCTCGAAGCCACCGGCTATGTGTCCGGCGCGGCCCTGGCTGGGGACGGCAAGGGTGGCGTGATCGCGGCCTGGATCCGCACCGGCCTTGATGCGGGGGGAACGGCCTACTGGGAACAGGTGGCCACCCGCCTGCGTCCTGAGGGCACCTGGGAGAGTCTCCTGACTCTGGAGCGGACCTCGCTTTCCGATGTACTACAAGCGCCCGTCGCCGCCCTGGACGACCAGGGCAAGGGCCTGGTCGCCTGGTTCAGCGCGCTCCCCCGCAGCACCATCACCGCGCTTCGCACCATGCCGGTGGACCTCTCGGCGGCTTCCATCTTCGGGACGCGCGTCAACGGGCTCACCCTGGATCTCCGGACTCCAGGCAACCTGGCCCTGGCGGTGGGGTCCGATGGCAGCGCCCTGGCCGCTTGGACGTTTACCCGCGACATCGGGTGGGGCGTCTTTACCCCGGCCGTTTTCGCCTCACGCCGAAATCCAACAGGAGGCTGGAGCGCTCCCCGTGGCTACCAACTGAACCAGTTGTCCCACCAGAACCTGCAGGGGGTGTCTGGGAATAACCGAGGGGCCTTCCTGCTGGAGTTCTCCACCGGCGACGATGCCTGGGAGGAGAACCAGGTCGCCTCCTTCGCCTCAGGCAGTGATGTCGGCGTGGCCGTACCAGGCTGGATGCCCACCACCCAGATCGCGCTTCCCGCAGGCCGGATCTCCGCGATCGCCAGAGATGGGTTGGGTGGCCTGGAAACCTTCCTGCTCTATTCCATGAGCGGCGAGGGGGATGCGCAGCGCCAGGCCTGGCCTCGAAGCTGCCCCTCGACCGGGCAGTGGGCCGTGGGTGGCAAGGTGGCGCTGCCTCTACCCACCAACAACCTGGTGCCCTTCCGCGAAGCGACCGGCACGGGCTGGCTCGCCGGCTTGGGCTCCCAGGGCCTGTGGGTGGCCCCGCTGACAGGCGTAACACCTGGTCCGCCCCGGGCGCTGCTTCCCACCACGACCACCACCGAGGTGCTGATCGGGGCCAGGGATTCGGCTGGACGACCCGCCCTGCTGTGGGTGCAGCGGGGCACCGGCGGAACTGATGAAGGTATCGGGTTCTCCCGTTGGGATGGCGCGGCCTGGACGGCGCCCGTGATTCTCCCGGGTACCGAAGGCCGTTCGATCCAGCGCCTCTTCGCCACAGCCGGACCTTCCGGGCTTGTGGCCGGGTGGGTGGATGCCACCACCAGCACCTTGCGCTTCAGGACGGCGCTCTGGAAGTGAGGGCCTTCCCCACAGTCTGCTCCGAAGTGACTCAGCCCCGTTCTCAAAAGTGGATCTAGGGCCCAACCCCCCGGGACCCCAGCCTGGAATGTCTTTCATGAGTTGCGTCATGTCGGTGGTCTTCCCGCGTTGCTGGCAAATCCTGCTTTCTTTCCTGGTGCTGCTGCTCGCCGCCTGTGGCGGCAGCGCCCCTGTTCCAGTCGTCAAGGCCTGGGTGCGGCTGCGCTGATCGAGGCCGCCAGCGGCGGGGATGCCGAATCGCCCCAGATCGCATTCGATGCCAGCGACAACGCGCTCGCCGTATGGTCCAAATGCGACGGCATCCGCAATGACATCTGGGCCAATCGCTACACAGTCGGGAGCGGGTGGGGCACGGCGACACTCCTCCAGGCGGGGACCACGGGCATGGCCTCCCACAACCTTCTCGCGACCGACCCCAGCGGCAACGCCCTGTCTCCCCGGATTGCTTTCGACGGCCGCGGCCATGCCCAGGCGTTATGGACGCAAACCGACGCCATGGGCGGCAACAGCCTCGTGGCCTGTCCCTACAAGTAGGCGCCGAAAATTTAGACCGAGGCTAGAACGAAGTGGCCCAGCCCCTTTCTTGGAAGTGGGCCTGCCCCGGAACCCCCTGGGGGCTGAGGCTGAAGGTGCACCTAACTCACCCCAGGAGTCTCTATGACCATCCGCTCGCAGCGTGCATCCCTGATCTCTGTGCTCCTCCTGGGCGGCTTCTTCGCCTGTGGCGGGGGAGGTGGCTCCAGTCCCACCGTCCCGCCCGCGCCCGCGCCCACAGGCCCGCGGCTGACGACACCTCCTGTGGCTCAGGCAGGCTATGTCGGCGACCAGGTCACCTACCGCGTGTTGGCCGAGGGTTCGGGCAACAGCTACCAGTGGCTACGCAACGGCACGGCCATTTCCGGGGCAACGACGGATTCCTACGTGCTGCCGGTCAAGGCGGTGGACGACCAGACCCGCTACAGCGTCCGCGTGACGGCCTCCGCGGGGGGCGTCACCACCAGCCCCGAGGCCCTGCTGGACGTGTTGTATGCGGACCCGGCCGTGCTGGCCGGCCACGACCACACCCTGGCCATCACCACGAAGGGGAAGGTCTACGCCTGGGGCGTGGGCGGCAACGGGCAGCTGGGCCTCGGCGACAACCAGGCCCGCCTGACACCCACCGCCGTGCCCCTGCCCGGACCGGCGGTCCAGGTCGCGGCTGGCTGGGGGCACTCGCTGGCCCTGCTGGCCGATGGCCGGGTCTTCGCCTGGGGGACCAACACCACCGGGCAGCTGGGGGATGGCACCACGACCATGCGGAACACCCCGGCCGCCGTGCCCGGGCTCACCAACGCGGTCTACATCACCTGCGGCTACAACCACAACCTGGTGGGGAAATCGGATCAGTCCGTCTGGCTGTGGGGCTACAACTCCCATGGGCAGTTGGGCCAGGGCGACAAGGTGAACCGCCTGAGCCCCGTGTCGATTCCAGTCGCCTCCTCCCAGCTGGCCAGCGTCGCCCTCGGTGAGCTCCACACGCTGTTGGTGGACACTGCAGGCAACCTCTATGGCTGCGGCGACAACGGCTACGGCCAGCTGGGCTTGCCCTACTCGCCCACGACCGAGCACCTGAGCATCACCCCGCTTCTTACCGGCGGCGTGAAGGCGGCCAGGGCCTTTTCCCTGAATTCAATCATCCTCGGCTTCGATGGTCTGCCCAAGGGCAGCGGCGAGAACGTCTATGGCCAGCTGGGAGACGGAAGCCGGACCACCCGGTACGGATGGGTGTCCATGAGCACGGCGGCCCTGCCCGCCGGCACCACCCTCGACAGCGTAGTACCGGGCCAGTACCACACCCTCTTCCTGGGGAGCCAGGGGGCCGTGACCTCAGTGGGCTACAACTGGTACGGGCAGCTGGGATTGGGGGCGGCCTCGACTACTTCAAACACCACACCCCAAGCCATCAGCGGGCTCCTTGCGGCCCAGGTCAGCGGGGGTTCCTCCTCCTCCTACGCAATGCTGCCGGACCTCTCCGTGAAGGCCTGGGGCTACAACAACAATGGCCGGTTGGGGGATGGCACCTCCACCGACCGGCCGGCGCCCACGACGGTCCCCGGGCTCTTCCTGGGGCCCATCCCCACGGGCGTCACCCCACCGGCGCCGATCGCACCGGAGGGCCTGTTCACCAAGGCCCTTGCCAGGTTCTGAGGGAATCTGACTACCGGAGCAGCGCCTGGACTTGGGTCAGGCGCTGCTCTTTTTCCTCGGCCTGGCCGCGCAACTTGGCGACCGCAGCCTCGGGAGCCTTGGTGACGAAACTCTCGTCGGCGAGCCGAGCGCGGAGGGGCTCCAGTTCCTTTTCGAGCTTGGCCAGTTCCTTTTCCAGCTTGACCTTCTCGGCGGCCGGGTCCTTGAGGCCCGCCAGCTCCAGGGCCACGGTGCCGCCGGCCACCACGGCCACGGTGCGGGTGGGGGAGCTGGGGTCATCCTTGCTGAAGGTGACGGATTCAAGCCGAGCGATGGACTTCAGGGCCTCGGTGAAGGGCTCCAGTTCCAGCAACGAGCAGAAGGCCGCCACGCGCTTGGCGGGGTCCACGCCCCCCTCGGCCTTGAGGTGCAGGAAGGCGGAAAGCACGGTCTGGAAGCGGGGGATGATCGTGGCATCGCCGCCCTGGATGCGCAGGATCGGGTCGTCCACGGGCCAGGAACGCTGGGCCAGGAGGGTGGGTTCTCCCTTAGGCAGGCGGCCTTCCAGGACGGCCTCGTGGATCTCCTCGGTGACGAAGGGCACGAAGGGATGCAGGGCGCGCAACAGGATGTCGAGGAAATGCAGAATCGCGGCCTTCTGCGCCCGGGTTCCGCTCAGGAGCTGCACCTTAGCCAGCTCGATGTAGGTGGCACAGAAATCGTCCCAAACCAGGTGATAGAGCAGGTCGGAAGCCTCGTGGAAACGGAACTCCTCCAGGGCCTTGGTGGTGGCTGTGAGGACCTCGCGCAGGCGGCCGATCATCCAGAATTCCGCCTCGCCGAACTCCGGTTCTGTCTCCAGCGTGACGGACTCATCCAAGTTCATCTGGACAAACCGGGACGCATTCCACAGCTTGTTGCAGAAGTTGCGGCTGGCTTCGAGACGCGCCGAGCTCATGGCGATGTCCGTTCCCGGGGCGGCCATGATGGCCAGGGAAAAGCGCAGGGCATCCGTGCCGTACTCCTCCATCACCTCCAGGGGGTCGATGACGTTGCCCTTGGTCTTGCTCATCTTCTGGCCGCTGGCGTCGCGCACCAGGCTGTTGAAGTAGACCTTGCGGAAGGGCACCTGGCCCGTCCAGGTGAGGCCCGCCATGGCCATGCGCGCCACCCAGAAAAACAGAATGTCGTAGCCGGTGATGAGCACGCTGGTGGGGTAATAACGCGCCAGTTCGGCGGTCTTGTCGGGCCACCCGAAGACACTGAACGGCCATAATGCCGATGAGAACCACGTATCGAGCGTGTCTGGATCCTGGATGAGTTCCTTACCTCCGCATGTGCAGCAGGCGGAGGGCGCCTCCATCTCGACATGGAGCTCCCCACAAGAAGCGCAGGTCCAGGCCGGGATGCGGTGGCCCCAGACCAGCTGGCGGCTGATGCACCAGTCCTGGATGTTGGTGAGCCAGTGCTGCCAGACGGCCACATGGTGCTCAGGCGTGAACTGGATGGCGCCGCTGCGGACGGCCTCCAGGGCCTTGGCGGCGGCCTCCTTCACATCCATGAACCACTGCTCGCTGACCAAGGGTTCCAGCACGGCGCCGCTGCGGTCGCTGAGGCTGATCTTGTGGGTGTAGTCCTCCACCTTTACCAGGAAGCCCTGCGCCTCCAGGTCGGCCACCACGCGCTTGCGCGCCTCGAAGCGGTCCAGGCCGGCGTAGGCTTCCCCGGCCTCGGCGGTCATCTTCGCGTCGAAGCCGATGATGGTGATGGAGGGCAGCTGCAGGCGCTGGCCCACGGCGAAATCGTTGGGGTCGTGGGCCGGGGTCACCTTCACGCAGCCGGTGCCGAAGGCGGGGTCCACGAAGCTGTCCGCCACCACGGGGATCTGGCGGCCCGTGAGGGGGTGGTTCATCAGCTTGCCGATCATCCCCTGGTAGCGCGCGTCGTCGGGATGCACGGCCACCGCCGTATCGCCCAACATCGTTTCGGGTCGCGTGGTGGCCACCACCACGTCGCCGCTGCCGTCCGCCAGGGGGTAGCGCAGATGCCACAACTTGCCCTTGCGTTCTTCGTATTTCACTTCGAGATCGCTTAGGGCGGTCTGGAGGGTGGGATCCCACTGGATCATGCGGGGGCCGCGGAAGATGCGCCCGGCCTTGTAGCTCTCCACGAAGACGTGGCGCACGGCGCGGTTCAAAGATGGATCCAGGGTGAAGCGGTTGCGGGTCCAGTCCACGGAGCAGCCGAGCCGCTTTAGCTGGTGCTCGATGGCGCCCTGGTTCTTCTCCTTCCAGGCCCAGATGCGCTGCTCGAAGGCAGCGCGGCCCAGCTTGTGGCGGTCGGTACCCTCGGCCTTCAACTGGCGCTCGACCATCATTTGGGTGGCGATGCCCGCGTGATCCGTACCGGGCACCCACAGGGCGTCGAAGCCCTGGGCCCGCTTGAACCGGGTGAGCACGTCGTGCAGCGTGTTCACCAGGGCGTGGCCCATGTGTAGGTTGCCGGTGATGTTGGGCGGCGGGATGACGATGGACCAGGGCTCCTTGCCGCTCTCCGGTGCCGCTTCGAAGGCCTTCGAGGCCTCCCACAGGGCGTACCAGCGCTCCTGGGCTGTCTTGAAATCGAAGGCCTTGTCCATCTCGCGCATGGGAATCCTTGGGAATGCCTGGTCGCTGTCTGTCCGGGCTCAGGATCGACTGCGTCGCCCCTGAGGTAGAAAACCCCAACGAACCCGATCCGTACGCGGGTTCGTTGGCGCCCAATGGGTCAGTTTACCCATGGCGGGAGGCGGCTTCCAGCTCTGGGCTCCTGCCGGCCCCCACACCAAGGCCAATCCGATCGGCCACGACTCCCATCAAAAAGAGGATCCCACCTCGATCGAGCGCGTCCGGGAGGCTGTTGCCGCGATGGATCATGTCCTGGGTCGGGAAGCGTGGTTCGAGTTGCTGGAGGCGGCCATGGGGCATCCAGTGGCCTAGCTGACGGCCCTGACGGGGTGGGGTTCAGGGCTGGAGGAACCGGTCGGGGTTGAAGCCGGTCACCATGGCGCCCCAGTGCCGTCCCTCGATGTGGATGGGCATGGAGAGGTCGTTCAGGATTTCTCCGGTGTCGCGCATGTAGGTCTGGAAGAGGAAGGATTCGGTGTTGCGAGATCGCCGCTTCTCCGTTTCGACATTGAAGTAGATCCTCTGGTGGCGGCTGTTCACGACATCCAATTGGGGGTCCCCGGTCAGGGGTTCGGATACGCCGGAGTGGTGAATGGCCAGGTATCCGTTGACGTCCAGGGCGACGGCATAGATGGATCCGAGGTCCTTCCGGGCTTCATCAAACACCGCCTGAAGTTCGTTCCCGAAGGCCGTCGCATAGGAGGTCATGAACTTCTGGGGATTGGTCCCGGCCACGGGACGGTATTCCCGGTCGAAGACATTGAGGCCCCGAGCAGCGAGGGTCTGGATCCGGGTCTGCATGGCGTCCCGCCAGCGGATGGCCCGTTGGATGACGGCTTCCAGCTCCCCGGTTCCGGTCCGGAACCGGGAGACCTGTTCCAGCAATTTCTCCGTGGAACGGTTCATGTCGCTGGAGTAGCGGGTCGATTCCTGGAGCCGCCGGTCTGCCTCCTGGCTGAGGTTCAAAATGTCTTTGGCCTGATGGTGGATCTCGGCGCTTGTGCCTGAGATGTTGCCCACTGCGGTCGTGGCGTCATTGAGCTGGGAGGCGTTTTCCTCGAAGTCCTTGACGAGTCTCGCGAAGTGTTCCGAGGCCCGGCCCAGGGTGGTCGATGTCCCCTGGAAATCCCGGGTGATCGCCTGAATTCCGTTGGAGGACGCCTCCATGTCCTGAACCATTCCGCCCAGGTTCTGGGCGATCTCTTCGGCGGCTGCGCCGACGCTTTCCGAAAGCTTCCTGACCTCGTCGGCCACGACAGCGAACCCGCGCCCCGCCTCGCCCGCATGGGCTGCCTCGATGGCCGCGTTGAGGGCCAGGAGCTTCGTGCGGCCGGACACATCCTCGATGAGCTGGACCACATCGCTGATGCGTGCGGACTTCTCGTTCAACCTGGCGACGAGTTCCGCGAAGTCGCCAAGCCGGCGGTTGGTCGCGGTCATGCCGGTGTCCGCCTCCATCAACTCGTCGTGGGTCCTCCGGGCCGATTCAAGGTTCTCCTGGGTGGTGCCGGTGATGTGGCCGGTCACCCGGGCGACGTCGCCGATGGCCGCGGCCACTTCCTGGCTCGTGCGCGTGATGCGCTCCGACAACTCGCCTTGCCGCCGGGCATCCACGGCTGAATCCGAGGCGAGTTTCGTGGTGCGGGTGGATCCCACGGCGATGGACAGCCCCAGGCGTTTTGAGGTGTCGAGGATGTCCCGGATCTCGCCGGCAAACCGGTTGAAGCCCTCGGCCAGCCCACGGATCTCATCGTGGGTGTCGAGGGCGATGTCGCTCGAAAAATCGCCGCCCTGGATGGTCGTCGAGATCTTCCGCAGGGGTACGGCCACGGACAGGTGGAACGTGATGAAGGCCCCTGCGCCAAGCACCAGCGCCAGGATGGGAATGGCCATGGCCAGGGTCTCGGCCCGCGCCAGGAGTTCGAGGGAGGCGGCAGCCCCCGCGCTTGTTTGGGCCAGGAGGCCGGGTCTAAGGGTGCGGACGAGGTGAAGGATGTAGCCGCTGATAACCACCAGCATCACAAAGGTGGGGACCATGCAGCCGAGGAGCTTCCGGAGGAGGGAGTTGAACAGGGTCCGTTCCATGAATTGATAGAGGGCCTTAATCAGTTGCATCGGGCGCCCCCGCTTCCGATGTAAGGGCCGTGCCGTTCCATGCTCAGCTCCTTCCAACACCGGCCGATCCGGGAGCGGGCAAGGCGATCCCAATGGCAGCTGTCATCCCTCGCATCGGACCAAGGCCCCTTTGGAATGAATCCGGGACCAGCGGGTAGAGCCCAGCCTGGATCAGTCGGGGGCTGGCGCTAGTCGCCCTGCCTGCGTTCCCACATGTCTTCCCACTCCAGGTCCGTCCACCACTCGCGCTCCAACCCATCACAAGTGGTGCCGTAGGAGGGGCAGGCGATGCAACCGTCGCCGCGGTGGACCTCGGGGTCGTGCTGGGGCGGGTAGATGGAGACCAGGGCCAGGCCGGCTGCGTGGGCGGCCCGCTCCTCGCCGGTCATGGGGCGGGACGGCAGCTTCCGGACGTGACAGCGCCGCAAGCGCTCCTCGCTTTCGGGGAACAGGACGGAGTTCTCGGCGTCGATGTGGCGCCAGAGGGAGCGGCTGTAGTCCACGGCCAGGCCCTGGAGGCGGAGGCAGTCCTCCTCAGCGACCAGGGGGCCGCTCAGCAGGCCCCCCATGGCTTCCAGAAGCGTGCCCAGGTGCCGGTGCTGGCCGGTGAGGGCGGGGATGGGGCCGTGGTCCGCAGGGAGTTCCGCCTGGTCCGTCAGGGCCCGGAAGAGGACGGTCTCCTCCTTGTCATGGTGGAAGTCGCCCGCGAAGAGGCGGAAGAAGGCCAGGAACCGGGCCCCGTCCGCCGGATCACCCTGCCCGGCCAATCGGGCAGTCACGAAGGCCCGGAGAGAGCCGAGCACCTGCTCGATGAGGAGGTGCTCGGCCTGGAGGTCCTCAATGAGCTGCATGGCGTCTATACCTTGGCGGCAAAGCCTTCCACCCTCATGCCCAGGGATGCCAGCAGCCAGTGATCATGGTTGCCGCCGGGGTTGGGGGTGGTGAGCAGTTTCTCGCCCGTGAAGATGCTGTTGGCCCCCGCGAAGAAGCAGAGGGCCTGCAGTTCGTCGCTCATCTGGGTGCGCCCGGCGCTGAGGCGGATGCGGCTCTGGGGAAAGAGGATCCGCGCCGTGGCGATCATGCGCACCAGCTCCAGCGGGGGCAGGGGATCCACGTTGGCCAGGGGCGTGCCATCCACGGCCACGAACTGGTTGATGGGGATGCTCTCGGGCGGGGGCTGCAGTTCGGTCAGTTCCTGGAGGAAGTGGATGCGCTGATCCACCGTTTCGCCCATGCCCACGATGCCGCCGGAGCAGACCTCCAGCCCCGCGGCGCGCACGGCTTGAATGGTCTCCAGACGCTCATCGAACTTGCGGGTGTGGATGATGGTTTCGTAGAAGTCGCGGCTGCTGTCGATGTTGTGATTGTAGACCTGACAGCCGGCGGCTTTCAGGCGCTTGGCCTGGGGTTCGTTCAGCATGCCGAGGGTGACGCAGACCTCCATGCCCATGCCCGATACGCCGTTCACCATCTCCAGCACCGCCTCGAAGTTGGCGTCGTCCTTCACCTCGCGCCAGGCGGCACCCATGCAGTAGCGGGTGGAACCGTTCGCCTTCGCCTCCGCGGCCCCGGCCAGGACCTTGTCGACGTCCTTGAGGGGCTCGACTTTCAGATCGGTCTGGTAGCGGGCGCTCTGGGGGCAGTAGGCGCAATCTTCAGGACAGGCCCCGGTCTTGATGGAATCCAGGGTGCAGAACTGGATCTCCTCGGCGTTCCAGTGCCCCCGGTGAGCCGTGGCCGCCCGGTAGAGCAGCTCGGGCACAGACAGGTCATGGATGGCGCGAATTTCAGCGGGGGATACGGACATTGGACGCTCGCAAAGGCATCGATTGTACCTGAGAATCCGATCAATCCTCCGGCGCATCCAGGTTCAGCCGGTAGCCGATGTTCGGTTCGGTGATGAAATGTCGGGGCCGGGTGGGATCCCGTTCGATCTTACGGCGCAGCATGGCCATGTAGATACGCAGGTAATGGGTGTTTCCCGCGCCACCGGGCCCCCACACTTCCGCCAGCAACTGCGAGTGGGTGGCCACCTTGCCGTTCCGACGTGCGAGGGCTTCCAGCAGCCGATACTCCAGCACGGTGAGTTTCACCGGGACGCCACCTTGGCGCACCTCCCGGTGTTCCAGATCCATCCGGAGGGTTCCGCTGCAGACCAGGGGTTGGGGGACATCGGCCTGGAGGGTATGGCGCAGGGCCACTCGGATACGGGCCAGGAGTTCCGCGGCACCAAAGGGTTTGGCCAGGTAGTCGTCGGCGCCCTGGTCGAGGGCCCGGACCTTGTCCTTCTCCCGGTTGCGGGCGCTGAGGATGACCACAGGCTTGCGGCTCCAGGTGCGCAGCTCTCGCAGTACTTCCATGCCATCGAGGTCCGGCAGGCCCAGGTCCAACAGCACCAGATCTGGGTTGTGGCTGCGGGCCATGGCCAGCCCCTCCGTGGCCGTGGCGGCGCTGAGCACCTGGTAGGCATGGCTGGAGAGGGTAGGAATCAGGAACCGGCGGAGGGCTTCCTCGTCTTCGATAATCAGGATAAGGGGCTCGTTCACGGGGCCCCCTCGGGAGGGACGGGCGGCGTACCGTCCAGGGGCAGGGTGAGGTGGAAGATCGTCCCGCCACCGGCCCGGTCCTTCGCCAGAATCGCCCCACCATGGGCCTGCAGGATGGCCCGGCAGATGGCTAGACCCAGGCCCACACCGCCTTCGCCGGAGCCCGGAAGCCGGAAGAACTTGTCGAAGATCCGCTCCTGGAAGTCACTGGGGATGCCGGGGCCTCGGTCCGCCACTTCCACATGGAGCCAGCTGGCATCCCCCCAGGCCCGGAGGTCCACATCCTGCCCTGGTGCGTGGCGTTGCGCATTGGCGAGGAGGTTGATCAGCACTTGCTCCATGAGGGCGGCGTCGAAGGGGGCCAGGGGCAGGTCGTCGGGCAGCTCGACGTGGACGGGCATGGCACCCAGGCGGCGCTCCATTCGGCCCAGGGCGGCACCCACGACTTCCTCGAGGGGCTGCCACTCTTTCTGCACCTGGATGGCGCCGCTCTCCAGCCGGGTCAGGTCCAGCAGGTTGCCCAGCAGGTGGGCCAGGCGTTCGCTCTCCTCCTGGATCATGGTCAACAGGTCGCGGCGGGTGGTTTCAGGAATTTCACCCGGCAGGAGCAGGCTGCTCGCGGCCCCGTGGATGGCGGCCAGGGGCGTTCGCAGGTCGTGCCCAATGGCTCCCAGCAGCGTGTTCCGCAGGCGCTCGGTCTCGTTCTCCACCTGGGCGCGCCGGGCCTCCTCCAGCCAGCGGAGGCGCTCCAGGGCCAAGGCGATCTGCACGGCGAAGGCCTTGAGGAGTTCCCAGGTCTGGGGGGGCAGCCCCTCGGCGTCGCCGGGGAGAATACGGAGCACGCCTTCGCTGCGGTCGGTCCCGGTGAGGGACAAGCACGTAGCCTCACCCAGCGGCAGGGGTTCGAGTGGGTCCCCCAGGCGCCCGCCCACGGCCAGGCGAGGGAGCAACTTGGCGGGGGAAGGCATGTCCGTTGCGGGGAAGGGAAGCGGCCGGACCAGCCAGCCCTCCCCTTCCGGGAACAGCAGCCAGGCTTGCGCCTTGAAGACCTGCCGGATGTGCTTGGCGGCGATGTCCGCCACGGCATCAGGAGTACGGCTCCGGGCCAGGGCACGGCCGAGGAGATCCAGCGAAACCGTGTGCAGTTCCCGGCGCTGCACCTCCCGCGCCTGCTGCCGCATCCGGCGCAGGAGGCCGATCACCAGCTGGGCCGAGAGGAGCATGAGCAGGAAGAACAGGAGGTTCGGCCAGTGGGCGGCGGCCTGCCGGAACCGCGGCGTCTCCAGGAGGAAATTGTAGAGGAGCGCGCTCATGGCCGAGGCGAGGATGCCCAGCCCGGATCCCCACCGGTGCGCAATGAAGGTCACCCCCAAGAGGTAGACGGGGAGCACCAGGGAGAGGTTCCCTTCCCGGGGTACCAGCCAGGCCAAGCCCGTGCAGGCGGCCAACACCAGAAAGGTGCCGACCATGGCGCCGAATGGGATGCCATCGGCACCTGCCCCTGGGGTTTCGCGGCGATCGTCCAGCACCACCAGTTCGGTATCCAGCCCCCGCCGCTGCAGTTCGTCCGCCGTGGAATGCCCCAGACGCGCCCAGGGCCAGCGGTCCCAGGACCGCCCCAGGACCAGTGCCTGAGCGCGGGAATTCCGCGTCAGTTCCGAAAGCCCCTGGGCCAGCGTGGGGGCTTCCACCCTCTGGACAGTGGCCCCCAGCCGTTGGGCCTCCTGCATCCATACCTGCACCTGCTCCGCGTCCTCTGCGGTCGCGCCGAGGCCGGTGTCCACGTAGACCGCGATCCAGGGGGCCGATCGCTCCCGCGCCAAGCGGAACCCCGCCTGGATCAGGCGAAGCGAGCGGGCCTCGGAACCGAGGGCTACGAGGATGGGGCGGGCGGGAAGGGGACTATCCATGAACCTCCAGAGTAAGGGTCCGCATAAAAAGGGCGTAAAAAGTCCGGGCCGGGAACCCGGATCACAGGACATTCTCGGCATACTTCCGCCGTTCGACCCATTCACGATGAGGAGGTAACTTCCATGACACCCATGCCGCTCAATGTCGGCAATACCGCGTTCATGCTGCTGTGCGCCAGTCTGGTGATGCTCATGACGCCGGGCCTGGCCTTCTTCTACGGCGGCCTGGTGGGCCGGAAGAACGTGCTGAGCATCATGACCCAAAGCTTCGTCAGCTTGGGCTGGACCACGGTGCTGTGGTTCGCCTTCGGCTATTCGATGTGCTTCGGCCCCACGTGGCACGGCATCGTGGGCAACCCTGCACACTACGCCTTCCTGAAGGGCATCACCCTGCAGACCATGTTCACGGGCAACGACGCGGGCATCCCCCTCATTGTGCACGTGGCCTACCAGATGATGTTCGCCATCATCACGCCGGCCCTCATCACGGGCGCCTTCGCCAATCGCGTGACCTTCAAGGCCTACTTCCTGTTCCTCACGGGCTGGCTGATCTTCGTCTACTTCCCCTTCGTTCACATGGTGTGGAGCCCCGAGGGCATCCTGGCCAAGTGGGGCGTCCTGGATTTCGCCGGCGGCATCGTGGTACACAACACCGCCGGCTTCGCCGCCCTGGCCGCGATCCTTTACGTGGGCCGCCGCAAGGTGGTGGAGAACGTGCCCCACAACATCCCCCTGATCGCCCTGGGCACGGGCCTGCTCTGGTTCGGCTGGTACGGCTTCAACGCCGGCTCCGAACTGCGGGTGGACAGCGTCACCGCCAGCGCTTTCCTGAACACCGATATCGCCGCCTCCTTCGCCGCCGCCACCTGGCTCCTGGTGGAATGGATGAATGCCAAGCAGCCCAAGTTCGTGGGCCTGCTCACGGGCGCCGTGGCCGGTCTGGCCACCATCACGCCTGCTGCCGGATATGTCTCCCTCAGCACCGCCGCCCTCATTGGCATCCTGGCGGGCGTCATCTGCTACTACGCCGTGGCCCTGAAGAACAAGCTGGGCTGGGACGATGCGTTGGATGTCTGGGGTGTGCACGGCGTGGGCGGCCTCATCGGCGTCATCTTCCTGGGCATCTTCGCCTCCAAGGCCTGGAACCCCGCGGGCTCTGATGGACTGCTGCTGGGCAACGTGGGCTTCTTCGGCAAGCAGTGCGCCGCTGTGGTGATCTCCTCCATTTGGGCCTTCGGCTTCACCTACGGGATGCTGTGGATCATCGACCGCATCACGCCCGTGCGCGTGGATTTGGTGGCCGAAGAAAAGGGCCTGGACAGCGAATTGCACGGGGAAGAGGCCTACCCTCAGGGGCTCTGAGCCACGTGGGCAAACTGAATTCCTGATCGAGGGGTGGGACGAAGGCATGCTGCCGGTCCCACCCCTCCTTTTCTCGAGAGACACCCATGCGCCCCCATCCCTTTCTGCCCTTCCTGTGCCTGGCCCTCCTCACCTCCGCGGCGGCCCAGACCCCCGCGCCCGAGGTCACGAAGCACAAGGAGGACCAGCACGTCATCCCCGCGTCCGAGCCTACGTTCACGGGGAACGTGGCCCTCGCCAGCCAGTACGTGTTCCGGGGGCTTTCCCAGACCAACGGCAAGCCCGCGTTGCAAGGGGGATTCGACTATTCCCATGCCGGGGGGTTCTACCTCGGGACGTGGCTGTCGAACATCTCGTGGTACACCGACCAGAACGCGGGGACCGCCTCCGCTCCCACGGCGCTGGCTTCCCCCGCTGTGGTGGGTGCGCCGTACGTGCCTGGAAGGAGCAACAGCGCCAACCTGGAGTGGGACTTCTATGGCGGCTACAAGCGCACCTTCTCCACCGGTTGGAGCCTGGATCTCGGATTGATCAAGTACTACTATCCGGGCATCTACGACAACATGGGTGCCTACCGGCAGCCGAATACCACCGAGGTCTACGGTCAGATCAGCTACGACTGGGCCTCCTTGAAATACTCCAAGGCCGTCAGCACAAACACCTTCGGCGTCCACGAATCCAAGGGTGCGGATTATGTGGACCTTTCTGCGGCCGTGCCCATCGGCGAATCCGGCTACAAGATCCAAGCCCACGTGGGCCGCCAGAGTTACCCCCACCATCGGAACCTGGGTTACTGGGGGACCTCCGGCGGTGACAACAGCTTCTTTTCCTACACCGACTACAAGTTGGGCTTCGTGAAGGAAGGGAAGAGCGTCACGGTCGGTCTCGCCTGGACTTATGCTGATACAAAGGCCGCCGCCCCCGATGGCGATACCACCGCCTACCAGAACACGTTCGGGAACAACATCGGAAGAAACCGCGTCGCGTTGACGCTCACGCGGAATTTCTAAATCGATCCCTGCCTTTGCGGCCCCGTGCCCCCACGGCGCGGGGCCGCCCTTTCGGGCGTGACCAGAAGCGATACGCGCATCTTCAATCCATGAATTCATTCGGCTTCCGATCTGTGCGGACCGCTGGAACCACCCCCGGGCGGGGGCCGGGGCACCAGTGGTCTGTGGGGGACTGCGTGAATGGGACTCGGAGCATGGGGGGCATGTTAGGTTGATCGTGTTTAAACGCCGATCCAGTTCGAGGAGTCCCTGTGGCCGACAGCCCCGCCCTGACTGCGCCCGCCACGACCCTCACCCGCGAACAGCGGGTGGAACTCTATCGCACGATCTACGCCGCCCGGCGCATCGACGACAAAGAGATCATGGGCAAACGGCAGAACAAGGTCTTCTTCCAGATCAACGGGGCGGGTCATGAGGCGATCCAGGCCGCGGCGGCCCTGGTGTTCCGGCCCAAACACGACTGGTTCTTCTTCTACTACCGCGACCGGGCCCTCGCCTACGGCCTGGGTTACACGGCCCGGGAGATGTTCCTTGGTTCCGTGGGGGCCCTGGCGGATCCCGCCAGCGGCGGCCGCCAGATGCCCAGTCACTGGGGGCACAAGGGCCTGAATATCTTTACGACCTCCAGCCCCACGGGCAGCCAGTTTCTCCAGGCCGTGGGCGCGGTGGAGGCCGTGATCCGGGCGGAACAGGGCGGCCTGCTGGAACAGCTGGGCATTACGTCCGACGAGGTGGCCCTGGTCACGACGGGCGACGGCACCTGCAGCCAGGGCGAGTTCTGGGAGGCCATCAGCAATGCCGTGAACCTGAAGGTGCCCGTGGTCGTCCTCGTGGAAGACAACGGCTACGCCATCAGCACCCCCAGCGAGGTGCAGTACCCGGGGGGCAACGTGG